>NZ_JAACYW010000043.1 GCF_015356825.1 Catenulispora rubra | reverse complement strand
GGGAGTTCACCTGGGGCCAACGGGAGTGGTGGGCGGACATCCTGGAGGAGGGAAATTGGTGGCCGGTCGGTGGTGTGGTCGCGGTACCGGCGGGTCGCAGTCTCGATGACCTTGTAGACGAGCTCCGCTATCGCATGTCGCGCTTTCCGTCGCTGCGTACCCGGGTCCGTTTGGACGGGGACGGCCGCCCCCGGCAGGTCGTCGCCGCCGCCGGTGTCGTCGTACTGGACGTTGTGGACGCGAACGAGGAAGACCCGGGGCGTCTTGCCGAAGATCTGCACCGGCGGTACACGGATGCTGCGATGGACTACGCCACAGACTGGCCCATCCGCATGGGCGTCGTCTGCAAGGCAGGGCTGCCTACGCATGTTGTGGTGCTGATCTCCCACCTGGTGATCGACGCGGCCGGGGTGGCGGCGTTGGTGGCCCAGTCCGAGGTGCGCACCGGGTGTCCGTCTCGAGGGCGCGTGCCGCTGGAGCAGGCGGTGTGGCAGGCATCGGCGGCCGGACAGCGGCAGAACGCGGCGGCTTTGCGCTACTGGGACGAAGTGCTCCGAAAGGCCCCCCGTTACCGGTCCTACAACCCGGACGGCCCCGACACTCGACGGTACTGGCACGGCGAGTTCGACTCCTACGTCCTGCTGCCGGCGGTGCGAGCGATCAGCGAGCGCACGGGCGTGGATACCCCGGTTGTGTTCCTCGCGTTGTTCGCAGTCGCGGTGCACGAGACCCACGGCGTCGATCCGGTGGTGGTCAGGCCGATGGTGGACAACCGTTTTCATCCCGGCCTGACCGATGTGGTGTGCACCGCGGCCCAGAATGCGATCTGCCTGCTCGATGTCGCAGGGCGTGGGTTCGACGACATCCTGCGGGCCGCAGCGCGATCGGCGCGGAGGGCGTACAAGCATGCTTACGTTGACCCGTGGGACGTGGCTGCGCTGATCGATCGCGTCGAGGCCGAGCTCGGCATGGCACTCGGCACGCACTGGTTCCTGAACAACCGGCTCGGCGCGGGCTCGAGCGGTTCGGCACACGACGCGTCATCGCCGCAGGGCGTCGCCCTGGTCCGCTCCAGCAACTTCGCTTGGACTCGCTACCAGGACAAGCTGCCTCTCAAGGGCCTGATCATGCAGATCGACGGGATACCCGGCGGCGTCCGCTTGAATCTGCACATCGACACCTCGGCCATCCGCCCGGCTGATGCCGAAGCGTTGGCGCGACGAGTGGAGGCCATCGCGGTGGCACAGCGAACTGTGCGAGCGTGAGCGCCGGTCATGCGGTCATGCGGTCATGCGGACACGCCGACACGGCTTCACTAGTGCCTGTCCCCAGGGCCTACGCACTGTCGCGGCGGTCGGCGGCCGGTGAGTCGTTGCTTTTGGGGCCGGTACGGCGAGCTCTTCCGCGCCCTCGACACGTCAGCGGTTTCCGGGAAAAGGCCAGGGATCACAGAGCCGGAGATCCCGGTCGCTGTCGCGGTGGCCCGGACCGGCTCGGCAACGCCGGGACACGGTCGGGGTCCTTCAAGACCACCAGCTGATCGCCCGCGCCGGGAAGCTGGTCGGGGCTGCGGTTCACATGGTTCGGAGGGACTTGTCGGAGGGCCCGGCCATACTGGGTCGAGGGCACTGATGAGGCGAACACGGTCGCAGTATGCGCCGCTATGCGCGATCGACTTTGGCGTCGTGACCTGGTCCGCAGTGCAAATTCACCCATCCGCCGAGTGATTGGCACTCGACAGTATGGAGTGCTAACCTCAACCCATCGGCGAGCCCTGCGAAGTAAGGGCTTGTTCGCTGTTCGATGGTTTTTGCGCTGTTCATTGCGCTTGTACGCATTCCTGGGCCGCACATGGCATCAAGAGCACGGTCGCGCTCAACCAGCTGCGGATTAGCACTCTCCAACACAGAACTCTGAAGGGCCGGCGTCGCCGGTCCGCCCTTTGCCGATCTCGGCAGACGGGAGTACCCCATGGATCCTCAGATCACCCACCGCGACCTCGCTGCTTTCGCAGACGACAAGGTCAACCTCAAGAAGCCCGAGGTCGATCGGCAGCGGGCCCAGGTCAACGGCCTGCGTGATCGGATCGAGACGAAGATCGCGGCGACGCCGGGCTTCGGGCTCGTCAAGGCGCTCCACGCCGGCTCCGTGGCCAAGGGCACGGCGCTGAGCAAGACGAAGGACCGCGACCTCGCCCTCTATGTTCGTGCGGAGCTCGCACCTTCGGATCGCCCGGGCCTTGTGAACTGGATGCGGGACCGGATCGTCGAGGCGAACCCGAACCTGGGGCCGGACCAGATCGTCGCGCAGACGCACTGCGTCACGGTGAACTTTCGCGGCACGGGCCTGGACGTCGACGTCGTCCCCGTCCTCTACGAAGGCGACCCGGATGACGTCGGCTACCTCGTCAACAAGAAGACCGGCGACCTGGTCAAGACCAGCACCCGGCAGCATCTCGACTTCATCCGCGGCCGGAAGGATGACCACCCGAACCTGGCCCAGCTGATCCGGTTCACGAAGTGGTGGGTCCGGCAGCAGCGGAAGCGCGACGGCGACTTCAAGTGCAAGAGCTTCATGCTGGAGCTCATCTGGGCGCACCTGGCCGACCGCGGGGAGGTGCTCGACGACTATGTCGACGCGCTCGAGGCGTTCTTCACCTTCCTCGTCGTCGGCGGACTCGACGAGCAGATCGCGTTCACCGACTTCCACAAGGCCTCGGACCTCCCGGAGCGGGGGACCAGCCCCATCCAGGTCCTCGACCCCGCCAACTTCGAGAGCAACGTGGCCGACGAGTACGAGCCCCACCACCGTAAGGAGCTTGAGGACGCCGCCCAGGAGGCACTCGACGCGATCACCACGGCCCGCTTCGAGCCGACCAAGGGCAGGGCCGTGGCCTTGTGGCAGATCGTCCTCGGCCCCGCTTTCACGGCCGCGGCCTGATGAGCAGCACTTACACCTATGCGCAGACCTTCACCCGGGTCGATGCGGCACGTCTCGCGGGTCGCACGGCGACCGACCTGCACCAGAGCTGGCTGTTCTACGGCAGCCCGACGGCCCAGAGGGTGGAAGAGTACCGACAGGAGCTCGAGCTGCTGCTGACCGACGGATACGTCTCGCAGTACCAGTTCGGGTTCAAGAAGAGTGGGAAGGTCGTCTGGTCCCTGCGCTACAGCGTCGGCGCGAACGGCTCCCTGACCGGCGGCGCCGGCGGTGTACCTCGCGGCGAAGACGTCACCGGGGCCACGTGGTTCACCTTCCTGACGTACTCCGCTCGGTGGCACGACCTCACGGCGACCGCACGGAAGACCGTCCAGGACGAGCTGCCGTTCAAGCGCGGCTTCGGCTCCCTGCCCAGCGACACCCACGGAGCCTGGGTGGTCGACCGGAACTACGCCTCCGGCGGCGTCGGCCTGGAGCGCGAAGTGTTCAGGAGCGCGGCATGATCGAAGGCGCCGAAGGGCTGTTCGCCCGGATCGAGGAGTTCCCCAACCCGGCCGCGCAGACCAGGGTCGATTCCCTGGTCGGGCTCGACGACCTGATCAGCCGCCTTGCGCAGGACGCTGTCGCGTTCGCGGACCCGACGGCACTACGCCTGTGGAGCGAGCACGTGCACGGGGCGGTCGTCCCGGCCGTGGACGCCCTGACCGATCGGACCCCGCTGTTCATCTTCAGCGGTGACGTCGGGGTCGGGAAGACCGAGGTCGCCGAGGTCCTGGGCCAGGTGGTGGCGACCAGCACCCGCATGGACGTGACGTTGTACCCGCTGAGCTTGGCCGCTCGCGGGCGCGGCGCGGTGGGGGAGATGACCACGCTGATCACCGGGACGTTCGACCGGATCACCGCCGACTTCATCAAGGCGAGAAGGAGCGACGGAACCAGCGAGTCCCTCGGCATCCTTCTCATCGACGAGGGCGACGCTCTGGCCCAGTCGCGGGAACTCGCGCAGATGCACCACGAAGACCGCGCCGGGGTGAACGCGCTGCTCCGCGGCATCGACGGCATGCGCTCGGACCGTCTGCCGATCCTGACGATCGTGTGCACGAACAGGCTCGACGCGATCGACCCGGCGCTGCGCCGCCGCGCTGCGGTCATCGAGGTCTTCGAACGGCCCGGCCACGTTCAGCGGGCGGCGCTGCTGTCCCGGTTGTTCGCGGGCACGGGCATGTCAGCGGCCGATATCGACGCGCTCGCCGCCGTCACCTCGGAGGTCCCGGGGCGCCCCTACGGCTACACGTACTCCGACCTCCGCCAGCGACTGGTCCCGGAGGTCGTTCTCGAAGCGTTCCGCCGGAAGGCGGCGATCGACGCGACGATCGCGACCGACGTCCTCCGGCGGGTGCCTCCGACGAAGCCGTTCGCGGAGGCGGCCTGATGGCTGCCCGCGCAGCCAGCGGCGCGCGTCTCCTCGGCGATGACGTCCAGCACCTGATCGTGTGGTACCACGTGTTGTGCATTCTGCGGGCCGACACCACGATCACCCACCTCGATGTCGAGGCCGCCGATGTCGGCAACGTCGATGACCTGACGATGCGCCGGGCCGACCTGCCGGCAGAGTTCTGGCAGGTCAAAGCATCTGTCGGCGCGACGAAAACGCTGACCCAGGACTGGTTGTTCGAGAAGCCGAAGGGCAAGGCGAGCCTGCTGCAGCGCCTGTACGCCAGTTGGGAGCTCCTCCTGCCACGCCATGCGCGGCCTCCGGTGATCGTCCTGGCGACGACCCGAGCGATCGCTCCCGACGATCTCGTACTCGGCGATCGCGCGACGACCGATGCCCGGATTGTCGAAACGTTCCGCGGCGCGACGGGGACTCTGGCCGTTGCCCGGCGTCAGTGGGCAGATCACCTCGGCATCGAGGAGGACCGGCTGATGGAGTTCCTCGAGTGCCTGAAGATCCGGCACGCTTTGTACGAGGAGGAGTGGCAGGAGAAGGTGCGGGACGCCGCGGCCGCCGTCGGAGTCCGCGGCGACGCCGCGTCGATCGCCCTGGGGCTCCAGCAAGTTCGGTCCTGGGTCAAGTCGCCCCGCAAGACGTTCACTCGCGAGGAGCTCATCGAGCTCATCCGCGACCTCGGGCTGTCGGTGCTGGCTCCCCGGGCGCTCCTGGTCGTCGAAGCTCTCGAACCGCACCCGCGGTCCAGCACCGCCGACTACTCCCTCAGCTGGTTGGATCTTTTCGACGGTGTCTGCGCCGACAGCCGACGGAAGTTCGTGGACCAGGCCACCGCGTCCGCGCGCGTCATGTCCGATCTCGAGGACGCGCGCAGGCACTTCTGGGCGAAGGGGATCACCGATATCGAGGTGGACGGCGCCATGCGTCTCCCCCTCTGGTTCGCCGTCGGTACCGCGTTCACCAGCACTGCCGGGTTCACCGTCGCGACCGACGCCCGCGACGGCATCTGGTCGTCCGCTGCCGAGCCGGGGGACCGTCGGGACCTTGAGGTCGGCCTTCCGGACAACCTGGGCGATGACGCATGCGGTCGCCCGTGGGCCGTCAGCGTCAGCCTCGCCACGGACATCGCAGAGGACGTCGACGACTTCATCGCGAAAGAGCACCCGGACGCGATCCACATCAGGACTCGTCTGCCGGTCCCAGGCCGGCAGGCGATCGAAGGGCTTCCTCACGCACGCGCACTCATCTACCAGCTTCGCGACGAGCTGAGGGCCCTTGACCGGTGCCTTCAACCGCCGGAGGTCTACCTCTTCCTCGCGATGCCCCACGCATGCGCGTTGCTGCTCGGGAACGCCTGGGACCGGATGCCCGCCACGACCGTGTACTGGGACATGGGCCGCCCGGGCAGCTACGCGCCGGGGCTGCGGGTGCGAGGTCGGTAGTGGCGGACTGTCAGTTCGAAACCGCTGTTTCCGAAGCTCGCAGGCGATCGAGCACGATTACAATGCTCTGACACACGTGGGGACATACTGCATCGTGCGGGCCGTTGCTGCGGATCCGGCGGCGGTCGGGCCGAACGGCATCGGGGCGGAGAAGGCGAGCGCGGCAGCGATCGGTGTCTTCCTCGACGGCAGCCGGCGCCGGCACCAGGAACTGAGCAGCCTCTCGCGCACTGCGTGCCCTGTCTACGGCGGTTGCCATGGTCTGGGGCTGATGGTCCTTGTGGGTTGCGACCGTCGGAGCGCGTGGGCGGTCTACCCTGTGGTGGCCTCGACGGAGAACGTCGGTGGCGTGGGCGAGGACCTTGGCTCGGGAGCGGTCGCCATGGTCGTCGGCGAGGGTGTGCGCGCCGATCGCCACGCAGAATGCGAGCAGGCTGCGGGCCTCGACATCGTCGGGATCGGCGCAGCTCAACGGACTCCAGTCGGCAAGGTGCCCCGGGCGGCGTTGAATCTAGATCGGACTCGCGCCGCCGGACACGGTTCCCTGGATGAGGGCGACCAGGTCGTTCCAAACTCCCACCACCAGCAGCAGCCCGATGATGACCGACATGCCGCCGCCAACGCGCATCACTGCTTGATAGTGACGCTTGATGTGGCTGAAGGCCCCCATGGCCTTGCGGAAGGCGATGGCGGTGAGTACGAACGGCAGGCCGAGTCCCAGGCAGTAGGCCGACGCGAGCACGACGGCTCGGCTCACCGCACCTTGGGTGAGGCCGAGCCCTTCGATCGCGCCGAGCGTCGGTCCCATGCACGGCGTCCAGCCGAAGCCGAACATCACGCCGAGCACTGGCGCGCCGATCAGGCCGATGCGCGGGTCCCGGTGGAATCGAAACTCGCGATTGACCCTCTGGCTGAGCACCGCCGGCAGGAGGCCGGCGAACGAGAGCCCCATGACGATGGTCAGTGCGCCGAGGATGCGTTGAAGCAGCTCGCGGTGTGCGAGGAGGAAGACCCCGGTTCCTCCGGCGACGACTCCTATGAGGATGAAGACGAGGCTGAAGCCGCACACGAACAGAATCGCTCCGAGCACCATGCGGCCCCGCTTTGCCCGCGCCGCGTCCTCGAACGACGTCGTCGTGATCAGGTCGATGCCGGTGAGCCCGGTCACGTACGACAAGTAGCCAGGCACCAGCGGCAGTACGCAGGGCGAGAGGAAGGAGACCACGCCTGCGACGACGGCGATCGGGACGGCGAGCAGTAGTGAGCCTGACGCGACCGTCGTGGCAGCGCTGGCGGCGTAGATCATCGAGCACTCGGTCTTTCGTCATGGTGTCTGTTTCTCGGAAAGGATCGCGTCCAGCCCAGCAGCGAGAGTCTTGTAGTCGATGGGCATGGGGGCAGTCCATGCGACCTTGCCTGTGCGGTCGACTATCACCGTTGAGGGGACGGCTTGAAGCGGCACGATGCCGGCGAGCTTCGTCAGCAGCTTCTCCGAGCCGTCATCGATCAGGTTGGGGTATTCGATCCTGCTCGTGGCGATGAAGGACTTGGCCTGGGCGGCGTTGTCTCGTGTGTCGATGCCGACGAACGAGACCCCGATGTTCCGGTAGGCCTCATAGGCGCGCTCGAGATCCGGCGCCTCGTGTTGACAGGGCAAGCACCACGATCCCCAGACGTTCACGACGATGACCCTGCCGCTAAGGGGTGTCAGGCTGAGCGTGGGGCCGTCGAGCGTCGGTCCGGACAGCTGCGGAAAATCCGCACGCTTGGCAGGGGAGATGACGGTGGCTTGTCCGGTGGCGCTGTTGCTGCTCGTGTTGTTCGAGCATCCGGTGGCCAGCAACGTGAGGGCTGCCAGAGAAGCGAACATTCTCAGTGTGTACAAGGAAGCCTCCTGAATTACGGCGTGGTGCTCAGGCGGCCCACTTCTTCAGGAAAGCCAGAAAGGACGACACGTCGAAGCCGGGGTTTCCAGACCTGTCGGTGTCGACGACGGTGCTGCCGTTTGAATTGAGGACGACGATGACGGGAAGTCCGTAGCCTCCTGAGTTGTTGGGTGCGTACTGCGACAACAGATCCATGTGGACGTCTACATCTACCTGGACGAGGTGGTACGAGGACTCCAGTTCGGCTTGGACGCCGGAGTTGTGGAACGTCTCGTCCAGGGCGACGCAGTTCCCGCACCAGCCGGCGCCGAATTCGAGGATCACTTTCCGGCCGTCGGCCCTGGCCGCGGCCCGCGCGGCGTTGATCTGGCCCTTTGAGTCGGCCTTGGGGTCGTAGCCGAAGGAAGACGGGAGCGAGGATGGCGGCTGCGAGTGGCTGGAGATCGAAGAGGAGGGCGCAGTCGTCGAGCCGGAGGGTTCGGGCTGGGACGGGGAGGACGATCGGACGGGCGTCGACGTGGGCTTGGGGGCTGGGGTGGAACGCTTGCTCGTCGTCGCGGGCGACGGGCGCAAGGACGACGTCGCAGGCGCTGTGAAGATCGACGAGCTGGGCGACGGTGTCATGGTGTCGCCCGGTGCCGCCGAAGACTCGGTGGTCGACGTGGATGACAGCGACGTCCCGTCGGCCGCGGACTGCAGCGGGCCCGAAGATGCACAGCCGGCGAGTGTGCTCGCAAGCGTCGTGACCACGAGGGCTGATATTGCCTTGCGCAAGGGGATGGCTCCTTGGTGTGTCTTTGATTGCTTGGTCAGTCGGAGAAGTCCTGGGTGAGCCAGACGGTCCCGGAGGCGTCCTGGCTGACTGAGATGCCCACGTGGTGAAAGGCAGTGCTCAAGATGTTTGCTCGATGCCCGTCGTTCGGCGGCTTCTCCGCGATCATGTCGTCGGTGAGCAGGACGGCCATATTGCTGATCGATGACGGGGATCCGAGAGCCGCCGTGCCTGCCCCGATGTTCTCGCCGGCCGCGCTCCAGCTCACGCCGGCGGCCGACTCCCGGCCTCCGAAGTCCGGCTCGCCGGGGCAGTCGTGGTTCAGACCGCAGCCGGACAGCATCGCCTGGTTGTGACCGGATGAGCTGCGGTTCAAGCCGTCGGTGCGGGTCAGAGGCGGCAGGCCCTGGCGTCTGCGAGCGTTGTTGATGACGGCGAGAACTTGGTCTCCCGCGCTTGACGATGACGTCGAGCCGCTTGGGGTCTGTGGTGTGGGCTTCGGCGTGATGGTCGGCGTTGTGGGTGAGGCCGGTGGCGTGGCAGGACTGCGGGTCGGCGTCGGCGAGTTGCTCGTCGTGAGCTGATGGCGTGCCGTCGACGATTCCGCCACCGGCCGGTTTGTCGAGCTCGCGGCGATGGAGCCGACCACGGTCGCGCCGCCACCGACTACTACCGTGGCGCCGATGAGCGCGACCTTTCCGCTCCACATGCTGGAGCGGCCGGGTATTCGTTTGTGCGCTGCGCGGGGAACTCGGCGATGCGAGATCGGTGTGCGCGCTGCTTGCCGGCGTGTCGCCGAGGACACCTTGCGGGCCAGGACGAAAGGCACAGGCACCAGTGCAAGGCCGACGAGAAGATGCTCGGCGGGGATCAGGTCGGCTCCGGCACGCATGCAGAGGTCGCATTCGCGTATATGGCGCGCGAACCGCTTCCGCCACAGCCGATGAGGAGCGCCGGACCAGCTCATGGCGACAACGGAAAGCTCGCGACACGGCGGCGTGCCCGCCAGGGCCCGGACGATGCCGCGCGCCGTCTCCAACTGAGCCTTCATACGCCCGATCCGGACTGTGACCGCGTGCGGGCCCACGTCCAACGCCCCGATCATCTCGGCCCGACTCAAGAGCCCGGTCTCCGCCAGGACCCACAGCGACAGCAGCTCGCGGTCGTGGTCGTCGAGCCATTCCGCGGCCTTGGCGGTCTCCCTGCGCTGCCCGGTCAGCCCGAGTTGCCAGATGGCCTGGTCGGTGAAGTCGGAGACGGGCTCCACCAGAGCGTCGAACTCATCCAGCGGACGTGACTCCGGGAGCCGCCGATGGTGCTGCTTGCGGATCTCGTTCATGGCGATCGCCACCAGCCAGGAGCGGAACGCCGCCGGATCGCGCAGCTCGGGTAGACCACGCATGACGTGCAGCATCGTCTCCTGCACGGCGTCGTCGACGTCGAACTCGCGGCCCAGGCCCCGGCCGATGATGTTGTAGACCAGCGGAAGGAAGTCCACGATCAACTGCTCGATGGCGGCAGCGTCGCCATCTCTGGCCGCCACCACCATGTCAGCGTCGACTTCAACGATCATCGGGATCAAACTCCTGGCATCGGAGATCAGATGTCTCTATGAGGGGAGATGCGCGATGACCGCGAAGGTCACAGGTTTCGCTACGGATGTTCGAGTGCCGAGACGGTTGAGGGGCTGGCCGCCGTCGAGCTGGCAGCTGAATCAGGATGAGAGGAGCGTTCGGGTTTGCACGCTTGGCCGCGACGGCGTGCAGGAACGCACCCAGAAGCTGCATCAAGATGCCCGCACCGTCGCCGGCCGAGGGCTCGGCGCCGAAGGCGGAACGGAACTGGGCCACGAAGGGTGGCGGTTCGCCGGCGAGGTATGGGCGCCTTAGTCGATCTCGCGAAGTGTTGTCCTGGCTGTCGCGCCTGGCACCGCTACAGCCCGGCAGCGACCGCGAGCCGCGAGACCTCCGAATGCATGGAGCGGTTGTCGCGCCGGATGAGGCGGGCCAGGTGGTTGCGCGCCGTCTGGTCGAAGCGGAGATCTTCCGGGCATTCTCGCTCGGCTTGGGACAGCGCGAGCAGCACCGCGGCATCCTCGCCGCGGTGCGCGTGGGCGACGGCGAGGCTCACCAGGTAGCGGGAACGGCGCTCGACCGGATACTCGGCCGGTACCTCGAGCGTCCGGGACTGCCGTAGTGCGTCGGCGATCCGGCCCAGGCGGAGCGCGATCTGGAGTTCGGCGATACCGATCTCGGTCGGGCCGAACCAGACGCCACGGCTGCACATGTCGGTGCCCAGCGCGGTGGCGGCTGCCTGGGCGAGCGTCAGGGAGCTGGCGCAGCCGGCGGCGTTCAATTGGGCGGCGTCGGCTTCCGCCGCGGTGGTGCGTAGCGCGCCGGTCATGGCCACGCGTTCGCGGTCGGTGGGATCTGCGAGGTCTGAGGTGCCGGCCTCGCTGGCGAGATTGTCGGCGGCCGCAGTCGCGAAGCCGACTGCTTCGGCGTGGTGCCCCAGTTGCAGCAGGCAGCCGGCCACATGCCAGGCGCCGGCCGCCACGGCCAGCGGATCGGCGACCTGCTCGGCGAGGTCTAGCGCGCGATGCGCGGCGTGCAGAGCGAGTTCGTGCTCGCCAAGCCGGGTGAGCAGCGAGCGGGCCAGGCGGTACGACCCGCCGAGCACGCGCTCGGCGTCAGGGTCGGCACCTTGCCGTCGGCACAGAGCGCGTGCGGTGTACAAGAGCGCCGGGAGCCGGCCCATGGCGTAGCTGTACCGGTCGGCACCGGTGCACCAGCGGCTCCAGGTGTGGTCGAGCTCGGTCTGGACGCTGGCCCAGGTGGCTCCGCGCGGCGACGCGGTACCTCCGAAGGCGAGGACGGAACAACGGTCGATGACCGCCCGCCGTAACGCGAGCAACCGCGGATCAGGGCCCAGCGTCGATGGCACAGCCGGACCAGGCTCCTCGATCAGGTCCCTGATGTCGGAGATGTGGAGCGCCTCGGCCAATCCACGGATCACCGTGAGGCTGTCGAGCCGAGCTTTGCCGCTTTCCACTTGGCGCAGCCATTCGGCGCTCCGGCCGACGAGCCCGGCCACCACCTCGCGGGACAGCTTGTACTGCATGCGACGCATTCGTAACCGCTCGCCGATCGACAGTGGTTGCGACAGACGCTCCATGGTCCCCTCCAGCGTCGTGAGAGGTCTTTCACGCTACCCGAGGCAGTAAGTGAATGTGCGGATATCCGGTTAAGTGCTCGTCATTCGGACAAGTTTGGTGGCAATATTTGAGCGGTTTGCCCCGCCAACTGGACTTGTCCCATCACGCACCTCTGGCGCTCACGATGGGCTCATCGAACCTCAGCGGTCGCGGCGTGTGGTTCACCGCGGCCATCTCCCAGCATGAGGAACCAAGATGACCCTCCAGTTCGGTCCGGCCCGGCAATCGTGGCCTGACGCTGATGTGACCAATCTCGTTCCCTACGACGAGATCTACCTTCCAGCGGTGTTCCACCCCTGGGGCTGTCTTCTGGTCGAGGCGCTGGGTCCCGCCCCCGGCGCCGGCGCTCTGGATCTGGGCTGCGGCCCGGGCACGGTGGCCCGGATCCTGTCCGCGCGCCTCGGACCGTCCGGTGCGGTGCTCGGCCTGGACGCCTCGCCGGGCATGCTGCGACTGGCCAGCGCCAAGCCCGCGGTACCGGCCGGCGCTCCCATCACCTACATGGAAGGCGGCCTGGCGCCGTTGCCCCTTCCCGACGGGTCCATCGACGCCGTCACCGGCCAGCAGGTGATCCAGTTCGCCCCGGACCCTGCCGCGGCTTTGGCTGAGGCTCGCAGGGTTCTGCGCCCCGGCGGCCTAGTGGGTTTGACCATCTGGTCCGGCACGGCCGACAACCCCCTGTTCCGCGCTTTGCACGGGGCCATCGCCAGCTTCTTCGGCCCGGAAGCCGCCGGCCGCCTCGCCAAGCCCTGGTCAATGCCGCCCGATCGCCTGGTCGATCTTCTGATCGGCGCCGGTTTCACCGACGTCGTTCAGGCACCTCGCACCATCCCCGTCTGCTTCCCCGGCGGTCTGGCCGACGCCTGCACGATGCTGCTGTTCTCACCGGTAAGCGACGAGGTGGCAGCCCTCGACGAACCCAGCCGCAGAGTGCTGCACCAGCTCGTCGGCCGGCTGCTTGAACCTCCGGCAGCCGACGGTGCTGTGCACACCACGACGACAGCCAGCCTCATCGCGGCCCGCCGTTGACCATAGACGGCATGGAATACCCCAGCCTGTAGAAGACCGACGAGATCCTCGACGTCGTGGACGCGCCAAGACGTGATCGCCGGCAGGTTGTGGCGCCGCCGAGCCCTCGTGCTGTCGAGGCGCGCGGACGGAAGGATCTTCATACGCCGCCGGACCTCATACCACCGAACCTACGCAGGCTGTAATGCGCTGTTTCTGGGTGGCACGATACGCGCCGGAGAGTCCTATGACGCGGCCCCCACACGGGAAGTGCAGGACGAACCTGGCACGGCCGTGCCGCCGCTCAGCTCCGCTGTTCTTACGTCGCCACCTCTCAGCAGAGCCGAGCTGTTGGACCGCGATAAACGCCACTACCTGCCCGCCTCCCGGCTGATCGTGGCTGGGCTGAGGCACAGTTCTCCGGCGACGGCACGCAGCGGCTTCCCAACCCGCAGCAGGTCGGTGATGGCGATCCGCTCGTCCTCGGGCTACGAACCCCCGACGAGACGGGGGTCGTGCCCGCTGCTCAGTGATCGACGGATAGACCTGCTCACGCCCGGCCCTGGCGACGACTTTACACCTGTCTACGGCTTCCGATCACTGTTGGCGTTCAAGGCGAAGTTCCAGCCGCACTATCAGCCCTTGTACGTTGCGTACCCGGATCCTGCCGCTCTGCCGGCGACTACGAACGCGATCGGCCGCGCATATATCAGAGCTTGGTCATGGTCCTTGATCGAGGGGGGGTGGTTGTGTGTGGGGTGGTGGCAGGTGGGGCAGTGGCCGAGTATCCCGATGAGGGCGTGTTGGAGGACGGCGAGGACCCGGTAGAGGTTCAGGCCGTGTGTTGGTCTTTTGGGTTCCATCGCTGCTCCAGGCAGAACGGGTGGGCGGCGGCTACGAGTGCGAGGTGGTGGTGGAAGCCGTTCCAGTTGCGGCCTTCGAAGTCTCCCAGACCCAGGGCCTGTTCCATCTGGCGGTAGTCGCATTCGATGTGCCAGCGGCTGGCGGCGTGTTTGACCAGGACCGGTAGCGGGGTGTCGGCGGGCAGGTCGGTGATCCAGACGCGGAAGGCGTCACCGTCGTGTTTGCGTCTCCACTGCACCAGCAGGGTGCTCTCGGGCAGCAGGCGCCCGGGGATCGTTTTGGAGACCCGGGTGCGTTCGACGACCCCGGCGATGTGGACGCGGATGGCGACGAACCAGCCGGAGCGTGCCCGGTGGTCGGCGGTCCTGGGCCGGTAGATGAAGCGGCGGGCGCGGTATCGGTTGGCTTCGGCGATGGTGTTGACGGTGTGGACCGGGTTGCGTCTGGCCCAGGCGGTGGTGGGATGCCCGATGGTCGGCAGGACCACGGTGTCACCGCCGACCGCCATCAGCCAGCGGATCCCCCGGGCGGACAGCCCGGTGCGGAATGCCACGTTCTCCCCGTAGTCGCTGTCGGCGATCACCAACGGCGGCGGTGGCAGCCCGCAGGCGGTCAGCTGGTCGATCAGGTCCAGCGCGATCTGGGGCTTGGTGCGGTGCCCGCACCCGGCCGGGATCCCGGCCTTGGCGCAACGTCCGGGGTCCTGGGCCCAGGTCTTGGGCAGGAACAGCCGTCCGTGCAGTGGGCTGGACCCGCGCCGGGAGACCGCGTGCACCGTGACCGCGACCTGGCACAGGTGCTGCCCGCGCTCGCCGCAGTGCTGGATGGCCGCCCCGGCGGTGCCACGTCCGTATCGGACGAACGGATGATCGTCGATCAGCCAGGCCGACGGGGTCAGATCCGCGACCGCCCGCGCAGCGACCCGCCGCATCAGCTGCGTGTAATCCCAGGTGGACTGGCCCACGAAGTGCCCCAGGTTCTGCCGCGGCACCCCCAGCCGCGCCGCCATCGGCTCGACCGACTTACGTCGGCCATCCAGCATCAGCCCCCGCAGATACACGCCCCCAAACTCACGCTGCCCCCCGGTAATCCAGACCGGAGAACACATCGGCACCGAACTCCGCCAAGTCCCCAGCCAGCGCCTGCACAGACTGCTCATCCATGCCCTCAGCGTCTTACAACACACCACAAACACAAGGTCAAGGACCATGACACAACTCTGTATATATGCCGAGCACCACTGTCGGCCAGATGCTCCGGCTCGGGCGTCGGTTGTTGAGGTGAACAGCTGATGCCGGGCCGCCTGGTGCGGCCGTGAAGTCGACGACCTCGGGGCGATGGCGGACAACTCCTCGCACCCCGCCGGCCACTGCGGTCCATATCATCCCCTGCTCTCCCAGCTGCACCGCAACCGGGAGACCCTCACTCATCCACACCGTGCTCAGGATCAGGGCTTGACGCCGACGGCCCCATAGATCTGAATCAGTTCACTGCCTTCGGGAACGTCACCGTCAGGCCGCCACTGTGGGACCTGAACCAGGCCGGGTTCCAGGACGCTCCACCGGTCCAGGAACTGCGTGACTTCTGGAACGCTCCGCATGACGAGCTGGGAGGTGGCGTTGGTCCAGCCGCTGGCCACCGACTTCGCTCGCTCCGGATCCGATCCCCGGGTGGCGTGGGACAGCACCAGCATGCTGCCCGGTGCCACAGCGTCGGTGAACGTTGCGAGGACGCCGGCGGGATCCTCCTCGTCGCGGATGAAGTGGAGCAGCGCGACCATGAGCACCGCGATCGGGCGCTGGAAGTCCAAGACCTTTGCGACGGTCGGATCGTCCAGGATCGACGTCGGGTCGCGGATGTCGGCTTCCAGGATCGCGGTAAGTGCAGGGTCGGCTCCGGACAGCAGGGCTCGGGAGTGGGTCGCCACGATCGGATCGTTGTCGACGTACACCACGCGTGCCTCGGGATGGATCGACCGCGCGATGTCGCCGGTGTTCCCCGGCCCCGGAATCCCCGTGCCCAGATCCAGAAATTGTGTGATGCCGGCCATGGAGGCGTTGCGCACGGCGCGGCCCAGGAACGCCCGGTTCGCCCTGGCGCCGGCGCGGACCTCCGGCACCGCACGCAGCGCCGTCTCGGCAGCCTCCCTGTCGACGGCGTAGTTGTCCTTACCGCCTAGGAAGTAGTTGTAGATCCGGGCCGGATGCGCCTTGGAGGTGTCGATCGACGTCGATTCCCATGTGGAGGGCGCGAGAGAGTCCTCGAACGGTACGACCTCCGGCACGACGGGCCCCTGTCTGGTCGGTGCGACTGCACGGCGCTGCTTTCGGAGATCCTATCGGACGTCATCGCACCCTGACGTGGCCGTGTGGCATCGGGCCGTCCGATGCGCCGCTGCGACACCGCACTCTGCCCATCGGTCAGGTCGCCGCGACAGCGTGGCCTGACCTGATGATTGAGCGCTGGGGTCTGCGATCGATTTCAGTGTGGTTCGGCGACTGCTCGTTGGAAGGCCGAGTCCTTGTCGGTGGTGAGCTCGCTGCGAATACCGGGGTTCGGATGTCGGGCGGGATGCCGGGGCCGTCCTAGGTTGTGCCTGCCGGGGTGAGGTACTCCTCGTTCGATAATCCCTCACCGGATGGTGATCATGCCGAGGTGACAACCTCATCAGAGCGCTCTTCTCCCCAGTCGGCGGGGATGTTTGGTCGCCGCCGAGACTAACTTCGGGGCATCCTCATAGCCTCCACGCGTGATGCGTGGTACGCGGCCCACCAGCAAGCGGTCTGAGCCAAGCAAAGTGGCTAAATTGGCAGGCATCGCCGCCGTCCTGGTGCCTATTTTGATCACGGTCACCGGGCAGAGCCTCGGACACCTGGCCAGTTTCGCCCTGTTCGCTGCTGCCTGTGTTCCGTGGGTGGCGCTGGCGGTCTGGCCGCACTGGCCGCACCACCGCTGGCTTTTCGCGACAATGGCCTCCCTAGCCTTTGTCGGCGGCGGGTTGGCAGCGCTGGCTTGGCAAGATCGCCCACGTACTAGCGCAAGCCGACTCGGGGGCCCAGGCAATGCCGTCACCTCGGGTGCACAGAACCAACCGGACCTGTACGTTGCCGCGAAACAGCTGCGGTTCCGAGAAATGACTCAACTCCTCCCCTTCTGCGCTAACTTCAGCGGTACCGGCACGATCCCCGCCGAGGACGTTCTCATACTGTTTGACAGGCCAGCCGACGTCGACGGCAACCCTGCGGCCAATTCGGGCTACTCCTACGACGGACGCGCGAAAGCGTCGGGCGATGGGTGGAGCGCCGACCGGCGAGAGATCGGAACGCCGACGGCAGGCGCAGTCAACGCACACGCTTTGATCACCGCGCTTCTCGTACCCCGGGGTGTGGCGGACTTCCTAGATGCCCAGCCCAACACGGACACCAATACCTTGCCGGTCTCGGTGATGAACCTCGGAGCCGTCGCCGATCAGATCACCATTACACGCAGCGCGGACAACACCCGGTGTAGCTACTGATGAACCGTACCTGGGTCGCGCCGTGCTCTTCGGTTTGACAGCAGTCAAGCAACGGGCCCTAACCTGTCAAACGCTATCGCTGTGGCGCGAGCCGGGCGCGCCGCTCATTGAGTAGCCCAAGCACAGTCGAGTGGTCTTCTGGCTCCATCGCTGTGCGTCGCGGCGACGGTCGCAGCCGCCGCGGCGTCGATCGTCGTTCTTACGCCCTGCCGCTTCGCGAGAGCTGACGTGCCCGGGCGGTGGTCGAAGCGTGAATGTCCGATGGGGACGGTTGACTGTCCCTCGATCGATCTACATGCCCGGCGGCCTTGGCCGATCATCGGGAGGACAGCAGTGGAGGCACACGATGCAGGAAGACGTCATGACGGCCGGAGCAGGCTTGCGGGTCTACCCTGAGCCTGCGGAGGTGTTCGTCGCCGACCAAGCCGAACTCGCGAAGCACCTGCACCCGTTGATCTCGATCGATCTCGCCGGGGTGGACCCGGCCTGGCATGGGTGGATCCACCTGGTCAGCCCGCTGGAGCCGGCCGAGGGCTACCTCGGCGACCATACGGAAGCCTTCCACTCGCCCCTGCAGAAACCCAACTGGCTGGGTTTCTCGATGGAGGACGACCGCTACCGTCTGCTTGGCGACTGGCGCTACTTCGCGCGGGCGACGACCCTCGAGGAACTGCCCGATCCATGGCCCGGGTTCCGTACGCAGCTGCACGAGCACTGCGAGTCCGAGGAACGCAGCTACCTGGCACACCGGGACGCCTTCCGCCGTGAAGGCAGACTGCTCATGCGCCGCGAGGACGGCGCTCCACGGTTCGACGGGGCTGATGCCGTGGCCTACCTGGAGCAACTCGGCGGCGAGGCCGACGCCCACGGCAACTGGGCCCAGCCCGATCTGTTCGACATCGACCACGACGACCAGATCGCATGGCCGGTGAGCCCGGCCGGGAATCCGTTCCGATTCGTGGCGTCGGTGCCGGGCTGGCACTACCGACGCAGCGGCGCCGACTCGATTCTGCTGTTCTTCGAACCCGTTGACCGGCTCGCACTGCTGACTTTCGAATGGAGCTGAGGCCACGAGGAGGTGCCGACGGAGCCTCTCAGCGGTTGGCAAGTGCCTGGCCGGAACCTCGTGACACCACGGTGGAGATCGTGTACGTAGCCGCAGAGTAGCCCCTGGAAGCGCCGCCAACCAAAGCTGGGAGTCGACAACGCGACCGCAGTGACCTGGTCGTCAAACACCGAGTAGACCTGGCGGTCGCAGCCGTCTGGGTGGCACCACCCGCCGCTACTACTACCGGTGACCGTCGATCTCACCGTCTCAGACGTCGCACTCCGTGCCACTCGTAACCTGCGTGGCGTTGTTGACGCGCCGTACGCCCACGTCTGCCGTGAGCCCGGCGGACCCGCCGAAGACGCCGCCGTCGTGGCGTGGGCCCGACCCTGCGGAACTAGCGACTGGCCGTAGGTGCTCCCGTTGGGAACGGGGTCCAGCGCTGACCGTTGACCAGTCTTTAGGGGTTTCGGCACCTGGAACGCGGCTGCGCAGTTGGGGTTCGGGCTGACCGCCCTGTTCTGGGAGTACATCCGCCCTACGGGGAGGTGCGTCTGGACCTGGGAAACCGCCTGGTCATCGGCAGCGCCACCGGGGTATGACCGCGCTCGGCGTCATCCGGCGGCGCATTACTGTGTCAGACCTCTACAGTCGAGGTCAGGAGTGTTGGTTGCGGGGAGGGGGATGATGTGATCGAGCTGGCCAGCGTGATCAGGGATTTGCGGGTGGAGCTGGAACAGGCAGTGGTCGCCGCCGACGGTGCGGCGCTACGGTTCGAGCTCGGACCGATCGAGCTTGAGGTGTCGGTTGCCCTCGAACGCGAGGCCGGATCCGGGACAAAGGTGCGGTTCTGGGTGGTTCAGGCCGGAGCCGACGGCAAGATCGGCACCACTAACACGCAGCGGGTTAAGCTGACCCTGACCCCGCGCCTGGCCCCGGACGACAGGTCGCCGTATGTATCCGGCGAGATCATGCCCGGCGAGGAGTAAGCCATGCCGCACGCAGGGCTTCAGGCACGCCGCGCCTGCCAGATCCTGGCGCACGACAAGGTCGGCTCGGGCTACCTGGTCAGCGGCAACCTGGTGCTTACCGCCCGGCATGTGGTGTGCGGCGCCGACCAGGTGACGGCCCGGTTCGTCGACGAATCGAGCAAGATACGCCAGGTGACAGGGCAGGTGGCCTGGGCAGACGGAGATAGCGAGGGACTGGATCTGGCCGTCGTGCGTCTGACCGAGAGCTTCGCCGACGTGGCCCCAGTCGCCTACGGCCGCCTCACCAGGCGCGCGGAGTACGAGGCCGTGGGCTTCCCGCTGTGGAAGCGCCGCGAGACGTCCCCGGGGATGTATTACCGCGAAGCCCACCACGCAGAGGGCAGGATCACGCCGTTCTCCAACATGCGCTCCGGAACGCTGGAGTTAACCGTAGACGAGCCGGCACCGAACCAGCGTCAATCCCCGTGGGAAGGGATGTCCGGGGCGGTGGTGTTCGCCGACGGATTGCTAGTCGGCGTGGTGTGCGAACATCACCGCGACGAGGGACTCAAGCATCTGACAGCCCGACCGGTCGAGCACTGGTACAGCCTTGATGACCGGCAGCACCTAGCGGAGCTATGCAGGCTCCTGGGTCTGCCCGAGGCCAGCGCCTTGACCCAAGTCGGCCAGATACCGGTATCACTTGACGCACCCAGGGGGCTGCCACGGGACATTTCCTCCTTCACCGGCCGTACTGGCGAATTCGAGCGCCTGGTATCGATGCTGGACGGCACCGGCGGGGTTGTTTTGGCGGTGCACGCAGTCGGTGGGATGGCCGGGGTGGGCAAGACCGCATTCGCGACCTACGCGGCGCACCGCTTGGCCGACCGGTTCGTCGACGGCCAAATGTTCCTGGAACTGCACGGCCATACCCCGGGCCAGGCCCCGCTGAGCGTGTCGGCGGCGTTGGACGTGCTGCTGGCCTACGACCGGGTGAGCCCGGCCGAACTGCCTGAGACTGTCGAAGGCAAGCAGTTGCTGTGGCGCACCCGTACCGCCGGACGCAGGATGCTGCTGGTGCTGGACGACGCCGTCGACGTCGACCAGGTCGCCCCGCTACTGCCGGCCAGCCCACGGACCCTGGTGCTCGTCACCAGCCGTAGGCGCCTGATCGGGCTCGGCGGGGCTGTCCCGCTCAGCCTGGACGTCCTGTATCCCGACCAAGCCGCAGAGTTGCTGGTACGCACCGCAGCCCGGGCCGACCTCGACGTATCCGATCCGGATATCCAGGTGTTGGCCGCACTGTGCGGGCACCTGCCGCTGGCACTGACCCTGATCGGAGCGCTGCTGGCTGACTCGTCGGCAGCTGACTTGGTCGACGACTTCGACAAGGCCGACAGCCGGCTGGAGGTTCTGGACACCGCGGAGCGCGTAATGGCCACAGCCTTGGAGTTGTCTCGCCGCGATCTGACCTCTGACGAGCAACAACTGTTCGCGCTGCTGGGGGTGCACCCGGGCACCGAGTATGAGGCTGGTGCTGCCGCGGCGCTGTTGGATGTTGGCATCGGTGCGGCCCGGCGGCTGCTAGCGAGGATGGAGGAGCACCGGCTGCTGGAGGGGACCGCAACCCGCGGTCGTTACCGTATGCATGACCTGACTCGCGAATACGCTCGCTCGCTGGCTATCACGGCCGAGGCCAACGACATCCAGAAGGCCTTGGATCGGCTGTATGGGTACTACCAGCTTACCAACGTCGCTGACAAAGCTACGGCCGCCCACAACGGCCGGCAGCCCCTGGACCACGAGCTGCGCCGGACCTGGGCCCGCACCGAACGCGACAACCTGCTGGCCTGCATCCGCCAGGCCGACCGTCACCACCGCCCCCATAACGTCATCGCCCTGACCGCAGCCATCGCCCCGGCTCTGGAGGCCGACGGGCCCTGGAACCAAGCCATCACCCTGCACGCCCACGCCACCGCCCTAGCCAAAACCACAGATACCGCGGCCTTGGCCGCGGCCCTGAACAACCTGGGCTGCGTACAGCGTCGCAACGGCCAGCATGGCGACGCCATCGGTAGCCATACCCGCGCCTTGAAGCTGTACGAGAAGCTCGATGACCTTCACGGCCAAGCCGACACCCAGACTAAGCTGGGCCGAGCGGTCTATCAGGCCGGTGACCGCTCCGGCGCCATTCGCGTATACGCTCGCGCCCTACAATCATGCCGAGAGCTCGGCGATCGGGGCGGACAGGCCACTGCGCTCCACGATCTGGGGAACATGCGGAGCTGGAGTGATGACTACGTCGGGGCGGCCGAGCACTACCAGCAGGCCCTGGAGCTGTACCGGGAAATCGGCGACCGGCGCGGCCAGGCCACTGCCCTCAACGATCTGGGGAGCATACAGCGCCTGACCGGAGACTACGTCGAGGCGGCCGAGTACTTGCAACAGGCCCTGGAACTGGGCCGGCAGCTCGGCGAACGCCGCGACCAAGCCGATACGCTTAACGAGCTGGGGATCGTACAGCGCCTGACTGGCGATTACGCAGAGGCGGCCGAGCGCCACCGGCAGGCCTTTGAACTGTACGGGCAGCTCGACGACCGGTTCGGCCAGGCCAGAGTACTCCACGATCTGGGGCACCTGCGGCGCATGACTGGGGAATATGCCGAGGCGGCCGCGCACTACCAGCAGACCTTGGAGCTATGTCGGCGACTCGGCTACCGGGAAGGTCAGGTCGGTGCGCTTGTCGGTTTGGGGAGCCTGCGGCGCCGGAGTGGCGATTACGTCGAGGCGGCCAAGCATCTGCAGCGAGCCCTGGAACTGTGCCAGCAGCTTCCCGACCGCTACAACCCAGCCGTTGCCCTCGACGAGCTGGGGGACATACGGTTCGCAACCGGAGATTACGTCGAGGCGGCCGAGAACTACCAGCAGGCCCTGGAACTGTTCCGAGAAATCGGTGACCGGCGCGGCCAGGCCAGCGCGCTCAACAGGTTGGGGGACGTATGCTACGAGACACGCTATTTTTCCGAGGCGTTCGAGCGCCACCAGCAAGCCTTGGAACTGTACCGGCAACTCGACAACCGCGACGGCCAGGCAAGTGCGCTTAACGGGCTGGGGAACGCACGGGCCATGACGGGCGCTTGCGCGGAGGCAGTCGAGTACCAGAAGCGGGCCCTGGAGTTGTATCGGCAGCTCGACAACCGGCTCGGCCAGGCTGACACCCTTAACTATCTGGGGGCCGCGCTCGCGCGGCTCAGGAACGGCGATTGCGCTGAAGCGGACAATTGCCAGTACCGGGCCTTGGAGCTGTACCGGCAGCTCGACAACCGCGAAGGCCAGGCCAGAGCGCTCAACGAGCTGGGGGTCGTGCGGCACCGGCGTGGCGACTACGCCGAGGCGGTCGAGTACCACCAGCAGGCCCTGGAGCTGTACATCCAGCTCGACAACCAGCTCGGCCAGGCCGGAACGCTCAATAAGCTGGGCGAGTGTCGGCGGAGCGAGGGGCACACTGGGCAGGCTGCAGTGCTCTTTCGGCAGGCGTTGGAGATCTACCGAGCCCTCGGCCTACCGCACGCCGAGAAGGTCGCCGGTCGGCTGGCTAGCCTAGGTTAAGAGAAAATCGATTCTCTAAAATGGACTCCTGGCATGGTTTAGAGAACACGCTCCTGGAGGGTCCGCAGGGCCCGGACTCCAGTCTAGAGAACAGGGAGCCGCCTTCTTCGGGCCGACGGGGACGGCGCCCGGCGCCGGTCCCGGATCGGTTCGCAGTGGTGCTCGACGACTACTCCGATCAGTTGGCCAAGGTCCGCTGTCGCAGGCGACCCGACGCACCTACATCTCCAAGGTGCGCCAGTTCCTCATCTGGCACACCTATGCCGCCACTGGCGACGGTGATCCGCTGGGCAAGAAGCCGGCGCGGGACTGGGCCGTGCGCGACTACCGCACCCAGCTGCTGGCCGTGGCCAAACGCGAACCGGCCACCGTGAACAACGCCCTGGCGGCCCTCGACGACTTCTATGCCCGCCGCGGTCTGGGGCCAGCCGACGCCAAGCGCACCGAGCTACCCAAAACGGCGCCGTGGGCGCCGGAGCCGCGCGACCGGATGGTGTTCCTGCGCGAGGTCGAGCGCTGGCCGCAGGCCGAGGACGGGCGATCGCGTTGGTGCCCTTCTATGCCGGAGCCCGCATCTCCGAAGTAGTCGCCCTCGACGTCGACGACGTTCGCATGTCCCGCAGGATCGGCGAGCTGCGCCTGTACGGCAAAGGCGGCAAGGTCCGCACTGTGCCGCTCAAGCCGCAGCTACGCACCGCCCTGGCCGCCTGGATCGAACAGCGCTCCGCCTGGCCCGGCGCCGGTGGACCGGCGCTGTTCCTCAACCACACTGGCGGACGGTTGTCCGCCACAGCCGCCAGCGACATCATCACTGCGATCACCGCCACGGCCCGGTTGGAAGACCCGCCGACCGCCCAAGTTTTTCGCCACACCTTCGGCACCACGCTGGTACGGGCTGACACCGACCTGGCGACCGTCGCCGAGCTGCTCGGGCATTCCCGCATCGAAACCGTCAGGATCTATAGTCGACCAACCGAAGCCGACAAGATCAGAGCCCTGGAACACCTCACTGTTGATGAGTAGCAGCAGGTCAAAGGGCAAGATCGCGGGCCGTTTGGGTCAGGTGACACGGCCGTTAACGCCAAGACGCCCGTGGGTTCAGCCGTACTGAGGGCTCTTCAGCCCGAACTCACGTGGGTTCGTTGCCCCGAATCGGGGTCCGCGTCGGGTTCAGGTTCATTCAGCCCGGAAGGATGGGGCGCCTTGACTCGGACCAGGGCGTCGTCGTTCCGTTAGGGTGGTATTCCTCGTCGTAGTCGGTGTCGACGAGGCGGGCTGTGAGATCGCGGGCGAGGACCGCGAGGTCGGCGTCCTTGGCGTGGGTCCCGCGGACCTCGATCACATGGAGCTTCCATGAAAGCCAGGCCTTGGTGCCGTCGGTGCAGGTGAACACCCAGTCGAGGCTGCCGCCGCCCTCGTCCGGCTCCAGACGCGGATCGGCCTCAGCGAACGCCAGCCACTCCGCCGAGCCGATCGGGAAGTCCTCGCCGCCACCCCACTCGGTCGCTCTGGTGATGTAGAGGTAGTTGGCCATGGTGCTCCGATCCGGGCAGTCGGCGGTTCGGATCAGCGTAATGGCCAAGACCACTTCGAGGGCCGTCGCGACTGCAGGCCCTCAGTTTCTTATTCGACGTCGTCAAGGACGCGTTGCGCGATCGTTGTGTAGCGGCTGGCGGTGGTGTGCGAGAGGTTGAAGACGAGGGCCAGGTGCAGCGGATCCGGTTCGGCGGACAGCGCCTCGTGGAGGATCCGGTCGCGGCGGATCTGATCCAGGGAGATGCCGGGGAGCAGGTGTCCGTGCAGTTAGTGGCTGCTCACCGGTCCGTCGCCGAGGGCTGTTCGTGTGTTGATCAGAACATGCCGATTGGGGTTGTGCGGCCATCGGCTGCGGCGTTCGTCGAGCCAGGCCAGCAGGGCCTGGCGGGCCGGCTTGCTCAGTCGCTGTTCGCTTCCTGCGATGGTGATTCGCCGGTTGGCCAGGTCCAGGTCGTCGAGTGTGAGGTCGCGGATCGCGCCTCGTTTGGCGGCTTGGACCGCAGCGAGGATGACGGCCAGTCGCTGATCAGCGCGGACGGCCGCGTTCTCGACCAAGCGGATCTGTTCCTGGCTCATCGGCACCAGGCCGTCGTTGACCGGTTCGGCCTTCAGCCGTGTCGTGGGGTTGGCGAAGATGAGCTTGTTCTTCTTGGCGAAGAAGAACAGCGAACGCAGCGCCGCGGTGGCGGTCCGCCTGCGCCATGAACCGCTCCGGGTTTGGTCCGGACTCTCGATCTTTTTTGGAAGGATCGAGTCGCTATGTCGAACAGGAAGCCATACCCCACTGATCTGCGGGATCGGGCGGCGGAGACCGGGGCGGATGCCATGGTGCCAGGTCACTTCACGAAAGGGCTCTTTCCGGAAGTAAAGCGGCGGCCGACTGCGGTCGCGCGGCTATTGCCCGTGGGCCTCGGCGAGCTTGGCCTGGATACGTTCTATAGCTGGGTTCATGCCGAGGCGCTGGTAGATCACCAGAGCCTGATTCAGGTACCTGGTGCCCTGGGCGGTGTCGCCGACGGCCAGGTGGTGGTCGGCGATGCCTTCCAGGGAGAGCGCCTCATCGTCGGGCTTGTGTAGTTCCTGGTTCATGGCCAGGGACTGCCGGTACAGCGCGAGAGCGCCGGGGAGGTCGCCGAGCGCAGCGACGGCGGCCGCGTAGAAGTTCAGCGCCCAGGCCTCATTGCCGCGGTCGCCGATCTGCCGGTAGATCTCTAGCGCCGACGCCTGGACCTCGGCCGCCCCCGGATAGTCCCCAGTCATAAACCGTACCCGCCCCAGGTTGGTCAGGGCGTTGGCCTCGCCAGTGCGGTCGCCGATCTGCCGGTAGATCTCTAGCGCCGACGCCTGGACCTCGGCCGCCCCCGGATAGTCCCCAGTCATAAACCGTACCCGCCCCAGGTTGGTCAGGGCGTTGGCCTCGCCGAGGCGGTCGCCGATCTGCCGGTAGACCTCTAGCGCCGACGCCTGGACCTCGGCCGCCCCCGGATAGTCCCCAGTCATAGACCGCGCCCGCCCCAGGTTGGTCAGGGCGTGGGCCTCGCCGAGGCGGTTGCCGATCTGCCGGCAGATCTCCAGCGCCGACGCCTGGGCCTCGGCCGCCCCCGGATAGTCCCCGGTCGCATGCCGTACCCGCCCCAGGTCGATCAGGGCGCGGGCCTCGCCGAGGCGGTCGCCGATCTGCCGGTAGATCTCTAGCGCCGACGCCTGGGCCTCGGCCGCCGCCGGATAGTCCCCGGTCATCTGCCGTACCCGCCCGAGGTCGGTCAGGGCGTGGGCCTCGCCGAGGCGGTTGCCGATCTGCCGGTAGATCTCTAGCGCCGACGCCTGGGCCTCGGCTGCCCCCGGATAGTCCCCGGTCATAAACCGTACCCGCCCCAGGTCGGCCAAGGCGTCGGCGCGGACGGTGGGATCGGGTCGGGCCGTGGTTTCGGCGGCCTGGTGGATCTGTAGGGCGCGGGTCCAGGGGCCGTCGGAGAGCAGGATTTCGGCCAGGCCAGCGGCCAGGGCGGTGGTGTGGCGGTCAAGTCGGTGGGTGTGGGCGTAGGTGAAGGCGGCGTCGAGGTTGGGGTGCTCGGCGCGCAGCCAAGCACGCGCGGTGTCGGGGTCGGCCAGGTCGGGGGTGTGTACGAGGACCAGGTCGTGGGTGATGTTCCGGGGATGGCGGGCGATGGGCTGGGAGGCTTTCTGTGCGGTGTGGGCGTAGTAGCTCAGCAGCTGGTTCATGGTGTCCTCGCGCCGCCGGGCGGGGTCGGCTTTTTCGGCCTGGGTGCGGGCGTGTTCGCGCAGCAGGTCGTGCAGCCGGTAGCGCCCAGGGATGGTCTCGGCCAGGAGATTGTGGTCGACGAGGTCCTGCAGTAGGTGGTCGGTTCGATCCAGGGTGGTGTCCAGCAGTGCCGCGGCGGCGTAGGCGTCAGCGTCGGGTCCGGGGGCCAGGCCGAGGTTTCGGAACAGCTCCTGCTGGTCTGGGTCAAGGTTGCGGTAGGACAGGTCGAAGGCGGTGGCCAGGTTCCGGTCGCCGTCGAAGAAGACGGCCAGCCCTGCATTGCGGGTCGTCAGTTGGGCGGCGAGGTGTTTGAGGGTCCAGGCGGGTCGGTTGCGGAACAGGGCGGCGATGATCCGCAGCGCGAGCGGCAGTTGCCCGCACAGTGTCGCGATCTCCTCCAGAAGCGGGTCGTCGACCGGGGTGCGTGCGGGGCCGGCGATGGTACGGAACAAGGCGATCGCATCGGTCATCGGCAGGACGTCCACTGGCAGCAGGTGGGCGTCGTCCAGGCCTTTGAGTCGTCGGCGGCTGGTGATCAGGACCAGGCACCCGCTGCTGCCGGGGAGCAGGGGGCGGATCTGGTCTTCGCTGCCGGCGTTGTCGAGCAGGATCAGGGTGCGTGTTCCGGCCAGGCGGTCGCGGAACGCTGCTGCCCGCGCGGCGGTCTCGGTGGGGATGAGTTGGGGTGGTGTGCCGTAGGCCTGGAGGAACTCGGCCAGGACGTCGCCGGGGGTTCGGGGAGTGAGGGCGTGGGCGCCTTGCAGGTCGACGAATAGCTGTCCGTCGGGGAAGCGGCCGGTCAGGGCGTGGGCAGCGTGCAACGCGAGGGCGGTTTTGCCGACGCCGCCCATGCCGTCGATCGCGGAGATCCCGATGGCCGTCGGCCCGTCCTGCTCGGCGGCGTGTTCGGCCAGGTCCAGCAGAGCGGTCAGTTCCTCGTGGCGGCCGGTGAATCCCGACGGGTCCATGGGCAGCTGGTGCAGTGGACCGCGTGCCGCAGCTGGGCGGTCCGCGTCTTGTAGGGCCTGGGTCTGGGCCTGGCGCAGGTGGGGGCCGAGGACCTGGCCCAGGTCCTCCAGTGACGCGGCGGTACGTACGGCGACGTCGGCGGCCTGGCCGGATTCCCCCAGCGCGGCCAGGGCCTGCACGAGCAGCGCGGCCATGCGATCGCGCTCGGGGTGACGCGGGACCACATCGCGCAGCAGTGCTGCGGCGGCGGCCGGGTCGTCGGCGGTCAGGTACAGCCCGGCCAGTTGCTCGAATGCCTCCAGCCTGCGGTTCAGCAGGACGTCGGCCTGGGAGCGCAGCCACGGGGTGTCGAGGTCTGCAAGTGCGCTCTGGCCTCGCCACAGGTCCAGGGCCTGCCGGAGATGGATGGCGGCGAGTTCGTCCTCGCGGCCGCGCCGGTCACGTCCGGCCAGCCAGATCAGCTCGGTGAATCTGTGAGCGTCGATGAGGTCGGCGGCGATGTCGGCCCGGTACCCCGGCGTCTTGAAGCGCAACTCGATGTGGGCCTTGGCCGGCTTGAGGTGCCCGCGCAGTTCCGAGACATAGTCCGCGACGAGATCGTAGGCGCTGGCCGGCGGGTCGCCAGGCCAGGCGTGGTCCACGATCGTACGACGCGGCACGATCTGGCCGGGGTGCAGCATCAGCACGGCCAGGACGCTCCTGGCCCGCACGCCGCCCAGATTCAGCGCCGTGCCGCGGTGGACGGCCTGGACTGTACCGAGCAGCCGTATCCGGAAATCGCCGTCCACGTCGCCTGCCACCTGGAGCCCGTCCCCTCATCAGGATCCTGCGGTACGGAATTCTTCTCCCCCGCCGGTGCGGGCGGTAGCAGCGCTGCCGGTGGCGAACCCGGCGAATACACACCGCGCCTCGCGAACCCAACCCGGTTCCTGGCCGCAGCTCACACCGCGGCCGCCGGGTCGACGTGGGTTTGGAGGCGTTCGCGCAGCGCGGTGTCGCGGGGTCGGTGTAGCGGGCCAGCAGGTGACGAACCCCGTACACGGAGGTGGGTCCCGGTCGTCCGACCGGGGCCCACCTCCGTGTACGGGGTTCGGGGATAGTCCTCCCGATCCTTGCTGAGGACCGCGAACGACTACATGCCACGTAGCCCGGCCACGCCACCAGTTCCAGCCAGTTGTCGGCCGGCGGCCACCGGCGCGAGGCACGCACCGTCGCTCGACGCGATCCGGTCAGACACAGCATCGCCCCCGATGTGCTCACCGCCATGCGGGACTGGCTCGCCACCAGCACGGGCTCCGGATTGCTGCCCGAGAAGCACTCGCCGCCGAGTCCGCCGGCCTGCCCGGCGACTACACCTCGTAATCGGCTCGACAACGTCGCGGCCTGCACAACGTTCCCGACGTGGGTGCCTGTGCCGGGACACGTTGTTGCGACTCGCGAAGCAGCGTGACCTCGTCGGCTGGTGACGGCGGGACACCGTAGTTGGCACCGTTGGGTCACGGTAGTTGCGACCGGCCCTGAGTTGTCGCGCTATCTGCCACTGGCTCCTGACAGTGTGATTTGGTTCTGGCAAAGATCTCGTGGTCGGTCGGGCTGGGCTCAAGTCCAGGGCACGACGTCAACGGAGTCCGGCTTCGGGAACGGCATCATGCCCGAGCTCATGAGCCAGCCTCGGTCGTAGCGCTCGTCGCGTTCGGCAGCCAGGATCCTTGGAACACGCCACGTCCACCACTGGATCTCGGTCTCATGGCCGGGCCACGGCACCGTGGCCGCTCGGAACCGGCCATCGAGCTCGTCCAGTTCAGGCTGACGAAGTTGTCGTACTCGGGCCGGCAGCAGCGGCCAGACCTTCGCAAGCGCAGTTCGGCACCATACATCGTTGGACAACTCCGGCCCACACCACGAGTAGCCCTCAATGTCTTCGAAATCCGCGGCGACGCCACGCCATCGCCCAAGAAGGTTGTTGAGGGTGCACTCCTGCCCGCCAGCCCAGCGGCCAGCGACCGCGGCGACGGCGGTGCGGACGGCGTCATACTCCTCAGCCGTCAGCCGCCTCTCGCCCGCGCCTTCCGGTTCTGGCTCCATGAGCGGATCATCCCAGTTCGAGGTCGCTGATGGAACAAACCCGACGACGAAGCCATCCCCTGGAAGGCATCGCCGACCACCACCTCGCCACCGGCGAAACCGACAGCGGAATCGCCTATCTGAACCAGGCCCTGGAGATCTTTCAGTGCCTCGGCATGCGCCCGGAGATAGAACGCGTCCAGACCCGTCTGGCGGGATTCCGCAGGAGGTGAGGAGTTTCTGCAGACGGGACGTCGCTGGAGGCGGTCTTGCGGACTCCGGCGTTCTGCGCGCTGGTGGTATTCAGGTCGGCCGGGTGCAGCCGAGAATGTCGCAGAGCGCGCTGTGGCCAGCACGAGCCTGCTGGATCTGATGGCGATCGTGCTCGGCACCGGTCTGCTCGACGACATCCGGCAAACATTGGCCCGGGACATCGAGGCCCATCTCACCGCGTTCGGCCCGGCCACCGAACAGCCGTCGTCGGAGTACTACGAGGCCGACGGCTACTGGCGCGGGCCGATCCGGGCCTCGTCGGTCTGCGCCGGGCCGGGTTCGCCGACGAGGTGAGCGCCGGCTTCCGGGCGCTGTGTGAGCAGTCCGGGTTCGCGGAGAGCTTCGACGCGCTGTCCGGCGCCGGGTTGCGTGACCGTGCGATACGAAACCTTCGTGGGGTTCGATGATCGGAGTGAATCGGTTCGGCCGACCACTGATGGACGGTGAAGGAGGGTGAGGCTATGAAGAAGCGTGTGGCCGAGGCTGTGGCACGACCATGAACGGCGCGTCGGGAGGACCCGAGTGATCACGCTAAAGTGTGCCGCGCACGGGGATCACCAGGGGAGGGACCACGCACTATGCGTAATTCGGCCGCGACGCGCTGGACATTGGCCGCTGTTGCGGCGACGGCACTGTTGACGGCGGGGTGCGGGGGCGGCAAAGCCAGCGCTACCGCGGCGAAGGTCTCCTCGCCCACGGCGACGTCCAGCGCGGCGGCGACAACCTCCGCCGACGACACCGCCACGACGGCTCCGGAGGACGCCACCACCACTACGAGCAACCCGCTGGCCGGCATCCCCAACGGCACCAAGTTGCAGTCACTGCTCGCGCCGACCTCGATGATGCCGTCCGGCTACACCGGGGATCTAGCGAGCACCCAGGACAGCGCTGGCGATTTTCAGAAGGAATCCGTGAACGCCGTCACGGACAAGCCGGACTGCACCAAACTGGGCACGAACGGCTTTCAGTCGCTGGGTGGCTCCGGCCTAACCTTCGCCATGAGCACCAGCGACGCACCCGACAAGCTCGGCAGAATCACCCAGGATGTCGACGCCTACGGCATCACCGAGGACGCCCAGACGGCGGAGTCGATCCTGTCCGGATTGTCGGTCCAGTGCCCGAACTACACGGATCCTGATTCCAAGGCCAAGGTCACCGTGACGGAGAAGCCGGTGAGCGGGGTCGGAGACGAGGCGTACGTCATCACCACGACGAGTCCCGACTGGGAGTACGGGGTCACTATGGAGACCGCACGCGTCGGCGGCGAGGTCGTCGCAGTCACCGTGGCCACGTCGCTCCCGCACAACGGCGCCGACATGGCGGCGAAGCTGACCACCTACCTCGTCGGCCAGCTCAAGGGCCTGAGCACGTCCTGACCGTCCCCAAAGACGGGGCGGGCGCGACGCGAAACCGACGGCTCCTGCGGCGACGAACAGCGCAGCGAGGCCGGACAGCACGCGGCGGCGCACACGGCCGGATCGGGTCGGCGGTAGGCGGCTGGCGGCCGTAAGGACGGTCGGGTCTTCGGTAGTCCGTCACCGGTCACCGGGGCTGGTATAGAGGTCCAGGACCACGCGGGCCCGCTGCGCGACCGACGAACACCGGGCCGGTCCCCAGGTTCGACAGGCCCGCAGGTGCCGGGATCTGGGAGGGATCCGGCAGCGCGGCCGCCGTCCGCCGTGGCGCCGATCCGGCGACGTCGACCAGATCCACCTCGATGCCGCAGGCTGCCGCGACCCCGGCGAAATCCTGCGCGCCGGGCAGCACAGCAGCCGGGGTCGCGGTCAGGGGTCAGGGTCCGGGCGTCCACAGCGAGTTCGTGGTCGGTGGTGGCCACCGCCAGCACAATGTCACTTCCCGGAAGGGCCCTTTCGAGAAGACATCCGGCGCGGCGTCCGGGGCCGGCCTACTGCGCGTCGAGTTCGGCCAGTCGGGTCTGAGCCCGTTCGATGTCCCGCTGCATACCTAGGCGCCGGTAGATCTCCAGGGCCTGGTTCAGGTACGCAGCACCTTCGGTGGGGTTGCCGGTGGCCAGGTGATGCTCGGCGATGCCTTCCAGGGCGATGGCCTCATCGTCGGGCTTGCCCAGTTCCCGGTTCATAGCCAGGGCCTGCTGGTAGAGGGCGAGGGCGCGAGGGCGGTCGCCGAGCGCGGCGACGGTGGCCGCATACGGGTTCAGCGCCCAGGCCTCATTGCCGCGGTGGCCGAGCTGCCGGTAGATCTCCATGGCCTCCTCCTGGGCCTGCGCCGCCCCCGGATAGTCCCCGACCAGATACCGCACCTGCCCCAGGTCGTTCAGGGCGGTGGCCTCGCCGAGGCGGTGGCCGAGCTGCCGGAAGATCTCCAAGGCCTCCTCCAGGGCCTGCACCGCCCCCGGATAGTCCCCGACCAGATACCGCACCCGCCCCAGATCGTTCAGGACGCTGGCCTCGCCGAGGCGGTGGCCGAGCTGCTGGTAGATCTCCAAGGCCTCCTCCAGGGCATTTGCCGCCCCCGGATAGTCCCCGACCGGATACCGCACCAGCCCCAGGTCGTTCAGGGCGTTGGCCTCGCCGAGGCGGTTGCCGAGCTGCCGGAAGATCTCCAAGGCCTCCTCCTGGGCCTGCGCCGCCCCCGGATAGTCCCCGACCAGATACCGCACCAGCCCCAGGTCGTTCAGGGCGGTGGCCTCGCCGAGGCGGTGGCCGAGCTGCCGGAAGATCTCCAAGGCCTCCTCCTGGGCCTGCGCCGCCCCCGGATAGTCCCCGACCAGACGCCGCACCAGCCCCAGGTCGTTCAGGGCGGTGGCGTGGGCGGTGGGTTGGTTGTGGCGGGCGGCGGTTTCGGCGGCCTGGTGGATGTGCATGGCGCGGGTCCAGGGCCCGTCGGTGTTCAGGATTTCGGCCAACCCGTCGGCCAGGGCAATGACGTGCTGTTCGAGGTGGCCGGTGTGGGCGAGGGTGAACGCGGCGTCGAGATTGGGGTATTCGATGCGCAGCCAGGCCCGTGCGGTTTCAGGGTCGGCCAGGTCGCGAGCGTGGTCGGGGCCGGGGCCGTCGGGTGCGGGTAGGGGCCTGCGGGCGATGGTTCCGGAGGCGGTTTGTGCGGTGTGGGCGTAGTAGTGCAGGAGCCGGTCCAGGGCCGTCGCACGCCCCCCGGCAGCGTCGATCGTCGTGGCCTGGGTGCGGGCGTGAAGCCTGAGGAGGTCGTGCAGGCGGTAGCGGCCGGTGCTGGTCTCGGTGAGCAGGTTGTGGTCTGTGAGGTCTTGCAGGAGGCGGTCGGCGTCCTGTAGGTCGGTGTCGGTCAGTGCGGCTGCGGCGTAGGCGTCGGTGTCGGGCCCGGGGACGAGGCCGAGGTACCGGAAGAGTCTCTGCTGGTCGAGGTTGAGGTTCTGGTAGGACAGGTCGAAGATCGCGTCCAGCTTTCGGTCGCCGTCATCGAACACCGACAGGTCCGCACCGCGGGCATGCAGGTCATCGATCAAGTTCTCCAGGGTCCATGCGCGGCGGTTGCGGAACACGGCGGCGGTGATGCGCAGTGCCAGCGGGAGCTGTCCGCACATTCGTGCGATGTCCTCCAGGAGCGGATCATCGCCGGGAATGCGTCCGGGTCCTGCGATGGTGCGGAACAGCGCGACCGCATCCGTGATCGGCAGGATGTCCAGGGGGATGGGGTGGGCGTCGTCGATGCCTTTGAGGCGTTTGCGGCTGGTGATCAGGACCAGGCAGCCGGGGGTTCCGGGGAGCAGGGGTCGTATCTGGTCTTCGCTGCCGGCGTTGTCGAGCAGGATCAGGGTGCGGGTACCAGCCAACCGGTTGCGGAACGCCGCGGCCCGTGCCGGTGTCTCGGCGGGGATGAGCTGGGGCGGGGTGCCGTAGGCCTGGAGGAACTCGGCCAGGACGTCGCCGGGCGGGCGGGGGGTGAGTTCGTGGGCTCCTTGCAGGTCGACGAACAGCTGGCCGTCGGGGAAGCGTGCGGTCAGGGCGTGGGCGGCGTGCAACGCGAGGGCGGTTTTGCCGACGCCGCCCATGCCGTCGATGGCGGAGATCTCGATGGCCGCCGGCGTGTCCTGCCCGGCGGCGTGTTCGGCCAGGGTCAGCAGGGTGGTGAGTTCTTCTTGGCGGCCGGTGAACGCCGGTGGGTCCAGGGGCAGCTGGTGCAGCGGGCCGCGTACGGTCGCCGGCCGGCTGCCGGTGCGCAGGGCCTGAGTGTGGGCTTGGCGCAGGTGGGGGCCGGGGGCCTGGCCCAGGTCGGCGAGGGATGCGGCGACGTGGACGGCGGTGTCGGCGGCTTGGCCGGGTTCGCCGAGCGCGGCCAGGGCCTGGACGAGCAGCGCGGCCATGCGGTCGCGCTCGGGATGACGCGGGACTGCCTCGCGCAGCAGCGCCGCCGCGGCGGCGGGGTCGTCAGCGTTCAGATACAGCCCGGCCAGCTGCTCGAACGCATCGAGCCGCCGGGCCAGGAGGACGTCGGCTTGGGAGCGCAGCCACGGGGTGTCCAGGTCGGACAGGGCGATCTCGCCGCGCCACAGGCCCAGGGCCTGGCGGAGGTGGGTGGCGGCGAGTTCGTCCTCGCGGCCTTTCCGGTCGCGTTCGGCCGCGCGGAGGAGTTCGGTGAACCGGTGGGCGTCGATGAGGTCGGGGGCGATGTCGGCCCGGAACCCCGGCCGCTGCGACACCAGTCTTACGTGTCCGGCGGCGGTCGCGGGGGCCAGGGCCCTGCGCAGTTTGGAGACGTAGTCCGTGACCAGGTCGGCGGCGCTGGCCGGGGGGTCGTCGGGCCAGGCGTGGGCGATGACGGTGCGCCGGGGCACGACCTGGCCCGGATGCAGCATCAGCACGGCCAGGATGCTCTTGGCCCGCAGGCCACCCAGGTCCAGTACGGTGCCGCAGTGGACAGCCTGGACCATGCCGAGCATGCGTACCTGGAACTCCAGCGTCGCGTCTGGGCTGCCGTTCATCGGCTGACCACCCCGTAGTCGAAAGTCTCAACGATGCAGCCAAGGCGCCCGCTGTCGCACAGCAAAGCAGCGGCGAACCGTCACGCCGCCTCGCGAGCCTGTGTCTTGCCACCTCCTGAACAGCGCTGGAGGTTGGTATTGGCTGGGCGCGTTGGCATCGCTGACAGCCGCCCCGGCCAGTGCCCGGCAGCGCGCGCGATCCGGTGCTCATCGCGGCGAGACATCCTCTTGCCCCTATCAGGATTCTGTGTCACTCGATTGTCCCGCAGAGCGCGGCGGACAGTACGTCTGTGAAGGGTGGCGAATCCAGCGAAGGAGCGGACAGCAGGCCTACTCGGTGTCCGCTACGTCCCGGCGCGCGCGGATGAGGTCGCGAAGTGAGGTGGCACGGGGGTCGGCGTAGCGGTCGAGCAGGCCTGCGGCTTCGGTGTCCGCGGCCTGCGCCGCGCCAGTCTGGCCGTCGGATTCGAGAATGTCGGCGAGACGGGCCAGCGCATCAGCCAGCCCAAAGGCATCAGGCCCGGCACGGCGCAACTCTACGGCGCGGCGATGAAAGTCAATGGCCTGCTCGCGTTGGCCTTGTACGGCCAACAGATCGCCGATTCCGGTGTACGCGATGGCCTCTTGCCTGCGATCGCCAAGCGGACGCTGCAGCTGGACACAATGCCAATAGGTTTCCAAGGCTTGCTCGATGTCAGCCCTGGCGACTTGGTTGGCGGCGTGTTGGAGCAGCAGCTCCACCTTCCCGGCTAGATATGTCTCCCCGCCTGCCAGCGCCTCGTCGGCCAGGCGCGCATAGCGTTCGGCGGCGTCTAGGTCGCCGGCCTCCCGGTGAGCACGGACCAGGTCCGTCAACGGTTCGATGCGCAGGGATCGGTGGCAGTTTGCTTCCTGCTGGGCGACCAGGGCTTCGTTGAGCAGGTCGACGGCCTCGTTCAGGAAGCCCTGATTCAGGCGGGTGACACCGAGGTTGCCTACGGTGATGGCTTGCAAGGTCGGCTGGTCGTTGTCTCGCGCGGCGCGGTGCGCCTGCTGGAATCGGTCGGCGGCGGCGTCGAGCTCGCGGCGCCACACGTGAACCAGCCCGAGGGAGTTGGCCGCTCGAAGGGCACCGATCGCGTCGCCTCGGCCAGCATAGGAGTGTTCGGCAGCATGGAAGCTCTCGACGGCCTCGTCAAGTCGGCCGGTGACACGATAGGCGTATCCGAGGTTCTCCAATATCCGGGCCTCGGCGCTGTCGTCGCCGAGGCGGCGGGCCGCCTGAAGTCCCAGCGTCCCGGTGGCCAGGGCGTCATCCAGCGCACTGCGCGATTCTTGCAGGGTGTTCACGGTGACGGCGAGCTTCCAGACCGTCTCATCCATCCCGGCGGCGGCAGCTGCCCTGGTCACGGCCAGGATGTTCGGTCCTTCCTGGCTATACCAGTCCACCGCCTGCGATGCGGTGTCGAAGCCGGCCGGCCGCGCGGCGGCCTCGGGAGGGTCCGTGAGCACACTGAGCTTCAGGCCCGGATTTCCCATGGCCTGCACCGCGGCGTCGGCACTGTACAGATACCAGTCCGTCAGCCGTACGAGTGCCGCGCGGTGCTCGGCGTCGGTGTCTTCGCCGTCTGCCAGGTCGTGGGCGAAGGCGCGCAGCAGGTCGTGGAACTGGAACCGTCGTGGGCCGGTCTGCTCGATCAGGTGCGCTCCGGCCAAGGCGTCCAGCAGCGTTCGAGTGCGGTCGGCCGGCAGGCCGATCAGCGCGGCTGCGGCGCCAGGCTCGAAGTCCGGGCCCGGATGTTGGCCCAGCAGCCGGAACGCCCGGGCCGCGGTGCCCGGCAGCGCCCGGTAGGACCAGGCGAACACGGTCCGCACCGCGTCGGCTTCGGCATCGTCATCCGCGGAAAGCGCCTCCCAAACAGTGGACTCTCCACGCAGGTCCTCAATCAGGTCTTCCAACGGCATCATGGGCCGGGCCGCGGCGCGCTCGGCGGCGATCCGCAGCGCCAGCGGCAGCCGCGCACACAACCGGGCCAGCTCGCCGACCAGGACCGGATCATCGCCGCTGCGGTAGTCGGCGGTGGCAGCGTCGAACAGCGCCACCGCCTCCTTGTCCTCCAACAGCCCCAGAGTCACACGGTGGGCGCCGTCCCGGGCCGACAGCCCGGCCATGCGACTGCGGCTGGTGACTACCACCGCCGTTGACGAGTCCCCCGGTAGCAGGGGGCGGACCTGGCCTGCGGTGGCCGCGTTGTCGAGCACCACTAGCATCCGCCGGCCCGCGATCAGCGACCGGTACAGCTCCGCGCGTTCCTCCAGCTCCGGGGGGATCGCTGCCGGGGCCGTCCCCAGGGCCCGCAGGAACCGCTCCAGGACTGTCGCCGGCGGCACAGGCGGACCATCGTCGTAGCCGTGCAGGTTCACGAACAGCTGCCCGTCGCCGAACCGGTCGTGCACCCGGTGCGCAAGGTGCACGGCCAGCGCCGTCTTACCTCCGCCGGCCATCCCGACGATCACGATCAGCCGGGGCTCGGGCCCGTCGTCGACCACTACAGCCTGCATATGTGCAAGTTCACGATCGCGCCCGACGAAGCCACGTAGGTCGCGCGGCAACTGTTGCGGCACCGGCCCAGCCGGTCCCGCGGGCGTGTGGAAGTGCACCCCGCCGCTGATGTCGCGGGCCTGCACCACATCGCCGGCCGTACCCGACAGAGACGACGACACCGCCTGACCCGACGCTCCAGAACCGTTCTCGACGTCGCCCCCGCGCTCCATACCGCGCCTCCCGCCACCCAAGGCGACCACGTCGCCACACCACATATCAGAACTCTAATACGCAAACCAGGCCAAGCCCAGGCCCGGGCCCCGCCACCCACTCCAGACGCCGACCGGCGCGGCCCACCGGAACCCCGGTGAGCCGCGCCGTATCGTTTGCCAGGTGGCATCTAGCCCAACATTTCCACTTACAGCGGCATCTCGAACTCGCCGTTGAACGCGCCCAGCAGGAACGCTTCCCACTCGCCGCGGTTGAACTCCAGCACCGGCCCGCCGACAACCTTGCTGTCGCGCACCTGCACCGCAGGACCGACGAACTGCACCAGCACGCAGTTGTTGCCCTGGGTCGGGCTGAAGCTGCTCTTGAACCATCCTCGCGAGCCCACGACTCGCCCCCTTTCACCTGATCCTCACGCCCCGAACCCGCGTCTTCCAGGTCCTTCAGCGCCTGTGACCACACCATGCGGTGCTGGGGACGTAAAAACTCCGTAGCTTTACGATCAAGATGCTGCGGGCGCCGACCTTCAAGTCCGGGCCCTGGGCCGCAGGCCTTGCGGCGGTGCTGCTGCCCTCCGGGCGACATCACCAGCAGGTTCCGCTCCCTGCGAGCCGGCCGGCGGGACGCCCGCGTCACCAGTCGGTGCAGGCGACGAGCGGGTCCTCGCTCCGGGCCGCACTCAACCGGCGTAGTCAACGCATTGACGAAACGGTTCCGGGCAGGACGATCGCACAGACACTCACGACCCGGGTCATCTACACCCACAGGAGGTCACGATGGAGATGTTCAGCGACTGGGAGGGGCGCGGGCTCGCGACCGTGCGGTCGGTGCTCGCCGAAGCGGTCACTGCCGAGCACGCCCACGCACAGGACGCCGATGCGCTCTGGGGCGGCGGGCAGCAGCGCGGCTACGACGTGTTCAGCTCATCGGGGCGCAGTGATGCGAAGTCCGTCCGGATCGACAAGGACGGCAACGTCGTCCTCGCCAGGCGCAACGCGGAGCCGTTCGACCCGTCCAAGGTCGACCGACTAATGCTTGTGCATCTGCATGTGCGCACCGGTTACCGCGTTGACTTGGTCAGGCACACGGTCGATCTCTCGGCCAGGGCCGAGATCACGGATGGCTGGGATGTCCCGGTCGGCGACCTCAACACGATCATGCCGGTACACGGCCCCGCTGATCGCACCTGGCGCAACGTGGTACTCGACTCCGATGGGCTAGCCCCGTACAGAGTCATCTGACCGTCGCGCAGACCGGCTCCCCCGCGAAGGACCGTCGCAGCCGCGGAATCCGGATCAGAGCTCTACCGTCGTTGATCCCTGCGGGGTTTCGACGGTGACGTATAGGCGGGTGCCGGTCCGCGCGCCGGCCGGGTAGCGGTCGGCGTCGGCGAGCGCGGGGGAAGCGTCCGGTGAGCGCGGCCAGGACCGCGTCGGCGGTCGCGGCGTCGGCCGCGACGATCCGGACGGCGGCGGTTCCGGGGGCCGGGAGCTAGTGACGCTCACCGCTGCCCCTCGACCGCCGCCGGATGCCGGTCATCGAGATCGGAACGGGCCGGCGTAGCCGTTGGACAGGCAGTACTCGAAGCCGTAGGCCGGGTTGAGGTACAGCCCCTCCGAGCCGTGGTGGAACTCGATGACGGCGTTCTTCAGCGCGAGGTCGGCCTCGAACAGATCGCGGGCGACGCCGCAGGTCATCGGTGCGGCCCAGTCGGGCAGCTGGCCGCGGCTGTCGCGCAGGTCGGCGTCGAGCTGGTCGAGTGCGTCGTGCCAGGTTCCGAGGCACCCCAGGTGCGCCCGCACGAAGCCGTCGACGGCGGCGGCCGGGCTGGTCTTCTCCTCCAGGACGTCGCGGGCGATCTGGCGCAAATCCTCGGCGTCCACCGCTCCACACAAGCCCTTGAACGCGACATCCGCGCCTGGATCGCCGACTGGAACGACGATCCACGCCCGTATGTCTGGACCAAGACCGCCGACCAGATCCTCGAGACCTTGGCAAGTTACTGCCGACGGATCAATGACTCAGGACACTAGCGCTGTGCTGAAGATCACGAGACTACTTGCCTATAGACCATGCAATGCGATCACCAGCCAGATCGCTTGACAACCCAAGATAACGCTCGTCATCGTGCTTCCCGAGGAGTTCAGCGACGAAGCAAGGTTGGCCCTCATTGACATCGACCCAACTGATGCCATGCGCGGCGCCATCTGGCGCTGGAGCCCCGAGACCTCAGCCTGGGAGAAAGACCTGCCAGAGGCGTGACCGCTGGGTGGTGCTCTCGACAGGGCTGGGTGGCCAAGGAGGTCGTCGATCGGGGGCGCGCGAGGTGTTTTTCGGAGAAGGTTTCCGGGAGGCACCTTCGTGTGTCGTTTGGACGACGGAGCCGGCCTCAGGGCCCGGTGTGGGTGTGAGCTGCCCACAACGTCGGAGCTTGAGGGTATTCGGTCCGCACTCGGCGGACGGCGTGATGGATCGCGTGGGCGCTTTGGTCCGTCCGGGGCGGGATCGTGCCTTCCGCGGTGAGCTCGCTGTAAAAGTCCTGGGCGATGTCGTGGGCGATCGCGTCGTCGATGGGCCACAGGGTGCCGATGACGTGTTGGTAGCCGGCGAGGTGGAAGGCGCCGGCGAGGTGGACGGCCTCGTTGGCCAGACGCGGGTGGGTGACCGTGGTATCGCAGGCCGACAGGTACGCCAGGCCGCCGACGAGGCGCAGGGCGCTGACGTCGGCGACGGTCAGCGCCCTGCTGCTGTGGTCGCGCAGGATTAGCTGGCTGCCGGCAGGGTTGTCCAGGTCGGCATGGCCGTGGCAGGCGAAGTGCGCCACCCGGTGATCGGGCAGGGCGGCCAGGACTGTGGCGCGGGTGGGGTTCGCCAAGATCAGGGCGTCCGGGAGGAGCCTCGCGAGGGTGGCGACCTCGGCGGTGACGCCCGGCAGCTGCTGGGTGTCCGGGGCGTCAGGCACCCCGACGACCACGGTGGTGTTGATGTCGGCGCTGGGATGTTGGTTACGCGCGTACGCGAGGCTGCGTAACGAGGTGGCGTACGAGGAGACGGCGCGGTCCAGCACTGTACGGGGATTCGCCGATCGGGCGGGGTCCGTCGCCATCAGGTCGGCGTGGTGGCCTGCGGCGTGCAGGGGCAGGAACGCCATGATGCCGACGGGGATCCACCACACGCGGGGCCAGGGCCGGTCGTCGCCCGGGGTGGCGGTGAGATCGAGGGCTTCGAACACGGGTGCCGCGATGGTGTCCCAGATCCAGGCCAGAATCGCGAGCAGCTCCGCCTGCGCGGACATTCGCGACTCGGGCTTCAGATCCCTCGGAGGAGCCGTCGCATTCCGGGCGGCCCGAGTGAGCCGGGCGGCCCGAGTGAGCCGGGCGGCCCGAGTGAGCCGGGCGGCCCGGTCGACGGCGTCGGACTCGGTGAGCTTCGTCAGCGGCACTAGGCGAACGGGGCGCTGCGGATCGGGAGTAAGGATCAACGCGTCACAGCGGCCGCGACTGGTGTACACGAACACGATCGGTCCCGTGTTGGCATGGCCGGCCAGCTTCGTGATCGACGGGGGCGCGAGGAAGTCGGCGAAGCCGTCCCGGCCGCGGATCCGGGCGAGCAGCTGATCCCAGGCGGCTTGCCTCTCCCGGCCGAGAACGTCGAAGCGGGCTCGCAGCTCCTTGAACTCCTCGGCCGAACGGGGATCGGCCTGGCTCAGTCGTGCCACGTCGCTGTCGCGGGCGTCGAGAGCATCGGACACCGACACGCCCCGGGTCTGCTCAAGTAGCTCCACCGCCCGCTCGGGATTCCCGGCGGTGATCGCCGCCGCAGCGACGGTTCCCGCCAGGTGGCTGAACTTGCCGAGCTGGTATGCGCGATCGGCGTGGACATGCCAGCGAGGAGATGCCTGGGGCAGCAGTTCCACCGCGGCTTCCGCCGCAGCGAGGGAATCGGGACTGTCCCCGGCTGCCAGGATGGCGGCGGCTCGCTGCCATCCGTAGAGCCGGACGTGTGGATCGGCGGCGGTGTTAACGCCGGCTTCCCGGAAGCACGCGAGCGCGTCGGCCACGACTGCCGGGTCGCCTGTTTGCTCGAAAAGGTGGTGGAGGGCGTTGCCGAGGTTGCTGAGACACATGGCGTGGGTGGGATGACTGACGGGGGTAGCCGCCACGGCGTCGCGGTGGAGTCGGACCGCCTCGATCAGGGTCTCCGTACTCCCGTTGCTCTTCCAGAGTTCCTGGACGGCGTTCCCGAGGTTGGTCACATGGGAACTGCGGTCGGGATGGTCAGCGGGGGTGGCCGCCACGGCGTCGCGGTGGACTGCGACCGCCTCGATCACCAGTCCCGAGTGCTCGGTGCGCTTCGAAAGGCTCTGCAGGGTCGTGCCGAGGAGGTTGAGGTAAATCGGACGGTCGGGGTGGCCGTCGGGGATGGCGGCCACGGCCTTGCGCATGACCTCGACGGCCTCTGTCACCCCTTTCGGGTTCCCCGTGCGTTCGGACAGGGACTCCAGGGCTGCGGCGAGGGTGCTCAGGTCCGAAGCGTGGTGGGAACTCCCTGTCGGGCTGTCGTTCACCGCCTCCTTCGCCAGCGCGACCGCCTCCGTCAACGTCGCCACGTTTCCCGTGTGTTCGGACAGCCTCCAGAGGCTGCTCGCGAGGTTGCGCAGATACGACGCGTGGTTGGCGCCGCCCTTCGGGCAGGCTGCCAACGCCTCTCTCCTGATCCGGGCCGCCTGAACCAGGGCTTCCGGGTCGCCGGTGTAATCCGAGCGTGCCTGAAGGGCGTTCCCCAGCGTGTTCAGGTGCGGCGAGCGGCCGGGATCGTCGCTGGGAGTGGCGGCGACCGCCTGCCGGCCCAGCTCGACGGCCTCGGTGAGGGCACCTGTGTCTCCTGTACGTCTGGCCAGTCCCAAGAGCGAGATGGAGAGGTTGTTCAGCCGCATGGCAAGGTACGGATCGGTGTCGGCCGTCGCGGTCACGGCTCCACGTCCGGCCTGGACCGCCTCGGCCAGTACCTCCAGATCGCCGGTACGACTGAACAGCGTTTGCAGGGACGCCCCGAGGTTGCCCAGGTACTTGGCGCGGTCGGGGTGGCCCTCGGGGATGGCGGCGACGGCGTCACGGCCGGCCTGGACCGCCTCGGCGAGCAGGACTGGATCCCCGGTCTGGTCGTACAGCATCTTGAGACTGGGCGCCAGGTTGTTCAGGTACCCGGCGCGGTTGGGATGGTCGGTGGAGGTGGCCGCCACCGCCTCCCGCGCCAGCGCGACGGCTTCGGTCAGGGCTTCCACGTCGCCGGTGCGCTCGAACTGCAGCTGGAGGGCGGACCCGAGCATGCTCGAGTAGATCGGCCGGCCGGTGCTGCCGACGGGAGTGGCGGCAACTGCCTTCTTCGCCAACTGCACCGCCTCAGCCAGCGCGTTCGCGTCCCCAGTGCGTCCGGAGAGCTCTCTGAGCGTGGCCCCGAGATTGCTCAGATGCGCAGCGCGGTGCGGGTGGCCTTCGGGCGCGTTGTCCAGTGCCGCACGGAACAGCGCGATCGTCTCGACGAGGACGGAGAGTTCTCCGCTTCGCTCGTAGACGCTGAGCAGGCGGGCTGCCTGCCTGCTCGCCGTGGCGGGATCCCGGCTGGACATCGGCTTCGCCTCCTCGCACACCCCGATGGTGTGGCGTCCTCGCGCAAGAACGAACCCTTTCTCAGGGATCGTACTCATGCCGCAGCCTGGCGCGGCAGCGGTGACGCCGGACGCCCGGAAATACCCGGAACCACGACGTCACCAGGTAGAGGCCCGGCCGACCGCACGCGGCCCATCGCCGGAATCGGAACCCACAGATTCCATGGCCTCCGGACGCCCACACCACGAAACCCGAACCCCGCCAGCGAGACACCATGACCAAGCACCGCCGACAGCAGCCGACGAAAAAAGGGAAGTCGCGGATCAGAAGACGATGATGGAGGTGAGGGAGGCTGTGGTCCACCGCGCCGCTACCGTGCGCGGCGCCGTCCACGCCCTCATCACCTTGATCCTCGAACACTAACGCAAGCCGCGACGCCAGCAGGGGAGTCAGGACCGACAACAAGTCGTAGTACAGGTTTGGGGCGGTCGTTCCCGTTTGCGCTGGGGACGACCGCCCCAGCGTGTGCGCGTCATCTTGAACGCCACCAGTACGCGTCCCAGGCAACATGCCTTACTTGCCTAAAGGCATCACGACCAGATCACCAGCAAGTTCACTTGACAACCCAAGATAACGAGTGTGGCTCGTCCCTTGCGAGGATCCGAACGTTGGCCGATGGCTCCGGATCGAACTCTTCCCGTCAGACCGGCTCTCCCGGATCCGGAAAGAACTTGCCGCTAGCCCTGCCGCCTAACTGCGACGCAGCATCTCAGCCTCCGTAGGCCACCACGAGATGAGCTGCCGCCTGCTGCAAGATGGTGCTGTCCGTGGTCGTTGCGTCCATTGCATTGCCGCCAGCAGCGCCCTGCGCAAAGAGGCTGATGAGGACGAGGATGTTGCCGCGCTGGACGAAGTACTCGTGCGCGTCGGTTCCCCAGTGCCCCACGCCGGTGCCCCGCGTTCTGTCGAATCTGCGCGCGGTGTGAAGATAGGCAAAGCCGCCATCGATGGTTGCTGTCTTGTTCAACCTGACCAGCTCTATGCCCTCCATCCCGAAACCCGGCAGGGCGGTCACCGTCTTGCAGGTGGTGAAGTCGGCAGTGATCTGGTCGAGAGCGTGACTGGCGGCCTGCGAGTCCGCGAAGAAGATCATCCGCTCCTCCAGTTGGGCCTGTGGGTTGCCGGGGGGTGCCGTGAAGTTGACAGCTTGGACGCCGTCCTTCGCTGGGTCGTAGCCCCACTCCTTTCCGGTGGGGTTGCAGGTGTACCAGTCCTGCTGAGTCACCCCCGTCGCCCCGACCGGTGTCTGACCGTTGCCCTGCCACGAGAACTCCGCAGCGAAGGGGAGCTCGGCAGGGGTCAGCCAAGCTTCTGCGACGTACTTGTGGAAGCCGGCAGTGAACGAGGCGGGGCTTGAAGTAGCCGAAGGGTATGTCGACGTCGCTGGTGCGAAGTTTGTCTCGTCCGTCGACGGATTCGAGGCGGCAGCTATGGCGGGCGAGGTCATGCCCGGCCCTAGTCCTGGCTCGGCAGGCTGGCGGTTGGCGTCCAGATCAGGCGTGTTCGGCCCTATCGTCGACGCGGCTGTCCGGGGACCACCAGATGCGGCTGGTCCGGGCGTGTCCGGCCCCGAAAATGCCCAGCCCCATAGAATCGTGCTGGCTCCCCCTAGTGCCAGAACACCAATCACCTGGTCAGGGAGGAACTTGTTACGGCGCGTAAGTGAAGCGATGCCCAAGATTACCAAGGCGACGAACAGCAGCAGCATGTGGCGAAGCATCGCATGGAACGGTGCGTGCGGCGCCCACTCGAAGTGGCTTCCGTGGCGGGGAGCGACTAGCCCGCCAGACGCTCCCCGATCTCGGCTCCATTGGCGTCAGGTTGCGCCGGCCCGGCGGCTTTCGATCGCGGGGACCGCGTAGCGCTCGAGCGCTGGCGCGGCAGCTCTTTGAGGACCGGCGCAGTGACGATCGGCTGTTTCGTGTTCGGTCGCTCGATACCGAAGCTCAAGGAGGGGTCGCGCGAAGTGAGTTTCCTGGTGCGGACCGTGCAGACCAGCTGAGCCAGGCGCAGGCTGCGGTTCCCGTCGCTGAGTACCCATATCAGCGTCGCGACGATCGAGATGAAGACGACCGCCGCAACGATCACGGCGGGCCAGCCGAGCCCAATCCCGGCGGCCCAGCCCGCGACCCCGGTAGCTGCGCTGGCCGTGGCTGCGCGCATGTGACGGATTCCCTTGGAGATGGAGGTGGGGAGCGTGGTCATCGGACGCTCTGTCTACGGCCGTGGATGCGCAGTCCCCAAGCCATGGCCGGAAGCTTGCGCCAGATACCGATCACGAAATTCGCCCGCTGGAGACGGGAGTGCACGAAAAGCTCGGCGTTCCACTCCTCGACGAACCGGCCACGATCGGCAGCCGGCGGCGCGATCGTCGCCAGCCCCGTCAAACGGCGCGAGAGCCGTGGAGCGGATCCTTTGCTGGAAACAGGCCGCGATTGCTGCAGCGAAACCCGGACACGGGTGGTCCGAAGGTCACGGAGAGCCCTGTTCAGCGCTTCGAGCTGCGCAGTGCGTTCCTTGCTGATGAAGATCCAGAACCAGAAAGCGCCGAGCGTAAAGAACACGCCCGCTGGTCGGGCTGTTCCGGTCGCGATAGCAGGCCGCGACCTGGCAGCCGCCGATCCTCGGCATCGGAGTCAGGTCCGGCAGCGCCAAGAACGCCTGGAGTGACAACCTCTTCTTGACCCGGTGGAACTGGTGGGCGTCGCAGAGCCCGGAGGCCGCGCTCTTGGCGCACCTTGGAGATGTAGGTGCGCCGGGTCGCTTGTGACAGCGGTACCTCGGCCAGCTGATCGGTGTAGTCGTCGAGTACCGCGGCGAACCGGTCCGGGACGGGTGCCGGACGCCGTCCACGGCGGACCGATGAAGGCGGCCTCCTGTTCTCTAAACCAGAATCCGGGCTCTGCTGACCCTCCGGGAGCGCGTTCGCTAAACCATGCCAGGATTCTACTTTAGAGAATTAGTATTCTCTAAATGGCCGTGCGCCGTGCTGATATCGCCCTGGGCAGGGGTACCGCTCGTGGTCGGATGGGGATAGCGGCCCAACGCTATGGGCAGACCCTGCTATACGCCGGGCCAGGTGGCACATACTGTCGCCACTCGTCGGGGGAGATTTCGTATCCTATTTGGGCGCAGATCTGTGCGAGCGGGTTCATGATCTCGTTTGCGTCAAAGGCTCGTATGCCACCTGTGTCCGCAATAGCCAGGGTCAGACCGTCTGGACGGAAGATCGCCGCGTGAACTGTGCCGCTGCCGGTGATGGGTTGACCGATCAGCTGCCGAGTGGCTACATCCCATACTTGCGTGGTGCCGTTGTCGCCGATGGTGACGAGGACTTGTCCGTCGGGGCTGAACGTCGCCGCGTTGACCTTTGCACCGGTCGTGCCGCCCGTGATTGGTTGACCGACTTGCTGTCCCGTGGCTGAGTTCCACAGCTGCACCACGTCGTTTGGTCCGCCTGTGACGACGGTCCGGCCATCAGGACTGAACGCCAATGCCTGGCCGATACCAAGTGGGTTGCCGATACTTCGCTGTGTGGCTGTATTCCATAGCCGTGCAGTGTCGCCCAGAATGCCGTATTTGCCGCTCCCGGTGGCGATGGTCCGGCCGTCGGGGCTGAACGCGACGGAGGTGGCGGGAGACAAGGTTGAACGGGTGGTCGAGAAGCGGCTCGTCTGGCGCCGAGTCGCTACGTCCCACAAGCTCACGCGGCCCATGTTGTCGCCGATAGCCAGGGCTCGGCCGTCCGGATTGAACGCTAACGAGGCAACGCCGTCGAGAGCGCTGCTCCCGTCCGCGATGTCGCGGCCGATCTGGCGCTGAGTGGCCACGTCCCACAACCGCACCAGGCCACTCTGGCTGCCAGCGACGAGTAGCCGGCCGTCGCGGCTGAATGCGACGGAGGCAACGCCGTCGTAGTCGCTGCCGATGGTGAGGGTCTGGCCGATTTGCTGCTGGGTGGCCACGTCCCACAACCGCACTGTGCCGTCCTCACTGCCGGTGGCCACGGTGGTGCCGTCGGGGCTGAACGCCGCGGACGCTGCTCCGCCCACCGTGGTGATGGTGAGGGGCAGGTCGGTCGGGTGTTGCGCGGCTGGGCTGCACAGCCAAGCCATGCCGTCTTGGAGTCCGAGGACCAGCGTATGGCCGCCCGGGCGATATACCGCAGTGTAGAAGCCGGGATAGTTGGCGTCGCTGAAAGTGCAGGGCTGGCCAATTGGTTGCTGGGTGGCCACGTTCCAGCTCTGCACTGTGTCGTTGACGTCGCTGGCGGTCAGGGTCGTCCCGTCCGAGCTGAAGGCCACATTGATGACCCTGCCCTGGGCGCTTGCCGCGAGCAGGTTGCCGATCTGTTTTCCTGTGGTCACGTTCCACAACCGAGTGCCGTCGTCGTGGCCAGTTGCGAGGGTTCGACCGTCGGGGCTGAACGCCATCGACCGCACACGCAAGGCAGAGAGCGGGTTGCCAATTCGCTTCTTGGTGGATATATCCCATAGCTGTACGCCGTATTCGTCGCCGGTGGCCAGAGTTTTTCCGTCCGGGCTGAACACCACCGCGGCGACGCCTAGGGTTGTGAGGGCGCGCTCGGTGAGGATGCCAGTGATCGCCTGACGGGTGGCGAAGTTCCACAACCCCACAGTGCCGTCTAGGTTCCCAGTTGCCAGAATCTTTCCGTCAGGGCTAAAGGCTATGGACATAGGGAGATCAGGTGGCATGTCCAGCTGTCCCATAGGCTGTTGAGTAGCCACGTTCCACACGCGGATGCCATCCCTACCTGCGACGGCAAGGGTTTGGCTGTCGGGGCTGAAGGCCATCAATGTGTACTGATTAGTGTTGATGAGGGGGCGACCGATCGGTTGAGCGGTGGCCACGTTCCACAGCCGTACCGTGCCGTCGTGACTGCCGGTGGCCAGCATCTTGCCGTCAGGGCTGATTGCCACTTGGTTTACGGGAAGCGTGAGCATGTAGTTAGCCAGGCTTCCGGGTATGGGGCGGAGCGCGGCGTTGATCATGGCGTATCGGGTTTGGGGCGTGGGGTCGATGTGCCATGCTGCCAAGCTCTCTATCTTTGAAGCAGTCGGATCGGTTGCTGTCTGCGACTCGGTGTCCAACTGGCTGGCGATGGCCGCGTTGCGCTGACGGGCAGCGGTATCGCGCTGTGCGGTAGCTGTGCGGCTGGCCTGGTACGCCGCGGCGGTCGCCACTGCCAGCCCGAGAGTCAACGCGAGCAGCGCCGCGAGGCCGCCACGCCGCGAGGCGCGTATGCGTCGGCGGGCCCGAGTGCTGGCATGGAGGAATTCTTGTTCGACCGAACTGAGCTCCGGCTGGCGAGCCGGGCCGATTCGGTCCGTCGTGTCGAGCGCGTTCTTTAGCAGGCTTCCGGCATACAGATAGGACGGGTCCCGGCTGTGGCGGACCCACTCGCCGGCGGCTGTCCGCATGCGGGAGCGGATGATGCGGTCGGCTTGCGTGTCGAAGAGCCAGCCCTCGTACAACTGCGGCCAGGCCCGGAAGAGAACCTCGTGGCTGATCTCCACACTTTCGGCGGACAGGGTCAGCAGCCGCTTGCCGGCGAAGGCTTCCAGAACCGCCTCGACGTCGCGGGCCTTCATGGTGTCTTTGCCGCCGAGAAGTTCGGCACGGGGGACACGATCGGCAGTAGTGGTGCCGTCGGGGCTGGTGGCGGTCAACCGAAGAAATACTGTGCGGGCGGTAGCCTGCTGAGCGGGGGTGAGCTCGTTGTAGGCTTCGTCTGCGCTGGTGGCGACAGCGCGTTCGATGCCCCCGGTGCGGTCGTAGTCGGCCATCATCAGTTTGTTCTGGGCACGGGTGCGCCACGCCGTGTCCAGGGCATAGGACAGCATGGGCAGGATGCCCGCAGGCGCCGCGATCCCACGTCCAGGCCCCATCGGATCGCGTCCAGGTGCTTGGCCACGGATTTCCTCAAGCAGCTGCCTGACGAGTTCGTCGTCAACGTCCGAGCCGAGCTCCTTGGCGGGCTCGGTGATTGCCATCCGCAGTTGGCGTTCCGTCATTGCGGTAAGCAGGTACCGGTCCTGGACCACGTTGGTCAGCAGCGGATAGGCCGCGCAGCGCGCCTCGAAGTCGGCGCGGACCACCAGCACCACCAGGGCGGCAGCGCGATTCCCGGCATCAGAGCCACATCCCGCTGCCGCTTCCAGGGCAGTAAGGAAAGCGACGCGCTGGTCTTCATCGTGACACTGGGTGAAAAGCTGCTCGAACTGGTCGACGATGAGCAGCAGTCTTCGGCTGCGCCCGGCCGTGAGTCGGCCCGGCTCTGTTCCGACGGGCCGAACCTGCGCGACCTGGCGCGCCGTGAGCGCGAAACCCGAGGGATCGGCCTTGATCGCCTGATGCGTCGTGGCTGCGTCGAGTCCGGCGAGCGCAGCGATGTTGGCCAACTCGTGCAGCGGATCCCGGCCCGGCGTGAGCACCACAGACGGCCACTGCGCCGCCTCCGGAGCACCGTCAAGCCCATCGCTGCGGATTTGTGACAGTACTCCGGCCTGCAGCAGCGATGACTTGCCCACCCCCGACACGCCGGACACCATCAACAGCCCCGAACTGCTCAGACAGTGCGACATGCGACGCAGCACCTGACCGACAGCCTCGTTGCGGCCGAAGTAGAAATCGGCGTCCTGTTCTTCGAACGCTGCCAGACCCCGGTAAGGAGACTCGGTCATCGCGGTGGCGACCGCCGACGGGCGGGATGCGGCCGATCCCCGGCTGGGCGCTGCCGGACCAGTTATGGATCGCATGGGGATCAGCTGATGATCGGCGTCCGGCACACCGATCAGCCCGCTCAGTGCTGCCAGTTGGTCAGTCGGCAGTGTGTACCACTGTTCGACGCGCCGCGCGGTCAGCAGGCCCGGCCCCTCGCGCCAGAAGTTATCGGTCACGATCCCGATCAAGACGCCTTCGGCGAACACGGCGGCCCCGGACATCCCTTCCCAGGGTGAGCGCTCGGGACCATCCGGATGCGGCGGGGGTGGCGAACCGACAGCCAGCTGCAGCATCCCCGAAATGTCGTTGTTGAAGGGATTGCAGGTCGCACGGATGTGGCGAGATTCCCGGTACTTGCCCGGGGACGCCGCGGCGGCTCTCCTGCCTCCGTCGCGCAGCGTGAACCAGGGGTAGCCCACCGCTTGGCATTCCGCCTCGCCGGTTAGCCTTCCGTACCGGACCGGTTTTATCGAGCCCGGATGCGAGACGGAAACGTTCAGGCGTACCAGCGCCACGTCCACGTCCTCGTGCGCCCACTCCGTTCTTCCGGTCTCCTTGCGGACCCGGCCAGGCGCGTCAACGAATCGGATGCTCACGCGGGCCGCGTCACCCACCACATGCTGTGCGGTTATCACCAGGTTGGCGGTGACCAGGTATCCGGAGCCGAGCTTGTCCTTTCCGTTCCGGTGGTGTGCGACGACTTGGACAGCGCGCCCCTTCTCCGGCCCGTCGGCTGCCACGCTTACTCCTCGCCGGGCTCGGCCGTCCCGGCGATGAGCGCGGTGACCTCCGTGCCGTCCAGCTTCGGGGTGAGAGTGAGCTTGATCCGCTGGGTCCGGGTGGCATCCCACTTGCCGTCGGCGTGTGCTTCCGCCACCAAGAAGCGCAGCTTGCTACCGGTTTCGGCGGAACGCTCCACCGCCACGACGACCTCCAGCTCGATCGGCCCCAGCTCGAACCGAAGAGCCGCGCCATCGCCGGCGACCACCGCCTCCTGCAACTCCATCCGCAGTTGTCTGATCAAAGCAGTCAGCTCGATCATGCCTCCACCCCTTCATTCTCGGGCTCGCCCGTTTCCATAGCCCGCCACACCTCGTACCGGGCACGCCATCAGGTCGTCCTACGCTGCTGCGGAGCCACCGCCGATGCTCAGACGGTTCGACAGGTTCAAGCGCACCTCCCCGTAAGGGCGGATGTGCTCCCAGAACAGCGCCGTCAGGCCGCGCCGATCGGCCGGACCCAACAGGTCGGCCCACTCGGGCTCGGCCAGGACGTGCTGGAGCATCAGGGTATTCACGTATACGAGGCCCGCTTGCAAGATCCGCAGGCACGCCACCGTCATCTCCAGCTCCTTCTTGCGGTTGGTGGAGATCTCCCCGGATTTGCCGTAGGCGATCACCGCGTTGGCGCGGTTCCAGGCCTCTACGACGTTCAGCCCTTCCTCGATCTGCCGCTGAAGGTCCCGATCGCGCAGATAACGACGTATGAAGATCGTTCTTTGAGCCTTACCGATCTCCAGCATCGCCTGGTAGGCCGGGTGGGAGACCCGCCGCGGAACCGTGACAGCACCGCCTCGGCTGTGGCGGTCCCCGAGTCGATGGCCGCGGCGTACTTCATCACCAAGTCGTAGTTGTCCTCGATGACCTTCCAGTCGATCGTCCGATGCAGCACCTGGGCCAGGCGTGCTGCCATCCCGACTATCTGCCGCCCCATGGCCGCGCATCATGCCGTAATCCGAACCCTGAGAAGGGGCAATCAGCCGAACCGAAGAAGAGCAGCACGTCAGACGGCTTGATCACAGCCGTTTGGGTCAGGTGACACGGTCGTTAACGGCATATGGTCCAGGTATTCGGTGCGACCTAGATGACCTCGTCGAAGTCGCGGTGCAAGATCGTATTCCGGTCCCCGCATTATGGGCCTGGTCCTCGTCGCTCGCTCCGGTGACGTCTGACCAGGCGGAGGTGGTCCGGCGTCGCCTATCGAACAGGAAACGTAGACGCTCGAGGGGCTCGTCACCGGTGGCGGCCGAGGCGGGTGACGTTGGCTTGGTCCTCCAGTGCTCGTGTCAGACGCGCGTTGCGCAGAGCGAGGTGTTGGATCTGCGCGGCGGCCAGCTTGAGCTGGTCGGTGAGTTCCCGGTTGGCGCGGCGCAGCTTGGCGTTTCGCGCGGTCAGGATGTCGTTCGGGCTCGGCCGTCGGCCGGGGTGCGGGCGGACGGCGTGCGGTGCGCAGCAATCTCGCTGGCGATCTCCGGAAAGCGGCGGCGGAACGTGGTGTTGCTCATTCCGAGCTGGCCGGCAAGCGTCAGGACGCTGGGGCGGGTGTTTTCGGCATGGCAGGCCCGGAGCATCTCCTCCAGACGTCTGCGGGCGGCCGCTTCGGAGACGTCGCGGTTCATGAGGTCGGCGCGATCTGTGCATGTCGGGCGAGGAACTGGCTGATCTCGGCGTGGCGGGTAGTCAGACGGGCCGCGAGCAGGGGCGGCAGGGCCCGGCCAGCGTTCAGGCGTTCCTCGATTCGGTGCAGCTCCCGCTGCCAGGCGCGGGTGTTCTCATCGGTCAATGCGACGTTGCGGCAGGCCAGCGGGAGGCAGCCGCCGTGTTCGGGCAGTCCTTCGGCGCGGGCGTTCTTGGCTTTCTCGCAGAGCGCGGTGGCAGCGTTGTGGACGCAGGTCACGAACTCGCCTGGGTAGATCGCCGGATCGTTGTTCTTCATGATCCGCAGGAGTCGGCTCCGGTCGAGAGCCATCCTTCCTTGATACTGGGCCCGGTCGCCGAAGTCCTTGAGCCGTTCGGCGGCCTCGGCAGCTGAAGGCCCGGCAAGATCGAGGTGGTCGTGGGCTTCGATCATTTCCATGTAGACCGCTCCGCGGGTTATGGCCTGCTCGGCTTCGACCTCGGCGCGGAAGCCGGAGTCGCTGGTTCCCGCGTAGCCCTCGAACATTTGAATCGAGTGGTGTCGGTAGGCCAGCGCGCCGGCGATCACACCGCCGGGGCGGCGGGCGATGAACCAGGCAAGGGTTCTACGGAACTGACTGGTGGTGAGGTTGAACACGCGCTTGTCGATCAAGGGGATGCCGTCCAGGCGGCCGGTCTGACGGCAGTAGTCGGTGATCCAGGCGACGAACTCGTTGAGCTGTTCGTTAGTGGCGGCGGAGCTCAGCGCTTGGCCAAGGCCCCTGCTGTATGCGGGGCTGTGGTGAAGCCGGGCGAACAGGAACGTCTGGTCGGGGAGCTGGAGGGTCTCCAGGACGGCAACGGCTCGGGCCACCGGTTCGCCGACCGTCCACACCGCCGGGGCGCCCGCGATATCGATCTCGCCCTTGAACGCCAGGCTCGCGACCTTCCAGCGATAGGCGTTCCCGTCGGCGTCGCGCTGGATGTGCAGGCAGCCACGTTGTAAGTGCTTAATTTCGCAGTCGCGTATCCCGCTGAGGAAAGCGATGATCACGTAGGCGGCGGCTTGCACCGTCCTGGCCAGCCTGGCCAGACCGTATGGCTCGCAGTGGTCGGTGCCGATGCCAGCCGCCCAGGGACGGCCGTTGAGCCGGGCGGTGATGGTCATGTCGTAACAAGTCGTCGAGGTCAGGCCAACCTTCTCGATCACGGTGTCGATCTCGGCCTGGCACCGCGGTCTGGTCAGGTGGGAGCGCTCGATCCGCAGCAGCTGCGCGAAGTAGAACCTGTTGAGCTGGCCCTGCCGGCCCGGCAGCGGGCGGTCATCGGCGACATGCTCATCCAGCGCGGCCCGGATCCTGGCGACAGCCTCGCCAGGTTTGAGCCGCCCGGTCTGTTCCAGTGGTGCACGCAGCCTGCGGCGCAGTTGCTCGGCGCGCAGGATGTCCTCGGCAAAGTCATCGACGAACCGCAACGCCCAGGCCAAGAGCGCCCCGAGCACGGGTTCGGGAATACGAGCGGTAGAGTTCTCCCGGCCGTGAGCGCCAGTCGTCTCCAGCCAGCCGTCGACCATCAGCGGATCGAACCTGAGCGCGTCGGGCCCCAGGGCTGACCTCCAGTGCCAGAGCAGCCGTACTTGGCGGCGCAGCGTCACGCGTCGGCGGGGGCGGTCCGGCATCACCGTCAGCAGGTGCCTGACGTAGGCCTCCAGATCCTCGCCGGTCAGGTGCCCGAGCCCGGCCCGCTCGGGCAGCCAGCGCGCATCGAGCCAGACCAGAAACGTCTTCAGCCCGGTGAACGTCTGGCGAATCCTGGCGATGTCGGGCCTGATCTCACCATCAGGGAGCGGACCGGACAACAGCGCCTCGAACAGCCGCCTGGCCGCGTTCTGGAACCGGTCCGGGATGGTGTCGAAGTAGAGCCTCAGCGCCGAGGCATTCTCCTTAAGCAGCGCCGGAGACAGGTCCCATACCGGGCTGCTGAAACGGGCGGTCGCCTGCAGGAGGACGCCGGGACGGAGCCGACGAGCGCGCAGCACGAACGGGTCGTCGCCGATCGGCTCGGACAGGGCAGTGCTCACGGATGCTCCCAAGGGTTTTCGACCAGGTCCAGCAGCTCATCGGCGTTCGGGGCCAGCCGGGTGCGGGCTGCTTCGACCTCGGCCGGGTCGAACTTCACGAGGATGTCGCGCCGCAGCGCAGCCCAGGCCGGGCCGTAGCGGCGCCACCACTGGTCGATGTCCATGCGCTGATAGCGCGCTGACAGGGCATCGAGCAGCGCTAGCAGGGCGGGCAGGTGGTCACGGGTGACCAGGCAGTTTCCGCAGTGTAGGCAGTCCAGCAGCGAGTCCTGGCATGGTGTGTTCGTCACCGGGTGGTGCTCGGCGTCGCGGCATGCCCCCCAAGCGGTCTCCTGGGCCAGCGGTAGCAGCTCCCTGGCGACGTCCGCCTCGATGACCCTCGCCCCTCCGCCCCGTGCCCGCGCGGCTTCCTGGTGAGCGCGCAGCGCCTGCTGTTCGTGTGCCATCAGGACGCTGTGTTCGGCCTCGCGCAGCGCATCCTGTACCACTCCATCGGCCCATTCCCGGGTCGCCAGGTCAGGGCGGAGGTAGTGGCGGAATAGCACCTGCGCCGTGTTCGACTTTGCCGAGGAGGGCAGGTGCCCGCCAAGGCTTCTGGTCCGGTGTGCGTCGGCGGTGGTCTTGACCCGATTGAGGGTCAAGGCCAGCGGCTCAGCCGGTGCCGGGGCTTCGTCGTGCGAGTCGGCTGTCACCGGGTCGGCCAGCAGGGGCCGTGGCCGGTGCAGCGCCCAGGACATCAGCCCGCGTGGTTGTTGGGGGTGCAGTGTGTCCTGGAACGGCGCGTAGTACTCCCCGCGACTGCTCAGTTGGTTGCGCTGCGACCAGATGCACAGCAGCAGCGGAGATCCGCAGACTGACCGGGCGTGCTCGGTAAGGTCGTGCAGCAGCAGATAGAGACCTCCCGGAGTGTGCAGCTCCCGACCCGGCCGCCCGATCTCCCATGTCACCGTCTCCGTCCACGAAGCCGCTCCGCGGCGACGTTTAATGACTGTCAGCTCCACTGCCCGGCTCTCCAGCACCCGATGCTGGGCTGGAAGCTCCTTGACGGTCTCGCCGTTGCGCTCGGTCAGCGCGGTCATCAGGACCATCACCGGCGACAAGTCGTCCAGGCACAGCGCCAGCTGACCGGCCATCTCTTTGCGGGTGGAGAACCCGCTGCCCGAGAAGCCGGGAACTGTCCCGGTGTCCTGCGTGGCGGCCAGAGTCGCGCCCCTGAGCCGCTCGACGCCGCCGAGCAGCCCCGGCTGTTCCCGGAACACCCGGGCCAGTTCCCTGCCGGCCCTCAGCCGCCGGGCCACCGCCGCGCAGTCGGTACGGGCAGCTGCCAGCAACCGGTTCCACTCCCCGTCCGAGAAACCGCCTACCCCGGCGGCCTCCTGGCGGATGTTCCGACGGCATAGCGCATCGAATACTTCCTCCGGCATCCGCGAGCGCACCGGTCGCAACAGCTCCCGCAGATCGGCCAGATCGCGCTGGCGAGTCACCGGGGCGTGTTCGGTGCGCGCGAAGAAGGCGTTGATGTGGACGCGCCTGCAATCGGCTGGCGTCGCGGGCGGCCGGTCCAGTCCATCCAGCCAGCAGACGAAACGCTTGGTCATCGTCATCGTGCTCTGGGCGCTGGTCAGGGTGCGGACAGCGCCTCCGTACCCGGTGCGCAGCGCGAACGCCTGAGCCAGCATCGACCGCCATCCCCGCATGGGCAACTCGCCAAAGTCGAAGGACCGCCGCCGTCCATCGTCGCCGTGGAACTCCACCACCAGCGAACCGGTCACCGACGGCAGCACCGGAACAGGCACCTGGAATCCGTCACCGGGCAGCGGCGAGCCCCGCCCCGGACCGGTGCTGCCACGTCCAGTGCGCCGGCTCATGCCCCTGTTCCCTCGTCGACGCCGAACAGCGCCAGCGGCATCTCGCGCGGGTCCTCCCAGCCGTCAGGGACCAGCGCCATGCGCGTCTCCATCTCCAGCTCCTGCAACGCGTTCAGGTAGATCAGCGTCGTCAGCTGCGAGGCGTGCCCGAGTCTGCGTCGCACCAAGTCCATCGGATCCCCGAAGATCCTCTGATAGTGCAATCGCTGATCGGTGTTCATCTCGGCCAAAGCCCTGATGTGCCCGCGCTGCAACTGCTCCAGGGTGATCACCGCGAACGTATGGCGCAGGGCGTGCGCGTGGGCACTCAACTCCACCCCCACCGCCCGGCAGCGCAGGTTCGCCGTGGCGAAAATGCCCTTCCAGGTCGACACTGTCAGCGGCATGCCATTCTCGCCCAACCAGAACATCGCCGGCTCCAACCCCGCCTCGGTCTCCGCCAGAAGCCGGAACCGGTCACCCGGCCCGATCCCGCGGACGTCCAACACC
>NZ_JAACYW010000429.1 GCF_015356825.1 Catenulispora rubra | reverse complement strand
CGACCCACGCCGCCTCCGATGCCGGCACCCGGTCGGGAACCGCTCGCAAACAGCAAGACCCGGGCATCGGGCACCGGGGCAAACGTGCGACCATCGAGGGGTGACCGACGACAGGAGCGATGCCGTGCACGACAGCGTGACCGAAAGCCTGAACCCCGCGGCGGACCTGGGCGCGTCGGACGCGGAGAAGCTCACCGAGGTACCCGGCCCGCGCGGCGAGGCCGCCCCGGGCGCGGCCCGCGGCGCCGCCTACGACAGCGACTTCCTGCGCGCCGCCCGCCGCGAGCCGGTCAACCACACCCCGGTGTGGTTCATGCGCCAAGCCGGCCGCGCGCTGCCGGAGTACAGGAAGGTGCGCACCGGCATCCCGATGCTGGACTCCTGCCTGCGCCCGGACCTGGTGACCGAGATCACCCTGCAGCCGGTGCGCCGCTACGGCGTGGACGCCGCCGTCCTTTTCAGCGACATCGTGGTGCCGCTCAAGGCGATCGGCGTGGATGTGGAGATCGTGCCGAACGTCGGCCCGGTGTTCGCGAACCCGATCCGGGACTTCTCCGACCTGGACCAGATCCGTCCGCTGGACCCGGCCGCGGACTTCTCGTTCCTGGCCGAAGCGGTCGGGCAGCTGGTCGGCGAGCTCGGCGCGACCCCGCTGATCGGCTTCGGCGGCGCCCCGTTCACGGTGGCCAGCTACCTCATCGAGGGCGGGCCGTCGAAGAACCATGAGAAGACCAAGGCGATGATGCTCGGCGCGCCGGAGCTGTTCGCCGCGCTGCTGGACCGCCTGGCCGACCTGACCGCCGCCTTCATGCGGGTGCAGGTCGAGGCCGGCGCGAGCCTGGTGCAGCTGTTCGACTCCTGGGCCGGCGCGCTCTCTCCGCACGACTACGAGCGCTACGTCATGCCGCACAGCGCGAAGGTGCTGACCTCGCTGGCGGACCTGGGTGTCCCGCGCATCCACTTCGGAGTCGGCACCGGCGAGCTGCTGCCGCTGATGGCCGCCGCGGGCGCCGACGTGATCGGCGTGGACTGGCGCGTGCCGCTGGACGAGGCCTCGCGCCGTGTCGGCCCGGGCTACGCGGTGCAGGGCAACCTGGACCCGGCGGTGATGTTCGCGCCGTGGCCGGTGATCGAGGCCCGGGTGCGCGAGGTCCTCGCCGACGGCGCCCGGACCCCGGGTCACATCTTCAACCTGGGCCACGGCGTGACGCCGGACATGGACCCGGACCGGCTGACCCGGGTCGTCGAGCTGGTGCACGAGGCTTCAGCGCGCTGAAGCCGGCGCGCACGAACGGCACGGAAGGCACGGAAGGGGCCGCGGCGGTGGGCGCGACACAGGGGGCTGCGATGACCGGGCAGACAGCGTCTCAGGGTTCGACGTCGGGCGACGGGTCCCGACCGAAACCGGGCACCGTGGCCGTGATCGGCGGTGGTGTCTCGGGGCTGGCGGCGGCCTGGTACGTGAAGCAGGCGCTGCCGGAGGCGGCCGTGACGGTCTTCGAGGGCTCGCCACGGCTCGGCGGCAAGCTGGCGGTCGCCGAGGTCGGCGGGGTCCGGGTGGACCTCGGCGCCGAGTCGATCCTGAACCGGCGGCCCGAGGCGGTCGATCTGGCGCGCGCCGTGGGCTTGGCCGACGACCTCGTGCATCCGGCGACGGCTTCCGCCTCGGTCTGGAGCCGCGGCGAGCTGGTGCCGATGCCGAAGGGGCACCTGATGGGCGTCCCGGGCGATCCGAGCGTCCTGACCGGGCTGCTGTCGGCGGCCGGGCTCAGGCGCGCCGAGGCGGGACCGGCGCTGCCGTCCCGCTCGCGGCTGCGCACCGAGGCCGAGACCGACGACATCGCGGTCGGCGGCTACGTGGCCGAGCGGTTCGGCCGCGAGGTCGTGGACCGGCTGGTCGAGCCGCTCCTCGGCGGGGTCTACGCGGGCCACGCCGACGAGATCTCGTTGCGGGCCGCGGTTCCGGCGCTGGTGCCGGCGTTCGAGTCGGGCCAGCCGCTGGACGAGGCGGTGTCGAAGATCCTGGCCGCGCAGGCCGGGGCGGCCAATCCCAAGCCGGTGTTCGCGGGGATCCGCGGCGGCGTGGGACGGTTCCCGGTTGCGCTGACAGAGTCCTGCGAAAGCGCCGGCGTCACCATCCAACGCGAGACGATGGTCAGGGAACTGACTCGCACCGCCGAGGGCTGGCGACTGGTCTCCGGTCCGGTGCCCTCGCCGGTGGCGCACGAGTTCGACGCGGTGATCGTGGCGGTGCCGGGCACTCCGGCCGCGCGGCTGCTGAAGGACGCCGCGCCGGCTGCTGCGGCGGAGCTCTCAGGGATCGAATACGCCTCGGTCGCGCTGGCCACATTCGTGTTCGACGATGCGGCGCTTCCCGCCGGGAGCGGCTTCCTCGTGCCGCCGGCTGACGGACGGTTCATCAAGGCTTCGACGTTCTCCAGCGTCAAGTGGTCGTGGCTCGGCGAGTCCGGCAAGACGGTGGTGCGGGCGTCGGTGGGACGGCATCGCGAGACGGCCGACCTGCAGCGTGAGGACGGCGAGCTGGCGACGTTGGCGCTGGCCGATCTGCGGACCGCGATCGGCGCGCCGGACGCGCTCGGCGAGCCCGTCGACTGGCACGTGCAGCGCTGGGGCGGCGGGCTTCCGCAGTACGCGGTCGGACACGTGGCGCGCGTCGAGCGGATCCGCTCGGCGGTGGCGGCGCAGCCGGGGCTGGCGGTGTGCGGGGCGGCCTACGACGGCGTCGGGATCGCGGCGTGCGTCGCCTCGGCGCTTCGGGCGGCGCGGGAAATCAGTGCCGGGCCCGCATAGCGCCGGGCGCACAACCGAGTACACCCATAAGGAAGAATGGCGACATGAGCGACAGCGGTAACGAAACCCAGGACGGACGCCCGGACGGCGTGGTCAGCAACGTCCGCATCGGCAAGCGCGCGGTGGAGCTGAACGAGGTCACGCGCTACGCGCTGTGGAGCGTGTTCAAGGTGCGGCAGGACCTGCCGGCCTCCGACGACGCGCGCGCCGACCTCGCCGCCGAGGTGGAGACCCTGTTCGAGGCGCTGGCCAAGGACGACGTGGTGGTGCGCGGGAGCTACGACGTGGCCGGGTTCCGGCACGACGCCGACTTCATGGTCTGGCTGCACGCCGAGACCTCCGACGCGCTGCAGGACGCCTACCAGCGCTTCCGCCGCACGGCGTTCGGCCGCAGATGCGAGCCGGTGTGGTCGCAGATGGCGCTGCACCGCCCGGCGGAGTTCAACAAGAGCCACGTCCCGGCGTTCGTCGCCGACGAGACGCCGCGCGGCTACATCGCGGTGTACCCGTTCGTCCGCGGCTACGAGTGGTACCTGCTGGAGGACACCGAGCGCCGCCGCCTGCTGGCCGAGCACGGGATGATGTCGCGGGAGTACCCGGACGTGCGGGCCAACACGGTGCCGTCGTTCGCGCTCGGCGACTACGAGTGGATCCTGGCGTTCGAGGCGGACGCGCTGGACCGGATCGTGGACCTGATGCGGCACCTGCGCGGCTCGGAGACGCGGCGGCACGTGCGCGAGGAGGTGCCGTTCTACACCGGGAGGCGGCGCTCGGTCGCGGAGATCGTCGCGGCGCTGCCGTAGGAAAGCGCCGGTCGACGAGCCGGCCAGTTTCCGGTCAGTAGTACCAGACCTCGACGCCGCTGTGGTGCGAACGCGTGCCCTGCGGCGTCGTGCTGTAGCTGTAGGTGCCGTCGTGGCACAGGGCGCCGGCGCCGCTCGGGTGGGATTGGCCCGCGCCGCGGTGGTGTGCGAAAGCGGTGCGGCGGCGGAGGAGGTGGAAGTCGTCAGAGCGATCCGCGCCTGTGGTGAAGTGTGCGCGGCGATAGGAGCAGGGGTGGTCGCAGCACTCTGCGCCTGCGGCGACACCGACCCGGACGTCGTCGACTGACAAGCCGCCGTCGAAACGCTTAAGACCCTGTCGGCCGCACCGCCGCGCCGCATCCGGACACCGCGGTATCAGGGCACGAACCGGTACCCGGTCCCGTACTCCGTCATCAGATGCCGCGGGTTCTGCGGATCGTCCTCCAGCTTGCGCCGCAGCCGCGCCATGTGGAACCGCAGGTACCCGGCCTCGCCGGTGTGGCTGTTGCCCCACACGTCCGCCAGCAGCCGCGCGGTGCTGACCAGCTGCCCGGGGTGCCGCAGCAGGATCTCCAGCAGGGCCCATTCCGTCCGCGTCAGCCGCACCGGGTCGCCCTCGCGCGCCACGCTGTGCGCGACCAGGTCGATGTCGCAGCTGCCCAGCCGCACCGAGCTGGTCTCCGCGCCCGCGACGCCGGCGTTGGCCTGCTGGTGGCGGCGGATCACGGCGCGCAGCCGGGCCAGCAGCTCCTCCATGGCGAAGGGCTTGGTGACGTAGTCGTCGGCGCCGGCGTCGAGCGCGTGGATCTTCTCCTGCGGGTCGGCCCGGCCGGACAGGACCACGATCGGGACCGTGGTCCAGCCGCGCAGCCCCAGGATCACTTCGACCCCGTCCATGTCCGGCAGGCCGAGGTCCAGCAGGACCGCGTCCGGCAGCCGGCGGGCCGCGCAGGCCAGCGCGTCGACACCGTTGGCCGCCGTCTCGACCTCGTAGGTCCGGGACTTCAGGTTGATGCGCAGGGCGCGCAGGATCTGCGGCTCGTCGTCGACGACCAGGATGCGGGTCACTGGCTCCCTCAGTTCTCGTCAGAAGTCGGGCACTCGTGACAAGTCAACAGTCCCGGCGCGCCGCCCGGGGGTAGTGCTCGCGCGATGCAAACGCCGGCCGGTTCGATGCAAATGGCCGCCCCGCGCTCGATCGCGACGGCGGAGACGGTCCGGCGTCCATTCAACCAGCCCGGTCGGCGTCGCACGGGTTCACCACCCCTTGATGTGGAATCGCATGCGGCACACGATCGCCTCGGTGTGCCGGCGGATCGCGCGGTCCAGCACGACGCCGCGCTGGTTGTGCAGCAGCCGGTGCCAGGCGCGGCGCGGCTCGACCTCGGGGATCAGGACCATGATGCGCTCGAAGCCGCCGGACGAGGCCGGGGCGGTGGCCGCCAGCCGGTTCAGGTAGTCGACCATCGGCCGGGTCAGCGAGCGCTTGTGGGTGGTCAGCACCTCCAGCGGGACGTCCGGCTGCCAGGCGTGCCATTCGGCCTGCAGGCGCTCGCACTCGGCCGCGTCGTCCTCGTCGGAGTAGCGGACGGTCACCGCGATGACGCCGTCGCCGAGCGAGAGCGCCGCGGACATCGCCTCCTGGGTCAGCCGGGACACCGCGCCGACCGGCACGACCACCAGCGCCTGCTGCTCCACCGCGGGCGCCGGCTTGTGGCCCAGGCCCAGCACCTCCCCGACGATCCGGTACGCCTTGTACACCCGCAGGAAGCCCAGAACCAGCAGCGGCACGATCACCACGACCAGCCAGCCGCCCTCGGTGAACTTCGAGATCAGCTCGATCACCAGCGCCGCGAACGTCAGCACCGCGCCGGTGCCGTTGACCGCCGCACGGCCGCGCCAGCCGGGGCCGCGCTCGCGCCGCCAGTGCCGGACCATGCCGACCTGGGAGATGGTGAAGCCGATGAAGACGCCGATCGCGAACACCGGGACCAGGGTCTGGGTGTCGCCCTTGGCGACGGCCAGCAGGACCGCCGCCAGACCGGCCAGGATCAGCACGCCCCAGCGGTAGACCTGGCGGTCGCCGCGCAGCGCGAACACGTGCGGGGCGTAGTTGTCACGCGCCAGCAGGCTGGTGAGCACCGGCATGCCGCCGAAGGAGGTGTTGGCGGCCAGGGCCAGCAGGATCATGGTGACGAACTGGACCCCGAAGAACGCCGCGTTGTGGCCGAGGGCGGCGTCGGTGAGCTGGGCCAGGACGGTCTTGGAGGGGTCCGGGGCGACGTGGAACTTGCGGATCAGGAGCGCCAGGCCGATCAGCATCAGGCCGAGCAGGGCGCCGAGCGCGGACTCGGTGCGCTGGGCGCGCTTGACGCGGGGCTTGCGGAACGTGGGCACGGCGTTGGCGATGGCCTCCACGCCGGTCAGCGCGCTACAGCCGGAGGCGAACGCCTTGAGCAGCAGCAGGACGCCGACGCTCTCGGCGCTCCCGGCGGCCACGACGTGCCCGGAGGGGATCGTCGCGGGATGCGAGCGGAACAGGCCGACCAGGATCACCGCGAAGATCGCGACGATGAACAGCACGGTCGGGACGATGAACGCCTTCGCCGACTCCGCGACGCCGCGCAGGTTGATGCCGGTGATCAGCACCAGGACGGCCAGGCACAGCCAGACCCGGTCGCCGTAGAGCGAGGGGTAGGCGCTGGTGAGGGCGGCGACGCCGGCCGAGACCGAGACGGCGACGTTCAGGACGTAGTCGATGATCAGGCTGGCCGCCGCGACCAGGGCCACGTTCTTCCCGAGGTACTTGCCGGCCACCGCGTAGGCGCCGCCGCCTTCCGGGAACGCCGCGATCACCTGGCGGTAGGAGAACGTCAGGAAGCCCAGCAGCGCGGCGATCGCGAGGGTGACCGGGAGGGTGAAGCCCAGGCCGTGCGCGCCGGCCACGGCCAGGACCACGACGATCGCCTCGGGGCCGTACGCGACCGAGGCCAGGGCGTCCAGGGAGAGCGCGGCCAGGCCCTGGGAGACGGTGAGGCGGTCGTGCTCCCGCTCGGCCTCGCGGGCCGGGGCGGTCGGGTCGTCGGCCGCGAGCGCTTGGCGGCCGACTCCTTGCGGTGTCACTGGCGTTCCCCTCAAGACGTGTGACGTGGGTCGATGCCCTCCACCTTGACATCCGGCGAGGGGACGAAACGGACAAGAGTCGTTTGCATGCTGCTTGCGTTGCACGACGCGCGCGGCCGTGCCGGGCTACCGTGGGGGACGTGGTGGTCCTCGGCTGCGTGCTGCTGCTCGGCGGCCTGATCGCGCTCCTGGCCGGGGCGCTGGATCTGCGCTGGCGCCGGCACGTGCGGACCGAGGGCGTGGCGGTTTTCGCCCGGATAGTCGATCGCCCGCTCGGCCCCGAGGACTCCCCCGACGGCTACCGGCCGATCCTGGCCTTCACCACCGAGGACGGCCGCCCGATGGAGATCTTCTCGCCGCGCCGCGTGCAGGGCGAGGCGGTGCTGGTGCACTACGACCCGGCGGATCCGGCGCAGGTGGTGGTGTACGGGTCGCGGGGGCGGGTGGACGTGGCC
>NZ_JAACYW010000428.1 GCF_015356825.1 Catenulispora rubra | reverse complement strand
CAACCACCCACCCGCCACGCTCGCCGCGCGCACAACCCTTATGGCCCTCTCCAACTGGCGCCCCATGCCTAGTGGATCTCTATTGGGGAGCAGTAGGCCGCCGAGCCCGGGGGCCGCGAGAGGAATGAGCGCATCATGCAGCACCTGCGTCCGGCCCGCGCCGCCGGGATATTCTTCGCCGCGGCCGTGCTGGCCGCCACCGCCGTCGGCTGCGGCAGCGCCAAGAGCAGCAAGTCCAGTTCGTCCAGCGGCAGCGGCGGTACGACCGGCTCGAACTCGAGCACCCGCATCGGCATCCTGCTGCCGGAGTCGAAGACGACCCGGTACGAGGCGTTCGACAAGCCGCTGCTGGTGGCCGAGCTGAACGCCAAGATGCCCGGCGTGCAGATCGACTACTACAACGCCGGCCAGGACGCCACGGTCCAGCAGACCCAGGTCGACACCGCCCTGACCAAGGGCGACAAGGTCCTCATCCTGGACGCCGTGGACTCCAAGTCCATCCAGGCCTCCGTGCAGAAGGCGCACGACGCCGGGGTGAAGGTGGTCGCCTACGACCGGCTCGCCCAGGGTCCGGTCGACGCCTACGTCTCCTTCGACAACATGAAGGTCGGCGAGCTGCAGGGCACCGCCCTGCTGACCGCGCTGGGGTCGGGCGCCGCGAGCAAGCAGATCGTGATGATCAACGGGTCCCCGACCGACCCGAACGCCGCGCAGTTCAAGGCCGGCGCGCAGTCGGTCCTGAACGGCAAGGTGAAGATCGGCAAGGAGTACGACACGCCGAACTGGGACCCGAACACCGCCAACCAGGAGATGTCCGGTGCCATCACGGCGCTCGGGGCCGCCAGCATCAACGGCGTCTACTCCGCCAACGACGGCATGGCCGCCGGTATCGCCACCGCGCTGAGCGCCAGCGGTCTGCACGTGCCGCTGACCGGCCAGGACGCCCAGCTCGACGCCATCCAGCGGATCGAGGCCGGCACCCAGACCATGACCATCTACAAGCCGTACAAGCCCGAGGCCACGACCGCGGCCGACGTGGCCGTGGAGTTCGCGCAGGGCAAGACCCCCGGCACGGACCTGCTGCCGGACAAGCAGACGTCGGGCTCCGGCCAGTCGGTGCCCTCGAAGCTGATCACCCCGACCGTGGTCGACAAGAGCAACGTCTGCACCACCGTCGTCAAGGACGGCCTGTACACCGCCGCGCAGATCGGCATCACCTGCTGATCCTGCTGATCCCCCTGATCCCTCCCGGGCCCGCCGGAGGGAGGGCGCACTCGCCGAGTGCGCCCTCCCCGAGGCCCGCCTGAGAACACAGAGCAGCAGCAGCAAGCCGAAGCCCCGAGTCCCCGCGGAGGTACCCCCATGCCCGACACGACCTCGCAACCCGTGCTGGAACTGCGCGGTGTCTCCAAACGGTTCGGCGCCGTGCAGGCCCTCACCGGCGTCGATCTGGCGGTCCACGCCGGAGAGGTCGTCGCCTTGGTCGGCGACAACGGCGCCGGCAAGTCCACCCTGGTGAAGGCCATCGCCGGGGTGAACCAGCCGGACGACGGCGAGATCGTCTGGGAGGGCAGCCCGGTCGGCATCAAGGGCCCGCACGACGCCCAGAAGCTCGGCATCGCGACCGTCTACCAGGACCTGGCACTGGCCGACAACCTGGACGTCGTCGGCAACCTGTTCCTGGGCAGCGAGATCCGCAGGGCGGGGATCCTCGACGAGATCGCGATGGAAGGCCGCTCCCGCGAGCTGCTCCAGACGCTGTCGATCCGCATCCCCAGCGTCCGCATCCCGGTGGCCTCACTGTCCGGTGGCCAGCGGCAGACCGTGGCCATCGCCCGCTCGCTGATCGGCGACCCCAAGGTGGTGCTGCTCGACGAACCCACCGCCGCCCTCGGCGTCGAGCAGACCGCGCAGGTGCTGGACCTGGTCGAGCGGCTGCGCGACCGGAACCTCGGGGTGATCCTGATCAGCCACAACATGGTCGACGTGATGGCCGTCGCCGACACCGTGGCGGTGCTGCGGCTGGGCCGCAACAACGGGTTCTTCGACGGCCACCACACCAACGAGCAGGAGATCATCTCGGCGATCACCGGCGCCACCGACAACGCCGTCACCCGGCGGGCGGCCCGGCACCCGGAGGGACAGGAATGAGCCAGGACCCGAACAGCGGGGGCGCGCGCGGGGACCGCGGGGACCGCGAGGACGCCGGCGGCGCCTTTCCGACGCCGATCCCGACCGGCGCCGGCGACTACAGCGGCGAGGACCGGCCGGCGCCGGCCGGCGGCGGCTCGGTCACCGACAAGGTCGAGGAGCTGCTGGCCGCCGGCGCCACCCCGGCCGAGGCCACGGCCCAGGCCGCGAAGGCGACCGGCGAGTCCAAGGACGTGGTCCGGGAGATCGTCGAGACCATGGTCCCGGCGGCCGGGTCGGCCGCGGACCCGCGGCTGTTGCAGCGCCAGGGCGGCATCTCCGGCTACTGGAACGAGTTCATGCGCCGGGTCAAGGGCGGTGAGCTGGGTTCGCTGCCGGTGATCGCGGCCCTGATCATCATCTGGATCGTGTTCTGGAGCCTGAACAGCACGTTCCTGTCGGCGCAGAACCTGTCGAACCTCTCGCAGCAGATCGTCGGCACCGGGATGATCGCGCTCGGCGTGGTGTTCGTGCTGCTGCTCGGCGAGATCGACCTGTCGGTCGGCTCGGTGTCCGGACTGGCGGCGGCGGTGTTCGCCGTGACGTCGGTGAACCACGGCGTGAACCAATGGCTGGCGCTGATCCTGGCGCTGGCCACCGGTACGGCCACCGGGTTCGTGCACGGCTTCTTCTTCGCCCGGATCGGCGTGCCGGCGTTCGTCGTCACCCTGGCCGGCAACCTGGCGTGGAACGGTCTGATGCTGAAGGTGCTGGGCGCCACCGGCACCGTCAACCTGCCGAACAACGGCATCGTCTCCAAGCTCTACACCACCATCTACGGCCAGCAGGTCGCCGGCTACGGGGCCGCCGCGATCGCGGTCGCGCTCTACGGGCTGGTCGCGCTCTACGGCCGGACGCGGCGGCTGCGGGCCGGGGTGCCGGCGCAGCCGCTGGGCGAGATCGCGGCGCGGGTGATCCTGCTGGCGATCGTCGCCTTCGTGGTGGCGTACGTGTTCAACCAGTACAAGGGTATGCCGCTGGCTCCGCTGGTCTTCCTGATCTTCATCGTGGTCGGCGACTTCATCCTGCGGCGCACGGTCTACGGCCGCCGCATCTTCGCCGTCGGCGGCAGCATCGAGGCGGCGCGCCGGGCCGGTATCAGCGTGCCGTTCATCCGCATCACGGTGTTCATGATCTGTGGTCTGATGTCCGCGGTCGGCGGCATGTTCCTGGCCGGCCAGATCGAGTCCGCCTCGCAGACCTCCGGCAGCGGCAACCTGCTGATGAACGCGATCGCGGCCGCGGTCATCGGCGGCACCAGCCTGTTCGGCGGACGCGGCAAGACCTGGTCGGCGCTGCTCGGTGCGCTGGTCATCGGCTCGATCCAGTCCGGCATGAACATCCAGGGCCTGGCGAACAGCATCCAGTTCATGGTCACCGGTGCGGTGCTGCTGGCCGCGGTGGTCATCGACTCGGTGGCGCGGCGGACGCAGAAGGCCAGCGGCCGCGTCTAGCGCGGAGTTGCTAGCGCGGGGCTGCGTTCAACGAGCGGAGCGCTCCAGCTCGGCCAGCACCGGCGGCAGCCCGACGGTCAGCATCCGGCGCCGGACGTGTCCGAGCAGCCGGGCCATGAAGAAGCCGCCGGGCCCGGTGAAGCCGGTGTGGTCGTAGTACAGGCGGGTCCCCTCGGCGGTGGCCGACAGGCGGTAGGCGACCTCGGACCGGTCGCCGCCGCCGCTGTCGGCCCAGGAGAAGCGCAGCAGCCTGGGGGCGTCCACCTCCAGCACGACGCAGTCGACGATGCCGTCCCACCCGGGCTTGGGCTTGCCGACGAACTGGAAGCGCGTGCCGACCACGGTGTCGAAGCCGACCGGGCGGCCGCCGGCCCCGGTCGCGGTCCAGCGCGGTATCAGCTCCGGATCGGTGAGGGCACGCCAGACCTGGTCGGCGGGGTGCGGGTAGTCGTTGACGAGGTGGATGGCGCTCATGCGAGCCTCCGGGAGTTGTTTACCGTCACTGAAAAATTACTGTAGCAGAAACTTTTCTGTGACGGCACTAGACTGGCCGCCATGAGCCCGAGCGAAAGCCTGCGCGAGCGCAAGAAGCGCCAGACCCGTCAACTGCTCGCCGACACCGCGACGCAGCTGTTCCTGGCCAGGGGCTTCGACGGGGTGCGGGTGAGCGAGATCGCCGAGGCGTGCGGGGTCTCGGAGAAGACGGTGTTCAACTACTTCCCCACCAAGGAAGCGCTGGTCATGGACCGCCTCGACGGCGCATCCGACGCGCTGCTCGCGGCGCTGGCCGACCCGGACGTGGCACCGGTCCAGGCGGCGCTCGGCGTGCTGGCCGACGAGCTGGCGATGATGATGGGGCAACTGGCCGCGCAGCAGAGCTTCCGGGAGGGTGCGGAGCTGTATCGGCGATTCAGCACGCTGCTGTGGTCGACGCCGGCGCTGCGGGCTCATCAGAACGCTGTCACCGAGCGCGTGACGGCCGAGGCGGCGAAGGTGCTGGCCGAGCGTGGCGGGCAGGATCCGGCGGATCCCGAGCCGCAGATTGTTGCGGCGGCGCTGTTGGCGCTGTGGAGAGTGCAGTTCCGCAGCTTGGAGCGGCGGCTGGATGGGGCGGAGTCGGTGGATCAGCTTTCTGCGGCGGTGACCGCAGACGTGCACCGCGCTGCCACGGTCCTGGAGCAAGGACTAGCCCGCTAAACCAACCAAAGCTCGGCTCGACCAGCACTGCCGACGCCCCAGGTGGCAAGCACAAGCCGCCGCTGGTTCAGCAGCAAACCCGCCGCCTACCCAGCCGCCGCGTCCGCCACCTTCGCCCGCGCGCCGGCGTCGATCTCATAAGCCAGAATCAGCTCCGCGATGGCCCGCGGGTTCGACAGCGAGCGGCCCGTCTGCTTCTCCAGCCTGCGCAGGCGGTTGCGCACCGTGTTCGGGTGCACGAACAGGCGCGCGCCCGCCTCGCCGGCCGAGCCGTCGGCGTCCAGCCAGGCGCCGAAGGTGTCCAGCAGCAGCGTGCGGTCCTGGACTGTCAGTTCGTCGAGGCCTGCGAGGATGCCGCGGGCCACGCGCGTCATGATGTCCGGGGCGCTGCCCGCCACGGCGGACAGGGGGTCGTTGCCGAAGACCACCACGCGGCGGCGGTCGGCTGCGCCGTGCAGGGCGATGCGGGCCAGGCGCAGGGCCAGGGAGGTCGAGCGGAGGTCGTCGTAGGGCGGGGAGACGCCGACGCGCGCGCCTTCGCCGGTGTGGAGTGCCGTCACCAGGCGGTCCAGTTTGGGGTTCGGGCCGGGGAGGGCGGCGACGCCGATCTCGACGTCGTGCATCAGCCGCCAGGCCGAGTCGATGCCGAGGACGCCGAGTCCTTGCTCGATGTGCGGCAGTGCGTGCCGCCCTATCTCCGGGACGCGGGCGGCGATCACCACGAACGGGCCGCTGGCCGGCAGCCGGAGCAGCTCCGCAGCCTCCCAGACGTTCGTGTCCGCCAGCCGGCCTTCCAGCAGTGCCTGCACCACCGCCGCGCGGCGCTGTTCCTCGCTGCGGATCTGGCGGCTCAGTTCGTCGCGGTAGCCGGTGGACATCTCGCGGGTGAAGGCTTCCAGGGACGCTATCAAGATGGTCGCGGCGTCCAGGCAGGCGTCGGCCGACATCCCCATGCCGCGCGCCGTCTCGACGATGGCGGACCACACCACGCGGAACGCGACCCGGTAGCCGTCCATCACCACGGTCAGCGGGATGCCGTCGGCGGCCCCTATCCGGCCGGTGGGCCCGGCCGCGCGCAGGTCGGCCTTCTGGCTGCGGGCCATCGGGTCGAACGCCGAGACCACGTGGTCGTGGACTGATTCGCGCAGCAGGTCGCGCCTGACCATGCCGGCGTAGACGGGGAACTGCTCGTAGACGCGGGTCACCACCGTGTCGGTGATCTCGTCGGCCCGCTCCAGCATCAGCGCGGCGAGCCTCGTCAGCTCGGCCAACTTCTGGTCGGCGTGTTCACGCCGCGGACTTCCGATCTCCACACGGCGCACCTTAGTGCTGTAGCTGTCCGGTCACAGGACGAATCGCGGATTGATCACTCTTATGTGGGGAGTTCTGCCCCCTCGCGGCCTAGTCGAGCTGATCCGGGCCGGCGGAATCAGGGGCCTCGGCGGGACTGGCAGAGTCGGGATCAGCAGAGTCCTGCCAAGGGAACGGCCAGTCCAGCAGCTCCTCCCGCCGCAGCGCCGCCACCGAGCTGACCGCGTCGTGGTGCATGCCCCGATACGGATCGGCCACCGCCGCCTCCAGCAGCGGCAGCGCCGACCCCGCCGCCATCGACGCCCGCACCGCCGGATGCATCGCCTCCAGGCTGCCGGCCCGGTCCATCTCCAGCGTCCACGCCGCTTCGGGCCCCGACATCCGCGCCAGCTGCGCGTAGGCGAACAGCCGGGCCTGGAACGGCAGCTCCGGACCCGCGTCCCGAAGCAGGGCGTGGACCAGGCCCGCCTCGTCGGCGGAGGCCGAGGCGATCCGCTGGACCCGGCGGACCACGTCGACGTCGCGCCGCAGCGTCTCGCGGGCCTCGCCCAGCACCGCGGGATCCCGCACCTTCCGGAACGCGGCGAGCCGCACGGCCGGCGGAGCACACTCGTGCAGGCTGATCGCCGCCGCGATCCCCGGCTCGTCGTCCGCAACCGTAAGCAGTCTGCTGAGCGTGGCGTTCGGCGTGAGCGAGTTCGCGGCCAACGCGATCCGCACCCGCGCACTGGCCTGCGCGCTCAGCGCATAGTCGACGAACGGCCGGGACAGCGGCGCGTGGCTGGCGAGGCGTACCAGAGTCCTGGCATACCGGACGGCCTGCGCCTCCCCGACGATGCGGCCGGTGACGCCCATCGGCGCCGCCTCTGACGCGATGCGCGACAACGTCCCCGGCGGCGCCAGCGCGAGCAGGATGTTCCCGCCGCGCCACAGGTGGTCGTCCATGCCCAGCAAGGTGTGCGGCGGGTAGCCGCCTTCTTCCTGCGGCTCCTGTCTCAGCAGACTGCGAAGACTGTCGGGCCAGTAGTCGACTGCGACGACCGCTTCAACCCACCGCCCGACAC
>NZ_JAACYW010000427.1 GCF_015356825.1 Catenulispora rubra | reverse complement strand
CCCGGCCGCCGCCTACCCCAACGGGCAGTTGTCGCCCCGGCCGGTCGCGGCGAAGCTGATCCACATGAGTCAGCTCATCATCGGCGACCAGCTCACCGAGGAGAACGCCGAGGGCGAAGGCGCCCTGCCGCCGGGACACCGGCGGTTCCCGTCCGCGATCTCGCACCCCGTGGTGCGGGTCGCGCGGCTGGACGGTGATGTTCTGGTGCTGCCGTCGTGCCCCGGCGTGGGGTTTCCGGCATACGTCCGGCGGGTGAACGGATCAGCGGAGGGCGAGCCGCAGATCCTGGTCCCGCCGCCGGGCCGCCGGGGTGCGGAGCTGCTCTACGACGACCGGCTCGTCGCCTCGGAGTTCGTGGCGGGTCTCCGACCGTTCGGCGGGGTGGCGTTCCCCGTCGGGCGAGGCGGCGAGCTGGTCGACCACCGGACCGCCAGGGTCCTGATCTCCCGTAGTCGGGTGCCCTGGCCCAGCTTCGCCGGAACCGGGGCCCCGCCGCCCGGTGACGGCGTCGACCCGGACGCCGGCCCGGCGTTCGAATCAGAGGTCTGACCATGCGCGCGGACGGACCGGCCGGAAGGATCGCCTCGGCGATCGCCGCCGCCGGAGCCGCCGCGACGCTGGAGCAGACCATCGAGCTGGCCGACAAGACGACCGCTGTGTGGGGCGGCGAGTCGTTTCTGGGCGGCCAACCCTGGGCGCCGGCTGCGAGGGCCGGCGCCCAGGCACACCTCGTGCCGGAGGAGAAAGCCGATGCTCGTCCCGTCGTTCCAGGAAGGTCGTGACGGCCGCCCGCCGGTCCGCACCGGCGGCGAAGCGGTGTCGAGATGACCGCCGAGATGACCGCCGACCAGATCGGCATCGCGGCGCCGCCGCGGGAGGTCGCGGTCCACGCCACGATCGAGTTCGCCGACCCGATGGCGGCCGGCGCCGCCCTGACCGACCGGCACAGCGCCGTCGAAGGCCGCCCGGAGCAGTTCGCCATGCTCGGCCGCACCTGGACGCTGCTGCCCGGGGTGTTCGCCCCGGTCCACACCGCCTCCACCGAGCTGTTCTCCTCCTGGCTGCCGTTCCCGGTCGGCGGGGCGTTCCTGGAGATCGGCTCGGGCGCCGGCGTCACCGCGGTGACCGCCGCGCTCGCCGGCTGCGCACACGTCACCGCCCTGGACATCTCCCGCGCCGCGGTGGCGAACACCCAGGCGAACGCCCGGCGGCACGGCGTGGCCGACCGGGTCAGGGTCCTGCGAAGCAACCTGTTCGACGCCCTCGACACCGACGACCGGTACGACGTCATCTACTGGAACTCCAACGTCATCGACGCGCCCCCGGAGTTCGAGTACCTCGATGAGCTGCAGTGGGCCTTCTTCGACCGCGACTACGCCACGCACAGCAGGTTCCTGAGTCAGGGCCCGACGTTGCTCGCGCCCGGCGGCCGGATGTTCCTCGGCTTCAACACCCTGGGCAACAAGGAGCGGCTGCGGGTGATGGCCGACCGGCTCGGGCTGGAGCTGGCGACGTTCCGCCGCCGCTCCGGCGCGGTCGGCGGGATCGGGGTGGAGCTCAGCCTGCTGGAGGTGCTGGTCGGCTGAGCACGGCGCGTATGCTCCTGCGGTGTGAAACGGGTGTTGGTGACCGGCATGTCCGGGGTCGGCAAGTCCACGCTGCTGGAGGAGCTGGCAGCGCGTGGCTTCGCGACCGTGGACACCGACTACGGTGACTTCCACGAGGTGGTCGACGGCGAGCGGTTGTGGCGGCGTGACCGGATCGAGGCTGTGCTCGCCGCTGCTCCGGCCGCTAATGTCGCTCCTGCCGACGAGCCGGGCGTGCTGTTCGTCCAGGGCACGGTCCGCAACCAAGGCTCGTTCTACTCGCGGTTCGATCACATCGTGCTGCTCAGCGCCCCGGTCGAGGTGCTGGTCGAGCGGCTTTCGACCCGGACGACCAATGGCTACGGCAAAGATCCGGCCGAGCTCGCCGAGACGCTGGAGTACGTTCGGACGGTCGAGCCGTTGCTGCGGGCGTCGGCGACGCTGGAGGTAGTGACCACCGTTCCGGTCGCCGAGGTCGCCGACATCGTGCTGGAGCATGTGGGCTGATCGGCGGCGCGCACGTCCGCGCGGCGGCACGTGCGCCTAGCTCGGCGCCCCCGAGGCCAGCACGAATCGGGCGATCTCCACGCGCGACCCTATGCCCAGCTTGCGGAAGATGTTCCGCAGGTGGAACTTCACCGTCTCCGGCGAGCACCGGATCCGTTTGGCGATCTGCTGGTTCGTCAGCCCCTGCACCACCAGCCGCGCCACGGTCTGCTCGCGGCGGCTGAGGACCGACCACTCCTCGGCTGCGGCGGCGTCGTGGCCGGGCTGTGGGGTGTTGAACATTTCGGTGGCCGCGGGCCGGTTCTCGGCTTCGGCTTCGGCTCCGGCTCCGGCCCCGCCTTCGCCGAGGCACGGCACCGCCGGGTTCAGCCGCAGGTCCAGCCGCTCGTTCAGGTCGGCCCACAGCGACAGGTACTTCTCCGAGGTGGCCGTGTCGCCGTGCGCGAGCGCCACCCCGGCCAGGTGGCGGTACGCCACGGCCTCGATCTCCTGCCAGCCCGAGCCCAGCCCGAGTTCGACAGTGCGCTGATAGTGGTCCTCGGCGTCGGCGACCCGGTTGGCCGCGAAGCCGGCCATGCCGAGCGTCAGGTGCATCGCGGCCTGCGCGCGCAGGTTCCGCTCGTGGCGCGCGGCGGCCAGCCCGATCTCCGCCATGCGCGTCCACTCACGCAGGTGTCGGCGTTGGTGGTAGTAGCCGCGCAGGGCGTCCGGGATCATCCAGCACACCGCGGGGTCGCCGAGCCGGCGGTGGTGCCGGACCAGCGCGAGCAGGTTGTGGCGTTCGGCGTCCAGCCAGGCCAGCGCGGCCTCGCGGTGCGCCGGGGCGCTGTCGGCCGGGCTGGTGGTGGCCGGGTGGTTCCCGGGGTGGCCGACGGTGTGGGTCAGCACGGTGGGGTCGTTGGCGTTGGCGTTGGCGTCGGTTTCGGCCTGGGTCTCGGCCTCGATCTCGGCCTCCGAGGCCGGCAGCCGTACCATGCGCGGATTCACCAGATCCGCGGCAGCCCGCACCCGGGACAGCACCCACCGCAGATGCCAGGCCTCGGCGGCCGGCACCGCCTCGGGCTCCTCGTCCGCCGTCAGCCGGTCGGCCGCGAACAGCCGCGCCAGCGAGTGCAGGCTGTAGCGTCCCGGCTCGGACTCGGCGCGGACCACGCTGCGGTCGGCCATCCGGTCCAGCGACTCCTGCGCCTCCTCCCGGGTGATCCCCGCGACCTTGGCCGCGGCCTCCGGGCAGAAGTCGTAGCCGCGCAACAGCGCCAGCCGTCGGAACGTCCTGCGGTCCCCGGGCTCCAGCGCATCGTAGGAGGAGGTCAGTACGCCGTGCACGGTGATGTCGCCGGCGGTGAGCCGCTTGAGCCGGCGGCGCTCGTCGCGCAGCTGGTCGCAGAGGTCGTCGATGCTCATCTGCGGCCGGGACAGCAGGCGCGCGGCCGCGATGCGGATGGCCAGCGGCAGGTGCCCGCACAGCGCCAGCAGGCCGTCCACGTCCTCGGTGCCGGTCCAGCGGGCGCCGAGGACGCGCGCCAGCATCGCCGCGGCCTCGGCGTCCGACATCGGGCCGAGCCGTACCGGCAGCGCCCCGGCCAGCCCGCCGAGCCAGTTGCGGCTGGTGACGATGGCCAGCGCGTCCGGGCCGGTCGGCAGCAGTGGCCGCACCTGCGCCTCGTCGGCGGCGTCGTCCAGGACCACCAGGCAGCGCTGGCCGGCCAGCGCGGTGCGGAACATGCCGACGAGCTCGTCCTGGTCCAGCGGCAGCCCTCCGGTGGCGCCCAGGGCGCGCAGGAAGCGGCGCAGCACGTCCGGCACCGCGGTCGGCGCGCCGGTGTAGCCGCCGAGGTCGGCGTACAGGTGCGCGTCCGGGTAATCGTCCCCGGCCAGCCGCGCGGCGCGCACGGCCAGGGCGGTCTTGCCGGTGCCGCCGGCGCCGATCACGACGAAGAGTCCTGCGGTGTGCGGGGGGAAGGTGGTGGAGTCGGTGAGAGCGGTCAGCTCGCTGAGCCGTCCGGTGAAGTCGGTGGTGTCCGGTGGCAGCAACCGGGCGCGCGTCGGCGCCCAGTCGAGAGCTGACCGCATGCTCCCCCCTGGCAAGAGGTCTGATTTCACCTCGTGGTGCCGAGGCGTGCGATGATCGGAACCAATGTTCAGTTCTTGTGAAGAGTATCGCACAGAGGGTTATCACTGGCTACTGAGGATGATCTGAGAATCGCTCACGGTTGTCGAAATCGTCGAACGCTGGCGGGATCGGCGCATCCGGGGCCTGATTCCGGCCGATTCGGCCACGATCAGGGCCCTGTCACGTGTCAACCGATCACGAGGGTGGCGGGGATCACTTTTCTGGTGCCCTCGGCGGGCCCCACGGTGCGGTTCCCGGCGCCGCCGGGCGCGACCGGCGCGGAGAAGTCGGCACCGAGGGCAGCCAGGAACTTGCGGCCCGGTGCCCAGCCTTCGGCGACGTGCGTGCTGATCTGGACGATGTCCTGCTCGGCGGCCGTGGCCGCCAGCGCGCGGGCCACGCTCCGGCCGATACCCAGGCGCCGGAACTCCGGACGGATCAGGAAGGTGCCGATGCCGACCGAGGCGGTGTGCGGGTAGCGGCGCAGGGCGTCGACGAACCCGACGACCTCCCGGTCGGCCTCGATGACCAGCAGGACCTTGTCGTCGAAGTCGTGGCCCTCGGGCAGCGAGTAGTAGGCGCTCTGCACGTCGCCGGGGGCCGAGGGCTGGCCGGTGGCGGCGACGAACCAGTCGTCGGAGGCGTCGAAGACGGCCAGGACCGCCTGCTCGTCGGCGGGCTCCAGGTCTCGGACGACGACCGGGTGGCCGTCCACGGAGAGATCGATGCGCATGGCGATCAGTGTGGCGGAAATCGGTTTTGCCGTCTCGGGGGATCGGCTAGCCTCACCGCATCGGGGTCGCGTCGTGACCGGGCGGCCCGGACCATCGCATGCTTCGACGACGGGGAGGGATCATGGCTCGCGGCGCTGTCGCCCTCGCGTTCGTGGCTTCCCGGCATCCGTTCGAGGTGATCCTGGTGTCTTCGCCGGCTCGGCGCCGGCTGCGCGGCTTGCGCTGAGACACTTTCCCGGGCTTTTCCTTTCGGCTTCTGTGCTGTGCCCGGGTATCGCGCTGTCCTGATTTACGGCAGCGATCACGAAGGACCGACCGATTATGCGTGCTGATTCGACACGCCGTTTCCAGTCCCTTTCTCTGGTCCGCAACCTGGGCATTCTGGCTCATGTGGACGCGGGCAAGACCACCGTCACCGAACGCGTGCTGTTCCTGACCGGCGCCGTGCACAAGCGCGGCGAGGTGCATGACGGCACGACCGTGACCGATTTCGACTCCCAGGAGCGCGATCGCGGCATCACGATCTTCGCCGCCGCGGTCAGTTGCGACTGGGACGGGCATCGGCTGAACCTGATCGACACCCCTGGGCACGTCGACTTCTCCGCGGAGGTCGAGCGCGCTTTGCGCGTGCTGGACGGCGCGGTCGCGGTGTTCGACGCCGTGGCGGGGGTCGAGCCGCAGAGCGAGGCGGTGTGGCGGCTGGCCGATCGGTATGGGGTGCCGCGGATTGCGTTCGTCAACAAGATGGATCGGGTTGGTGCCGATATGGATGCGGCGGTTTCGTCGATCCGGGATCGGCTGCATCCCGTGCCGTTGGCTGTACAGATGCCTATCGGGAGTGAGGGGGAGTTCGTCGGGGTCGTCGACCTGGTCGGTATGCGGGCTCTGACGTGGTCTGATTCGGGTTCCGGTGGGATGAGCTCCGGTGCCATCCCTGATGCTCTGGTCTCTGAAGCTGCTCGGCGTCGGCGCGCGCTTGAGGAGGCGGTGGCTGAGCGGAGCGCGGTCGCGTTCGAGGAGTTTGTCGAGCGTTCGTCGCTTTCGGCGGAGACGTTGGGGGCGGCGCTGCGTGAGTTGACGGCTTCGGGCGAGGTCGTGGTGGTGCTGTGCGGCGCGGCGTACAAGAACCGGGGTGTCGAGCCGCTGCTGGACGCGGTGGTGGCTTACCTGCCTTCGCCTCTGGACCGGTCGGGCGCCGATCCGGAGCAGCCGTTGGCGGCTCTGGTGTTCAAGGTGCAGTCGACAGGGACGGGGCGGCTGACGTTCGTGCGCGTGTACTCCGGGACGCTGCGCAAGGGCGATGCGGTGCTGGACGTCGGCGCGGGGCGGACGGAGCGTGTCGGGCGGATTCTGCGGGTGCAGGCCGACCGGCACACCGAGGTCGAGCGGGCGGTGGCGGGGGACATTGTGGCGCTGGTCGGGCCGAAGTATGCGGCTACGGGTGCGACGTTGGCGGCTCTGGACGCGACGGTTTTGCTGGAGGCGCCGGCCACGTCCGAGCCGGTGGTGTCGGTCGCGGTCGAGGCGGACCGCAACGCTGACACCGGCCGTCTGGCGGCGGCGCTGGCACGCGCGGTCGAGGAGGACCCGTCGCTGGCGGTGCGCACCGATGCCGAGACCGGCCAGACGCTGCTGTCGGGCCTCGGCGAGCTGCACTTGGAGGTGGCGGTGGAGAAGATCCGACGGGAGAGGGGGATCGCGGTGAGCGTCGGCCGGCCGCAGGTCGCGCTGCGCGAGGCGGTGGTGTCGGGCGTGTCCGGCTTCGTGTACCGGCACGTCAAACAGGAGGGCGGCTCGGGCCAGTGGGCGCACGTGGTGCTGGACGTCAGGCCACTGACAGGCAGCCTCGGCGACACCGGCTTCACGTTCGAATCCCACATCACCGGCGGCCGCGTCCCCCGCGAGTACATCCGCGCAGTCGAAGCCGGCTGCCGCGACGCCCTGGCGAGCGGACCCCTCGCGGGCCACCCGGTGACCGGCCTGCACGTAACGCTGGCCGACGGCGCAACGCACGTGAAGGACTCCTCCGAACTGGCCTTCCGCACCGCCGGCGCCCAAGGCCTGCGCGCGGCCCTACGCGCAAGCAGGCTGGCTCTCCTGGAGCCGATTGCGGAACTGACGGTCACGACCCCGGAGGACACAGTCGGCGCAGTCCTCGGCGACCTCGCCGCCCGCCGCGCCCGGGTGACGGACTCGACGAGCCGCGCCGGCACGGCAGTGGTGACGGCGACGGTGCCGCTCGCGGAGGTCTTCGGCTACGCGACGCGGCTGCGGAGCCGGACGCAGGGCCGCGGCGGCTTCACGAT
>NZ_JAACYW010000426.1 GCF_015356825.1 Catenulispora rubra | reverse complement strand
CCCGAGCACCAAGGCCACCTCCCCGGCACCCCGGAGTTCCGCCGCGTCCTCACCGCCCTGTTCGCCGCCGGCATCGCGACCTTCGTCCTCCTCTACGACACCCAGGCCCTCCTCCCCGACCTCACCCACGCCTTCCACGTCTCCCCCGCCGAAAGCACACTCACCGTCTCGGCCACCACCGTCGGCCTGGCCCTGGCCCTCCTCGTGTTCGGCCCCCTGTCCGAAGCCCTGGGCCGCACCGTCCTGATCCGCTTCTCCATGGCCGCCTCCTCCGTCCTAGCGCTGGCCTGCGCGATCGCACCCACCTGGGACTCCCTGATAGCACTACGCCTGCTCGCCGGCGTGGCACTCGCCGGCCTCCCCGCCGTAGCCACCGCCTACCTGCGCGAGGAGATGCACCCTTCCGCCCAAGCCCGCGCCGCAGGCCTTTACATCGGCGGCACCGCGATCGGCGGCATGGCGGCGCGCCTGGTAACCGCCCCGATCGCCGAAGTGGCCGGCTGGCGATGGGCCCTGGTAGCCGCCGCCGGCGTCTCCACAGCCTGCGCGATCATCGTCGCCGTCACCCTGCCGCCATCCCGCCACTTCGTCGCAACCCGCCTCCGCGGCCGCACCGTGCTCGCCATGCAGCGCCGAGCCCTGGCGGACCCGGCGCTGCTCGCGCTCTACGCCCTCGGCGCCTGCGCAGTCGGCGCGCTGGTCGCGGTGTTCAACGCGGTGGGCTTCCGACTCACTGCCGCGCCGTTCCACCTCGGCGTCGGTCTGGTGAGTCTCATATTCCTGACGTACTCGCTCGGCACCGTCAGCTCCACGGTCTCCGGCCGCCTGGCCGACCGCCTCGGACGGCGGGCGATCGCGCCGATCGCCTGCGCCGTCGCGTTCGCGGGCGTGCTCCTGACGCTGACCGGCTCGCTCCCGATCGTCATCCTCGGGATCGGCGCGCTGACCGTCGGGTTCTTCGCCGTGCACGGCCTGGCCAGCGGCTGGGTGACGGCGCGCTCGCACGCGTCCGGTGCCAGCCCCAGCCAGGCCGCGGCCTTCTATCTGTTCTCGTACTACGTCGGCTCGTCGGTGTTCGGCAGCCTCGGCGGCCGGGCCTGGTCGGCCGACGGGTGGCCGGGCGTGGTCACGGTAGCGGGCTCGCTGCTGGGGATCGCTGGAGTGCTGGCCTTGGCGCTGCGTCGAATCCCGCCGCTGGTCGCGCCGTGAAGGTGTGCCCGGGCACCGTGACGCCGCCGCCGAGGTGGTTGAACACCAGGTTCAGCGTGAAGGCCGTCACCACCGCGATGGTGATCGGGCTGCCGAACACGATCTGGGCCCAGTCCGGGAACCGCTCGAAGAAGATCGAGTTCCCGAAGCGGTCGGAGGCGTAGGCCGGCAGCAGCGACAGGCCCAGCGACGTCGCCACGATCAGCAGGTTGTGGTTGCCGTGGAACTCAGCTTTCTTCAACGTCTGGATGCCCACGGCGGTGACCGTCGCGAACATCACCAGCGCCGCACCCCCGACCACGAACTCCGGCACCGCCGCCACGAACGCCCCGACCTTCGGCACCACACCCATCACCACCAGCATGCCGCCGGTCACCGCGGTGACCCAGCGCGAGCGCACGCCGGTCATCTGCACCAGCCCGACGTTCTCGGCGAACAGAGTGTCGGGGAAGGAGTTCATCGAGCCGCCGAGCAGCGCCGACAGGCCGTCGGCGGCCAGGCCGCGGGTGATGTCGCCGCCGGTGAGCTCCTTGCCGGTCATCTCCGCCACCGCGATCATGTCGGCGGTGGACTCGGTGTAGGTGACCAGCATGACGATGCACATCGAGATCACCGCGGCGGCGTCGAACCGGGGCGCACCGAAGTGGAAGGGCGCCGCCAGGCCCAGCCAGTCGGCGTGCCCGACGCCGGACAGGTTCCAAGAGTGCGTGCGGGTGCTACCCGACCAGCTGTGCGTGAACAGAGCGAGCAGGCCGCCGGCGACGATGGCCAGCAGCGGCGCGATCTGGCCGAGGAAGCCGCGCAGCGTCCGCGCCAGCACCAGGATGCCGAAGACCACCGCGAAGGCGACCATGATGTGCGAGACCTGGCCGTAGTGCGGGTCCTCGGTATCGTGCCCGGCGATCATCGCGGCGGCCGGCCCGATCAGCGACAGCCCGATGACCGTGATGACGATCCCGGCCACCAGCGGCGGGAAGAAGCGGATGACCTTGGCGAACGGCTTGGCGATCAGCAGGCCGAAGACGCCGGAGCAGAGCATGGCACCGTAGACGTAGGGCAGGCCCTTCTCGCCGCCGAACTTCGCGGCGATGGTGATCATCGGCGGGATGACGGTGAACGTCGCCCCGGCCACCACCGGCAGCCGCACGCCGAACAGCTTGCCGACGCCGACCGCCTGGATCAGCGTGGCGATGCCGGCGACCAGCAGGTCGGCGTTGACGAGCAGGGCGACGGTGGCGGCCGAGAGCTTGAGCGCGCCGCCGACGACGAAGGGGACGGCGATAGCCCCGGCGTACATGATGAACAGGTGCTGCAGGCCGAGGACGGTCAGCCGGGGCGCCGGCAGGACCTCGTCGACCGGATGTACGTCTGGGACCGGGGGTTTGGCAGTATCGCGCGTGCCGCTTTCGGATGTGCTCATGGAGGGGCTCCCTTGGCGTGAGGGGTTTGTCGCTGAGCCGTGCGCGCTGTGTCAGGAAACGGGGGGCGGAAGCCGACATCCGTTCCGGGCGAGTTTTCGCGGGCTGTTCACCTATTGGATGCGAAGCTAGTCCGTCGCCTGATACCCGGTCAATGACGCTCATCGAGTTTTTCTATAGTGACGCAGAATTCGTACCTTCCCACAATGCAGATTTCTGCGAAACCGCAAATAGGCATGGCGATACCCTCGCCGTCGAATTCCTACGGCGAGGGAATGCCATTCCGGGTGGGTTTTGTGCTATGCGTGGTCCGTCCATCGGGTGCGGACCGCGGCGAGGCCGGCGTCGGTGAGGGTTCCGTAGGCGCGCAGGCGTGCCACGCCGCCGTCGGGACGTACCTCCAGGCGCAGGTGGGTCACGGGACGTGCGGTTTCCAGGCGGAAGCGGTGCTTGTAGTCCGGCAGCATGCGGGTCTGGCCGATCACCTCGAACCAGTCCGAGCCGGTTTCCTGGCCGGGCTGGTCGGGCTGGTCGGCACCGAACAGAACGATGTGGTCCGGGGCGTTGCCCTTGTAGTTGGCGGTGTCGATCTCGATGACGGCCGGGACGCCTTGCGCGGCCAGGCGGACTTCGATCCAGTCTCCGGCGTCGTCGCGGCGGCGCGCCGTCTCCCAGCCTTCGCCCATGACGCGCGACTCGGCCGGCTTGATGAGGTTCTCGGGCGCGGAGAAGAACATGTTGGAGGCGGCCACGATGCGCGCGCCGTTGGTCAGGGCTGCGAGGTCCACGCCGCCTGTGTCGAGGAACCGCGGGTCCGGGACGGCTTCGCCGTAGACGCGGAAGCGGGCTATGCCACCGTCAGGGATCATGGCGAGGCGGACGTGGGTGAAGCGGCGCATGCTTTCCACGGCGAAGTGGTGCTCGGAGTCCCCGGACAGCGCGCTGGTCGGGACGATCTCGGTCCACTCGGCGGCGAGCAGGTCGGCCGGGGTCGGGAAGCCGGGCACGTTGGCCGCTTCGACGCGCGCGTAAGGCGGGTAGTTGCCGATGAAGAACGCTGTGTCGACGGTGACGCCGCGGATCAGGCCGGGCAGGCCGAGGCGCACGATCGTGGAGTCGTGCTCGGTGCCGTCGACCCCGGGGCCGCCGGGGCGTCGGCGGCGGGTTTCCCAGCCGTCGACGATCTGGCCTTTGTGGCCGAAGGTGTGGGGGCTGAAGGTCGGCGGTTCGGGGCGGATCAGGGCTTCCTTCTCGCCGAAGAACTCGTCGTTGGCCCAGACCACGGCGCCTCCGACGTCGCGGGCCGCGAGGTCGGTCAGCTGGGTGAAGGATGGGGTGTCGCTCATCGGGCCTCCGGGTGCGTGAGGTGATTGGCGAGTGGGTTGGCGAGGAATCTTCCGCGCGGGGCCGCGGTCACCGGCTCGCCGCGCAGGTAGGTCGCTCGCACGACGCCGCGCAGCTCGCGGCCGGCGTAGGGCGTGATGGGGTTCTTGTGGTGCAGATTCGCCGGATCGACGGTGAAGGTGGCGTCGGGGTCGAAGACCACCAGGTCGGCGTCGCAGCCCTCGGCGATGCGGCCCTTGGCGGGGAGTCCGGCCAGGTCGGCGGGGCGCGTGGCCATCCAGGTCGTGACGTCGGCCAGGCCGTAGCCGCGGGCTCGGGCGCCGGTCCACACCGCCGACAGGCCGAGCTGGAGCGAGGAGATGCCGCCCCAGGCCGCGGCGAAGTCGCCGGTGTCGAGCTGCTTGAGGTCGGGTGTCGAGGGCGAGTGGTCGGAGACGATGATGTCGATGAGGCCGTCGGCGAGCGCCGCCCACAACGCCTCCCGGTCGGCGGCGCCGCGAATCGGCGGGCAGCACTTGAACTGCGTGGCGCCGTCGCCGATCTCGTCGGCGCTGAAGGTGAGGTAGTGCGGGCAGGTCTCGGCGGTGATGCGCACGCCTTCGGCCCGCGCGGCTTCGAGGCGCGGCAGGGCTTCGGCGGCGGCGAGGTGCAGGATGTGGACGCGTGCGCGGTATTCGCGGGCAGCGTCGATGACGGCGGCGATGGCGCTGTCTTCGGCGGCGGCCGGGCGCGAGGCGAGGAAATCGCGATAGCGGGTGCTGGAAGGTGCGGCGGCGAGTCCTTCGGCGTTTTCGGCGTGGACGATGAGAAGTCCGTCGAACCGGGCGATCTCGCGCAATGCCTCGCGCATTTCCGGGACGGTCAGCGCGGGGAACTCTTCGACGCCGGAATCGGCGAGAAAGCATTTGAACCCGAACACCCCATTTTTGTGCAGCGGACGCAGCGACGCGGTGTTTCCGGGAATCGCGCCGCCCCAGAATCCGACATCGACGAAGCACTTACCGTGCGCCGCTTTGCGTTTCACGGCGAGCGCCGAGACGTCGACCGTCGGCGGGATGGAGTTGAGCGGCATGTCGATGAGCGTGGTGACGCCGCCGGCCGCCGCCGCCCGCGTCGCCGAGGCGAAGCCCTCCCAGCGCGTGCGGCCGGGCTCGTTGACGTGGACGTGCGTGTCGACGAGCCCGGGGAGCAACGCGGTGTCGGCGAGGTCGAGGTCGACGCGCGCGGTGAAGGCGGCACGGTAGTCCCCGACGGCCGCGATGCGACCCGCACGAACGCCGACCGCGGCGGGCCGGAGACCGTCGGGGAGGACGGCGCGCGTAGAGCGGAGGACGAGGTCGAAGGGTTCGGTCATGAGGCGGCTCCGCTGAAGGAGGCTGCGATATCGGCCGCGAGCCGTTCGAGGAGCGGCCCGGCATCGAGGACACAGCGGTCCAGGTCAGGCTCGATGCCGCTGAGGGTGTAGGCGGCGCAGATGCCGGCTGCCGCAAGCTCGGCGGGGGTCAGGGTGCAGACGCCGGCGACGGCGACGACGGGGACTCCGGCTCGGGCGGCGGCGCGTGCGACACCGGCCGGGGCCTTGCCACGCAGGGACTGGGGGTCGAGGGAGCCCTCGCCGGTGATGATGAGGCGGGCGCCGTCGGCTTTGGCGGCGAAATCGGCCAGGTCGAGGACGATGTCGATGCCTGGCTCCAGTCGCGCGCCGAGCAAGGCCAGCGCAGCAAAACCAATCCCGCCAGCCGCGCCCGCACCGGGAGCATGCGCAAAACCAATTCCGCCAGCTGCCACCGCGAACTCCTGCACCGCGCCCGCGCTGCCGGAAATGTCCGCCAGACCGTGGGCCAAGCGAGCTGCCGAGGCATGCTCTCGCGGAGAGCCATTCACCAAGTGGCCGGCCGGGTCGGAGCCGAAGCCCCGACCCGACACGGTGTCCTGAACCACGCGCGACCAGTTCGCGAGCGCGGCGTCGAGCAGTACGACATCCTCGGCCGTCGCGCCCTTCTGCGGCCCGTAGACCGCCGCCGCGCCGTTCGGGCCGAGCAGCGGGTTGTCGACATCGCTGGCGACAATCAGCTCCCCGATCGCCGCCATCTCCGCCAGGTCGATGCGCGCCAGCCGTGCCAGCGCGGCGCCGCCTGGTGGGAGCTCGTGTCCTGCGGCGTCGAGCAACCGTGCACCGAGCGCCTGAACCAGCCCCGCTCCCCCATCGGTGCAGGCGCTCCCGCCGAGTCCGAGGATGATCCGCGTGCAGCCGGCGTCCAGCGCGGCGCGGATCAGCTGGCCCGTCCCGTACGAAGTCGCCGACAGGGGCGCCGCCTCCCCGCGCGGCAGGCGCCGGAGCCCGGAGGCCTCGGCCACCTCGATCACCGCCGTCTCGCCCCGCACCGCGAAGCCCGCCTCGATCGGTTCGCCGGTCGGGCCGGTCGCGCGGGTCAGGACCCTGGCGAAGCCCGCCTCGACCGCCGCGTCGACCGTGCCCTCGCCGCCGTCGGCGACCGGGATCGAGCGGATGCCCAGGCCTGGCACCGCGCTGCGAAATCCTGCGGTCAAGCGTGCGGTGGCCTCGGCGGCCGTCAGGGAGCCCTTGAACTTGTCGGTCGCCAGCAAGACATGCCCCGCGCTGGACACCGTCCTCACACCAGCGCTTCCGGCAGTGCTTCGGGCAGCGCCTCGAACTCGCGCACCGCGTCGATCGCGGGGCCGTGCGGGGTGTTCGCCTCGCGCTCGATCATGATCTCCACCAGCACCGGTCGGCTGGTCGCCGCGGCCTGCTTGCGGGCCCACTCCAGGGTGGGGCGGATCTCGTCAGGGGCGAACACGCGGCGTCCCGAGCATCCGTAGGCCTCCATGATCTTGACGTTGTCGGTGCCGTGGTCGTCGTAGTGGATGTCGACCTGGTAGTTCATCTCGTAGCCGATCGAGGCCTGGCGGATCAGGCCCAGGTACTCGTTGTTGAGCATGATCAGCACGAACGGGATGTCGTACTGCGCGCCGACCGCCAGCTCCTCCACCAGGAAGTGGAAGCCGTAGTCGCCGACGATGCCGACGACCTCGGTGTCCGGCTCGGTGTGCCGCAGCGCGGTCTTCACGCCGATCGCCGCCGGGATCTCCCAGCCCAGCGGACCGGCCTGGCCGCAGACCTGGTAGCGGCGCGGCTGGTAGGCCTTCTGGTGCTGGCCGCCCCAGATCTGGTAGAGCCCGATCGCGGTCACGAAGTAGGTCGAGGGGTCGAAGATCTCGTTGATCTCCTTGTAGACGCGCGGCGCCTTGATCGGCACGGAGTCGAAGTCCTCGCGCCGGGTCAGCGAGGTCTTGAGCGAAGACACGCGAGACGCCCACTC
>NZ_JAACYW010000425.1 GCF_015356825.1 Catenulispora rubra | reverse complement strand
ATGCATCGCCTCGCGCATGTACGGGTCGACGGAAAGCGCCAGGTTCTGCACCAGAATCCCGCCGAGCGGGAGTTCGGGGATCGGGCCGGAGACGAACTCGAAGTCGGCGGCGGTCGGGCGGCCCTGCGGACGGCGGGCTTGACGGATTGCTTGGTAAGTCGCGGTCATGGACATGACCGTACGGAGAATCGCTGCTCACAAGCAGATCCCCGCGCTTGTGGATACCCGTTTTCCATGAGCGAGCTTCATGATCGGAACCGATCCGCCCTACAGTGATCACCATGACCGACCTCGCCCCCTCGGAGCTGCGCCTCCTGGTCGCCGTGGCCCGCACCGGCAGCTTCACCGCCGCCGCCGAAGTCACCGGGACGACCCAGTCCGCGGTGTCGCACGCGGTGCGCGCCGTCGAGCGCAAAGTCGGCGCCGTGCTCTTCGAACGCGGCCGCACCGGGGCCCGGCCCACGCCGGCCGGCGAGCGCGCGGTGGTGCGAGCCCGGCAAGTGCTGCGCCAGCTGGAGCTGCTGGGAGCCGAGGCACGCGGCGCCGAGGAGGGCACCGTCACCGGGACGCTGCGGGTCGCGGCGTTCCGCAGCGCGGCCGCGGTGCTGTTGCCGCCGGCGCTCAAGGGGCTCGCCGCGCGCTACCCGGGCGTCGCGCCGCGCGTGCTGGTCGTGCCCGAACTCGGCGCCGGCACCGTCGGCGAGGTCGAGGAGGGCCGCGCGGACCTGGCGATCGCCACGCTCGACGACGACGCGCCGGCCCCGCCCGGCCTGGTGGTCGGGGAACTGCTGCGCGAGCCGTACGTGCTGGCCTACCCGTCGGTGCACAAGGAACCGCGCGGCCTGCCGGTGATCGACTGGCCGGAGAACTGCTCCTCGTACACCCGCGACTGGTGGCGCCGCCAGGACTTCCTGCCGAAGGCGACGCTGGAGGTCGCCGACGACGGCGTCGTGCTCTCGATGGTCGCGCAGGGCGTCGGCATGGCGATCCTGCCCCGCCTGACGGTCACCGGCCCCGTCCCCGGCGTGACCGTGACCGGCCTCGGCGCGGACGGCCCGACGCGGCGCATCGTCAGCGTCGCCACCCGCGCCGACGCCATGGCCGCCGCCCCGCGCGAGCTGGTGCGGCTGCTGCGCGGGGCGGCCCGGGAGCTGCTGGCGTAGCCGGCGTCCTACTTGCTGCCGTTGATGCAGGTCCAGGTGATGGTTCCGGAGATCTTCTGCGGGTTGGCCGCGTCGTCGCTGTCTGTGAGGTCCTTGAACGTCAGAGTGCCGGATCCGTCGGCGTTGAACTGGACGGAGCCGGAACTCCCCCCGCCGGCGGAACCGGCGGCGATCTGCATGAAGTCCTTGTTGTCGATGGTGATGCGGTTCAAGCCCGCATAGCGTGAGCTGTCCGAGGTGCCCACCCCGCCCGGGTAGTGCCAGTTGGTGTCGAGGACGTGATCGCCGATCGACTGCGGAACCCCCAGCGACGGGTCTATGCCGTCCGTCGGATGGTAGTTCGCCAGGTCGGCGCACTTCTGGCCGGAATCGCCCGGTCCGAATACGGGTGCAGCGTTCCCGGTGCCGTTGACGGTGACCGCGCCGGTGATGGAGACCTTTGCGCAGAACGACAGGGCGAACTCCGTGATGCAGTCGCCGGTGTTCGAGCCCGACGTCGCGTCCGTGGTGCCGGCGGATCCGCCGTGGCCGCCGTCAGCACCGACCGGCTGGTGAGTACCGCCGCCCGCCGGCGGCGCGCCCAGGCCCCCCGGAGTGGTCGTGCTGCTCGAACAGGCCGCCAGCGAGGCCGCCACCGTGATGATGCCCACCGCGGGCAGGATCGTCTTGCGCATCGGATTCCCCCTCCAAGCATTTCCGAATGGCTGGAACGACCGTACGGAGCGCGGGCGCGTCCTCGAATCCGCGAAACCACCTGTGTCGGGCTCAGCGCTCTGCCTCAGCGCTCTGCGATCTGGCCCCGCCTATCAGGACCTTGACCTGCGAATCGCGGCGCTCTGCCCCGGTATCGCAAATTTTCAAGGATCAGCAAACTCCTTGCAGCACTAGCACCGGGTTATTGCGCGAAGGTGTCGGCGGCGTTACGCTCCCGCTGCGACATCTCCCCACCGGGCCGAACCCCACGGTCCGTACCCCGCACGGTGCCCCATCGAAGGAGCCCTTTGTGATGTCCAGATCCGCACGCGCCGGGATTCCCGGCGCGCGTCCCCACTCACCGCGCCGCACCCTGGCCGCCGCCCTCGGGGCGGTCCTGGCCACGGCCGGCACCCTGGTCGCCCTCGCCGCCTCGCCCGCGGCCGCGGCCGGTGCGACCGGTGGTTCCGGGGCTTCCCTGCCCTACGTGGAGGTCGAGGCGGCCAAGGCCACCGCGACCACCGGAACCCTGATAGGCCCGAGCGTCAGCCAGGGCCAGCTGGCCGACGAAGCGTCCTACCGCCAGGCCGTCACCCTGGCCGGCAACGGTTCCGGGCAGAGCATCACGTTCACCACGCCGGTCGCGACCAACTCGATCGACGTCCGGTACAGCATCCCGGACAGCTCCGACGGCTCGGTCTACACCGCGCCGCTGTCCCTGTACGTCAACGGGAACAAGCAGCAGAACCTGACGCTGACCAACGCCTACAGCTGGTACTACGGCGGCTATCCGGGCAGCAACAGCCCGGGCAGCACCCCCCACCACTTCTACGACGAGGTGCACCAGCTCTTCAGCACCACCTACCAGGCCGGCACCACCTTCAAGCTGCAGGTCGACTCCGGTGACAGCGCCTCGTCCTACACGATCAACCTGGCCGACTTCGAGAACGTGGGCCCGGCGCTGACCCAGCCGGCCGGCTCGGTGTCGGTGACCAGCGAGGGTGCCGACGCCACCGGCGTCAACGACTCCACGGCCGCGTTCAACGCCGCCGTCGCCGCCGCCGGAGCCGGCGGCACCGTGTGGATCCCGCCGGGGACGTTCAACATCCCGCGGCACATCACCGTCAACAACGTGACGGTGGCCGGAGCCGGCATGTGGTACTCCACCGTGACCGGCGCGGCGCCCGGCTTCTACGGCCTCGGCGAGCCGGACAGCTGCGGCGTCGGCGGCAACAAGGGCTCCAGCAGCAACGTGCACCTGTCCAACTTCGCGATCTCCGGCAATGTCCAGACCCGCAACGACTGCGACCAGGTCAACGGCATCGGCGGCGCGATGAACAACTCGACCGTCAGCAACATCTGGATCGAGCACATGAAGGTCGGGGCCTGGATGGACGGGCCGATGGACAAGGTGTCGTTCAGCGGGATGCGCATCCGCGACACCTCCGCGGACGGCATCAACTTCCACGGCGGCGTCACCAACTCCACGGTGACGAACAGCGACATCCGCAACACCGGTGACGACGGCATCGCGCAGTGGGCGGACTCCGGTCTCGGCGCCGACGCCAACGACCTGATCTCCAACAACACCGTCTCCGACCAGATCCTGGCCAACGGCATCGCCATCTACGGCGGCCACGACAACACCGTCACCGGGAACCTGGTGGTGGACTCCGGCATCTCGCAGGGCGGCGGCATCCAGGTCGGCCAGCGCTTCACGTCCACCCCGGTCGGCCTGACCACGATCTCCAACAACACCCTGATCCGCGACGGCGACCTGGACCCGAACTGGCAGTTCGGCGTCGGCGCGCTGTGGTTCGACGGCAGCCAGGGCGCGATCACCGGGCCGATCAACGTCAGCAACGCGCTGATCGAGCAGAGCCCGTTCGAGGCGGTCCAGTGGGTCGAGGGCACGGTGAGCGGCGTCTCGCTGAACAACGTGACCATCGCCGGCACCGGCACCTTCGCCATGCAGGAGCAGACCGGCGGCGCCGCGACGTTCCAGAACGTCACCGCCACCGGCGTCGCGCAGGCCAACGCGGGCAACGCGCCCAGCTACAGCTGTGAGGGCAACGCCTTCGCGATCACCGACAACGGAGGCAACTCCGGTGTCAGCCCGACGCAGTGCAACAGCGACAACCCGACGCCGGTCTTCCCGCCGTACCCGGCCAGCAGCGTCACCACCAGCCCCGGTTCGCTGAACTTCGGCTCGGTGGCGACCGGCACGACCAGCGCGGCGCAGACCGTGACGGTGTCGAACCCGACCGGTTCGGCGGCGGCGGTGTCCTCGATCACGGCCGGCGGCGACTTCGCGCAGACCAACAACTGCGGCTCCTCGATCGCGGCCAACGGGTCCTGCACGGTCAACGTCACCTTCTCGCCGAGCGCGTCCGGTGCCCGCAGCGGCACGCTGACGGTCAACGCCGGCGGCGTCACCGACACCGTCTCGTTGTCCGGCAACGGCATCGCGCCGGGTCCGGTGCTCAACGCCAACCCGGCCAGCCTGGCCTTCGCCCGCACCGCGGTCGGCGCCTCGGCCGCCCCGCAGACGGTGACCATCACCAACACCGGCACCAGCTCGGCGAGCGTGTCAGGGGTCTCCGTCACCGGTGACTACAAGCAGACCAACAACTGCTCCTCGATCGCCGTCAACGGCACCTGCTCGGTGACGGTCACCTTCAGCCCGACCGCCGGCGGCTCCCGCACCGGCGCGCTCACCGTCGCCAGCAACGCCACCAACACCCCGACGACCGTGGCGCTCAGCGGCACCGGCGTCGACGGCACGGTGAACCTGGCCGCCGGCCAGCCGGCCTCGGCCAGCTCCAGCAACGGCTCCTTCGTGCCGGCCAACCTGACCGACGCCGACCCCTCGACCTACTGGGAGAGCGCGAACGGCTCCTTCCCGCAGTGGGCCCAGGTCGACCTCGGCCAGAACTGGAACGTCGGCAAGGTGGTCCTGCGGCTCCCGCCGTCCACCGCGTGGGGGGCCCGCACCCAGACCCTGTCGGTCCAGGGCTCCACGGACGGCACCAACTTCTCCACCCTCGTGGGCTCGGCGACCTACTCCTTCGACCCGAACGCCAACAACAACACGGTGACCATCCCGTTCACCGCCGCGTCGGCCCGCTACGTCCGCGTCAACATCACGGCGAACAGCGGCTGGCCGGCCGGCCAGCTCTCGGACTTCCAGGCCTACCTCGGCACCGGCGGCGGGACCACGGGACCGTCTATCGCGACCAACACGACGAACCTGTCGTTCGGGAACCAGACGGTCAACACCTCCTCCGGCGCCCAGGCGGTGACGGTGAGCAACTCCGGCACCGCCGCCGCGGCCATCTCCTCGATCACCACCACCGGTGACTTCGGCCAGACCAGCACCTGCGGCACTTCGCTGGCCGCCGGAGCGTCCTGCACGGTGAACGTCACCTTCACCCCGACCGCCACCGGCAGCCGGACCGGCACGCTCAGCATCGCGAGCAACGCGCCCAACAGCCCGGCGACGGTCGCCCTGACCGGCACCGGCGTCTCCACCGCCAACACCAACCTGGCGCTGAACCAGCCGACCTCGGCCAGCGGCTCCACGCAGAACTACGTCCCGGCCAACACCGTCGACGGCAACACCAGCAGCTACTGGGAGAGCACGGACAACGCGTTCCCGCAGTGGCTCCAGGTCGACCTCGGCGCCTCGAAGAGCATCAGCAAGGTCGTGCTCGACCTCCCGCCGTCCAGTGCTTGGGCGACCCGCACGCAGACGCTGTCGGTCCTCGGCTCCACGGACAACAGCACCTTCTCCACCATCGTCGGCTCGGCGAACTACACGTTCAACCCGTCGACGGGGAACACCGTGACCATCACGTTCTCCTCGACCAGCACCCGGTACGTGCGGCTGAACTTCACCGCGAACACCGGCTGGCCGGCGGGGCAGATCTCGGAGTTCCAGATCTTCCAGTGACGCAGTGATCGGACGCAGTGATCTGACACAGTAAGCGCAGTAAGCCTGCGGCGCCGCCTTCGCTGATGCGGAGGCGGCGCCTTTTTGTCTTGCTCCACACCTTTTATGCCGTTCACATATGTGGACCCTGATTATGGTTATGAACCTTTACTCAGCCTTGACCGACGGCCCATTGCCGGAACGGCTTCCTCCCCGGACGATGAACACGCGCTTCGCAAGGTCCGGACAGTACCACCGGCTTTCGGCCCATGGCTCCCGATCGCCGCCGTCCTCGCCCCGCCCCCCCGATCGAAGGGAACTCTCATGCTGAGAGGCGCATCACCCAAGCTCCTGGCCGCGACCGCCGCCGCGACCGTGATCTGCACCGGCGTCGTGGTCGCCGCCTCGTCGACGGCGGCCCAGGCGGCGCCGTCGCGCACCGCTTCCGCCGGCGTGCACGCGGTCAAGGGCAAGCTCAGCACGACGGTCGCGCCGGGCGGCAACTTCAACCTGTCCGTCTGGGAGCTCCAGGAGCCCGTGGGCAGCCCCGGCTCGCCGCGCACGATCCCGTCCTCGCAGCTCCAGGGCGCGAAGGGTTATCAGGACTCGTACTTCTACACCGACACCCACGACGGTGCGATGACGTTCTGGGCCCCGGAGAAGGGCGTCACCACGCCGAACTCCAACTACGCGCGCTCGGAGCTGCGCGAGATGAACGCCGACGGCAGCAGCGCCGACTGGCACCTGGCCGGCACCCACCAGTTGCAGGCCACCCTGCGCGTGGTGTCGGTGACCAACCACGTCTGCGTCGGCCAGATCCACCTCGGCACCGGCGGCTCGTCGACCAAGCCCCTGGTCGAGCTCTACTACTACAACAACGGCAACATCGTGCTCGGGACCGAGAACTCGCCGTCCGGCGGCCAGACGACGCACCAGATCGCGAACGTCCCGGTCGGCACGCAGTGGAGCTACACGATCTCCGTCACCGGCGGCAACACCGTCAATCTGACGGTCAACGGCAAGACGACGAAGTACACGATCCCGTCGTCCTTCGACCAGTACAACATGTACTTCAAGGCCGGCAGTTACAACCAGTCCTCGTCGAACAGCACGACGAAGGGCGCGCGCGTCGCCTTCTACGCACTGACCGTGCACCACGGCTGACGAACAAAAGCACGCGGTGGTTCCCCGCGCCCGATCCACAATCGGGCGCGGGGAATCCCGCGCGGAATCGCGAGATCACTGAATCACCGAACCACCGAACCACCGAATCGCCGAATCACAACCCGAACGCTTCCTTCGTCTTCGCCCGCTGCGCCCGGGCCACCCCGCGCAGCACCTCGTAGCTGCGTCCGTCCATGGTCGACACGACGATGACATCGTGGCCCTGACGCTCCTCGACCGTGGTGATGGAGGCGCGCGCCAGCGAGATGTTGTCGTTGAAGAGCATGCGGAACGGCGCCTTCAGGTGAATCGTGTGTTCGTCGAAATCGGTCACGGTCCAGTGCTTGTTCTCGGCCTTGGTGGCGGCCTTGTTGTCCGTCATGCCTGTTAGCGTTGCGCCGACGGCGGGGTGATGTCGGGGC
>NZ_JAACYW010000424.1 GCF_015356825.1 Catenulispora rubra | reverse complement strand
TGTGCCGGGACACGATAGTTGTCACCAGGGGTAGGCCCTGAGCTGGTTGCCGTGTCCTTGCGGGACAGCGTGGTTGTCACCGATGGGCCAAGATTCTTGTCACCTGGTGCGAGTTGCCAGGCTTGTTGTCACCGTTGGCGGTCCGGTCCGAGCACCCTTCCAGTCGATCACGAGTGCTGGCAGTCCTATGCTCGCGGGATCGATCACGGGTCAGGTCAGACTGGTGCATGGCATGGCACGTCGGAGCGAATAGCCCGGTCGTCGGTTGTCGATGGCACGATGAGGCGTTCATCAAACGGAAGGAGCCGAGATGGGCTACGACCTGCACTTCACCCGCGCCGACTTCTCGTTCGACAGTGCCCTGTTCCCGATTTCGTTGGCGGAGTGGACTGCAGTTGCTGATGCCGAGCCGCAGATGATCAGACATGGGGCGGAGGGATCCGCTCCGGAGTACGAGTTTGTCAGCGCTGATGGGACGTCCCGGCTACTGTCGTGGCGCCAAGGCGGGATCACTATCTGGAAGGGCGGCGGCGTCGCGGCAGAGCTTGCGGCGATCGCTGCGAAGCTGGACGCGAGGCTGGTCGGTGACGATTCGGAGGAGTACCACGCCGACGGCAGCTACACCCACTGGTCCGGGCCCAGGCCGATCCTGTTCCATCGGCCGCTGAACGTCGCCGAGGCCGCCGCCGCTTGGGAGGTGCTCTTCGAGCGGCAGGGCGACAACTTCTACTACTGGCGACCGAGTCCTGATCACGCCCGTCATGCGCTCGGAGCGTTCCGGATGTTCGCCGCGAGGGCCGTCACGGCTGCAGATGTCGCCGATGCGGACGGCTTGCTCTATCAGTACGGCCCGTTCGGCTCGGAAGGCGACCCCGTGTTCGCGTTGAGCCTGGTCCGTCAGCTGGCGACCGACGCCGAGGACGGCTTGGTACAGGTCGAATGCCGTCTGGACTTCGAGATGGGTGAGGATCTCGCCGGCCTTGGGTCCTTCAGCGACTGGTGGTTCCCAGAGCACGGCGGCGCCCCTGAGGAGTGGTTCGATGCCCTCGAGGCCCGGCCGGAGTGGCAGCTGCTGAATCTGTTGACGCCGCTGTCCTTTCGCTTCGGCACGGACACGGTGTGCTGAACTCGGCACGCTCGCGGGGGTGGCGATTGGATGCGCTTCCGTCATTCCCTTTGTGCTGGGATATCGGGGTGCTGTGCTTGAGTCGTGGTGTCCTACACACGCAGCACTAACGCTGGCCTCGGTCAGGAACGATTGCCCGAACCGTTGTGGTCGTATCGCGTCTCGTGGACAGATCTGATCGTCCCTGTCGGCGTCGGGCAGGGCGCAGCCGGGCTGGACCTGGCCGAGAACTGGCCCCGGCGGTGGTCGGTGTCTTGGAGGAGCGGGCGTGCTCTGGATTCCTGCTCAGTCTGGGACCTGGCGCAGTCGCCGGTGACAGGTGCGGATCCGATTCGCGGGTTCTCTTGGCGTCGCGGACAACGACACCGTCCCGGCCTTGAGTTCCTGGTCAGCACTGGCCGGCACCACGGGTTCGAGAGCCTGGAGGAGGCGCGGGTTCTGCTGGCGTTGGACTTCGCCGGAAACGTGCTCGACGTGGTGTCCCAGCCGCTGAAGATCCGATTCGGGACCACTGACGGTCGCAGGCCCAGGGACCACACCCCTGACTTCCTGGCGGTGACGCGTTTCGGGGTGTGGCTGATCGACGTCCGCCCGGAGCCGTTGATCCGGGACGAGGACCGGGAGTCCTTCGCTGCTGCTGCGGAGGTCGCGTTGGCCTGCGGCTGGCACTTCGTGCTGGTGGGGCGGTGGCGTGAGCACGTTCCCGCGTCCTTGGACGCGTTGTCGTCCCAGCGCCGGCCGCTATCCGATCCGCTGGGTCTGCGGCCGGGGCTTCTGGACTCGGCCGGCCGCGGTCTGTCGTTCGGCGAGCTCGCCGCAGCCAGCCGGTGCGAGCCAGTGGCCAGGGCCCTGCTGCTCCACCTGATCTGGCACCGGCGGCTGGGAGTGGACCTGTCCGCGCCTCTGGCCGACAGCTCGATCGTCGTCCCGGCCGTCGGCGGGGTGTCGCCGTGAGGTCCGGGGCCGCGGTGCTGGATCTGTCGCCGGGGGCCGGGGTGGTGCTGGACAGCGCCGAGTGGACGATCGAACGCCGCGAACCCCACCTCGGGCGGGTGCAGCTCGTTGCGGCCGACGGAGTCCGGCAGCAGGTGAGTTTCCGGTTCCTGGCCAACCATCCGCAGTGCCGTCCGTCATCCCGGACGGCGGCCACCGGCGCGGATCGGGGTCGGCAGCCTCGAGCACGCGAAGATCTGACGGCCGGTCGGCGGCAACTTGCCGAACTCCGGCTGGCGCACCTTCTGGAAGTGGAGACCGGCTTCCGCAGCGGGGACCGGCTTCGTCCGGGGCCGGGCGAGCCGAGGCCGGAATACGACCCGGATGCCACGACGCTGACGCAGCGGCGTCACGCCAAGGTGGCCGAGCTGGCGGGCCTGGACCGGCAGCAGGCCAAGCTGCTGGGCCTGGACAAGGTCGGCTATCGCACGTTGATTCGCTGGGATGTCGACCGGCGGCGGGCCGGCCTGGTCGGCTGCGCCGATGACCGGTGGCTGCGGGAAAGCGGCGGGCACCCCAGCGTCACCGAGCAGGTCAGGGAGGCGATCCTGGCGGTCCGGGAGGAGACGCTGCGCGGGTCGCGGGTATCGATGCGCACCAAGGACTTCCTGATCCGCCAATACGTCCGCGAGACCTTCGGCGACCAGGTCGAGGTCCCCAGCTATCGGACGCTTTGCCGCATCTGGCGGGAGTGGTTCGGGCCCGGCGGGGCCCGGCAGCGTTACGCGCGTTCGGCGGAGCTGCCGGTCAAGAACGGCCACGTGGTGGTGCACCGGCCCGGCCAGGTGGTGGCGCTGGACACCACGGTGCTGCCGGTGAAGGTGCGCGAGGGCGTGTTCGGAGACCCGGTGAGCCCGCACTTGACGATCGCTCTCGACGTCTATACGCACTCACTGGTGGCGTTCCGTCTCACCCTGGTCTCCGACACTGCGGTGGACGTGGCGATGCTGCTGCGCGATGTGATGATGCCGCTGCCGATGCGCCCGGACTGGGGGCCGGAGATGGCCTGGCCCTATCCCGGGATCCCGGCCGCGGTGGTCGCCGAGTTCGCCGGGCACGAGGTCGCCGGCCTGCCGTTCTTCGCCCCCGAGACGGTGACCACCGATCACGGCTCGGTCTATCGGAACCACCACCTGGTCGAGGTGCAGCGCGTGATCGGCTGCAACGTGTTGCCCAGCCGGGTGCTTCGCCCCACGGACAAGGCCGCCTGCGAGCGGGCGTTCGGCGTGATCAGATCACTGCTGTTCGAGAAGCTGTCCGGCTACACCGGCGTCGACGTCGCCGACCGCGGCGCCGACCCGGGCGGCGACGCGGCACTGACGGTGGAGGAGATGGAACACACGATCGCCTCCTGGATCGTGAGGGCGTGGCAAAACAGGGTCCTGCGCGACTGCCCGCCGTCCTGGGACCCCGACGGGACGCACAGCCCGAACACGCTGTTCGCGGCTTCCTTCGCCCAGGTCGGGTTCGCCATGGAGATCCCGCGCCCGGAGCTGTTCTACGAGCTGCTGCCGGCGCACTACGTCCGGATCGATGCCCGGCGCGGAGTGAAGATCCGCGATCTTTGGTATGACGACGAGAGAATCCTGGCTGACTACCGCGGACAGCCCTCGACCCGCGGTGGCAAGCACAAGGGCAAGTGGCTGATCCGGCGGGATCCACGGGACCGGCGGGCCGTGTTCTTCCAAGACCCCCTCAGCCATGCCTGGCACTCCTTGGCCTGGACCGGGCTGCCGCAAGTCGGGCAGATGCCCGCGTTCGGCGACGCGCGGGTGCGCGACCTGATGAAGAAGGTGCGGGACTGCGGGCTCACGCCGAGGTCGGACACCGAGCTGCTGCCGGTGCTGCTGGAACTGATCGGCTCGAAGATCCCGGTCAGTCAGTGGCCGGCGCGGATGGGCAAGACCCAGCGCACCGAGCACGCCCGCGAGGTGACACAGGCTGAAGCCGCCGACAGCGATCGGCCGGCACAGGCCCCTGACGAGCACGACGGCCGTCTCGGAGGACTGCCGACGACGGTGACGCCGCTTCGCTGGCCGGCTCGGGCCGCCCAGGTCGCCGAAGGCATCGACGCCGAACGGCGCCGCCGACGGGAGGCGGCCGTCCCGGTCGCGCCCAAGCCCCCGCCGGTGCTGGGATCCAGTTTCCGGCATCACAACGTGTTCCTCCTGCCCGAAGACGACCAGGAGGATCCCCGTGACGGAACTGCCGGCCGATGAAAGCCCGATCGTCCCGTTCCTGCGGGCCGGGCCGCCGCCGGACCGCACCCGATGGGAGGGATGGCAGCAGTGGCGGGCGATGCGCGGCACGTTCACCCCGGCACCGCGGCTGTCGCTGCAGGAGTACTCGGCGCTGAGCCCAAGACGCAAAGCGCTACACGACCTGCACCGGACCGCAACGCATGTGAACATGCGGCTGCAGGAGACGCCGATGAGCCAGAGAGTCTCCGGTTTCCTGCGCGGGCGGCTCCAGAACAACGCCGTGAAGTTCATGCCCGGCACCCGCGACGGCCTCATGATCAACGGCGGAGGCTTCCAAGGGAAGACGGAGACTGCCTGCGACGCGGCCGCCACGTTCGAGGATCTGTGGCGCGACGTCCACCGCCAGCTGCTGCCGAGACCTTTCCCGGGGACCCGCGACGTGTTCGTTCCGGTCGCCTACTGCCGCCTGCCGGTTCGCGCGGCACCGAAGGCGTTATGCAAGACCATCCTGGACGTCTACGGCGACCCCTACCCCAAGAACCTGGACGACCTGATCCGCGCGGTCCGGGACGCGATCCGGGACCACAACACCACCGCCCTGCTGCTGGACGACATCACCAGGCTCCGGTTGCACCGCGAGGACGACCAGGACACCCTGGACCTGATCAGGGAGCTGATGGACCTGAACGTCACATTGGTGCTGATCGGCGTCGACATCCCGCACTCCGGGCTGCTGCGCGACGCCTACATCGACACAGCCACCGGCCAGTGGGTCTTCCCTGAGGTCAAACGCGGCAAGAGCCACAACAGCGCGGCTGCCACCCAGACCGAGCGGCGCTTCGACATGGTCGACCTCGACCCGTTCGACTACGCGACCCCGGCCGGGATCACCGCCTTCCTGGAACACCTGGCCGGCATCGAGGACCAGCTCCGGTTGTTCGGTTCCTTCGACGGGATGCTCACCACCGGCGCGATGCCCGAATACCTGTTCCGCCGCACCCGCGGCATCATCGGCCTGCTACGACGCCTGATCGAGGATGGCTGCACCGAGGCGATCACCACCGGGGAAGAACGGCTCACCCCGGAACTGCTGGCACGGACCCCCATCCGCCTGGGAAATCTCGCCGACCTCGATCCGGAGGCCGGCGAGGTCCCCGACATCCCCGCCGACGTCCGGCCCCCACGACAGCCGGAGGGCAAGAAGTCCCCGAAACCGCGCAACACGGTGTTCGACGACCACGGCGGAATACAGGCCGCGGATGGATGACCGGCCCTCGTCCACGCCGCCGCGGCCGCTGGGCCGCAGCCTGGGCCCGCTGAAGGGCGAGTCCCTGGCCGGATTCCTGTTGCGATTGTCCTTCCGCCTGCACCTGGCGCCCATCGGTCTGGCCCACCTGACCGGATGCATCCGACGGACCACCACCACCGCGCTCAGTCGCAGACTCTTGCTCGACCTCGACATCGAGTACTTCGCGGCAGCCACACAGCTGGCTCATCAGGAGGCCGCCGGACTGACGCTCCGCCCCTGGGCGGACCGCTACCCGCCCATCGCCCGGTCGCTGACCGGGACCACCGGCCGTCCCTCGACCGACGACTGGCTGTTCAACACCCGCCCCCGGTTCTGCCCGCACTGCCTGGCCGGCGACGGCAGCGCGCTCCAACAGCAGCTCGGCGGCCCCTGGAAGAAGATCTGGCACCTGCCCATCGCGTTCGCCTGCGTCGAACATCGGGTCTTCCTCCAACACGGCTGCCCCACCGGCCGTCATCCCGACCGGCTGTCACCGCACCTGCTCGCCCAGATCGCGGACAACACCCTGCACCCGGCACAATGCCGTCAACCCGGCCCCGGCCATCCGGCGGACGGACGGACGCGGCCATCGTGCGGCGCCTACCTGAACAGACTCAGGGACACCGGAGATCCTTGCCCTGGCCCAGACGTGCTTCAACTACAGCGACGACTGCTCGACATGTTCGATCCCCACCGTCCCACCGGCGACGACGCCGGCCCGTTCACCGATCTCCGTCTGATCACCGCCCTGCTCTGCGCGTCCTGGCCCCTCGGCCGCGACCTGATCGCGGCCGATCTGGCTGAATCGGCCGATGAGCACATCCGTATGTTGACCGCCGACCGCACCCGTCTGATCCTTGACGCGCCTCCGACCAGTCCGCTCGCGACAGCCGCGCTTCTGACAGCTTCAGCCGCCGTCCGCGACAGCGTCGATCTCCAGAGCGTACTGGCACAGCACGTCCAAGCCTCACGGAATGGCCGTCCCAGCCGGGCGCCGTGGGCGACGGTCTTCGCCCGACACGAATCATCGTGCTCTGACGCTCTACGGCAAGCAGCCGAACCCCTGCTCCGCGCTTTCCGGCGCACCGCCGGACCCCACAGCGCCAGGGCCCCCGCTCGCACCGACAGCTACCGCCCGGAACACATACCGGCGTTCCTCGAGCAAGCCTGGTTCCTTGAGCACCTCGCGCCGCTGCACTGCGGCTCCTGCGTCACGACCGCACGTCGCGTCGCGGCGGCGACCCTCGTCCAACGGGTCGCGGGCAGGTCGATCGGTGACGCCGGCCACTACCTGGGCTTCAACCCCGACGGCGGCCAATACGCGCCTTCACACGACTTCTATCAGTGGCTGACCGCCCTTGGCCCGGACCGCTTCACCCAAGCCCTAAGCGACCTCGCTCAACGCCTGGATACCGCCGCCGATCTGGTCGACTACCGCCGGCGCCGTGAAGCGCTCCGAGACTGGTCCCTCACCCTCGACGAGTGGCACGACATCACAGATCGCCTCCCGCCGGTTCCGGGCCCATTCAAGCCCGTCCTGGACGACCGGAAACGACAAGAGGCCTCCGCGTTCGTCTGGGCCCACGTCACCCAGGGCGAACTCCGGTTCGCACCGCGTCCGATCGAAGCTGCACAACCCACCCAAGTCCGTCGCGCCTGGCAGCTACGCCACGGACCCACCGGATTCCAGCTCTCCCGACCCGACCCCGTCCGGCACTACGCAGACCTACGAGCACTACTCGGCCAGCGCGCCGTCGAGCTTGCCCACGCCATCGACACCGGCATCAAGATCCCGTCACGGTGACAGATCGCATGGCCAGGTGACAACTAACGCGTCACGGCACAG
>NZ_JAACYW010000423.1 GCF_015356825.1 Catenulispora rubra | reverse complement strand
GCGCCTGTACCCGCCGCTGCGTGGTCCGGAAGCTCCAGCCGAGCGCGCGGGCGATCGCCTCGTCGGTCTGGCCGGAGGCCAGTAGCAGGAGCAGGGTGCGGGTGGCCTCGTCCGGTCCTGCGCCGGTGGTGCCCGGTATCGGCAGGGCCAGGCGCCACTCGGCCTCGAACAGGGCGATCAGCGCGTCCAGCAGCGACGAGGGGTGGATCACGTACGCCGTGGTCAGGGCCTCCTCCGGGTCGCGGATCGGGATCAGGGCCTGGCGGTCGTCGCTGATCACCATCTTGATCGGCAGGGTCGGGCGGGTGCGGGCGTGCTCGCCGAAGGTCTGCGACGGCCTGATGTCCTCGGTGAGGCGGCCGGGCCAGGCCAGGGCGGCGCGCGCGTAGATCACGCGGTAGTTCAGCCCGGAGCGGGCCCGGCGGGCGGCGTTGTCGTGGTTGGTGCCGGGGGCGTCGAGGTAGGGCGGGCGGTCGAAGCCGCGGATCTGGTGCCGGGCCTCGGTCTGCAGGTGTTCGAAGCGGCGGCTGATCTCCTCGTGGCCGCGGACCACCTCCACCGACAGGGAGGGGTCGGTGTAGCGGGCCGCCTCGCGGTAGCTGTCCATGAGCTCGTTCATCAGGGACCTGACGCGCACCAGTTCCTGCTCCGCGCGCCCGACCAGGGAGCCGATGGCGATGTCGGGGGCCGAGGCGAACCACACCGCCGCACGGCCCGGGGCGCGGCTCGCCAGGCCCTCGGCGGTCAACCGGTCCAGGGCGGCGCGGACTTTGGTCGACGGGAGGCCTGTCAGCTCCGCCAGGCGCGCCGTGCCGGACTCCGGATGCTCAACGAGCGCTGAGTAGACGGTGCCGCACGGCTCCGGGAGGCCCACCGATTCCAGCACGTCAGTCCCCTTGTCCACGGCTCTGGCGTATTCACGCCGGGTGGCGAGAATACGCCCTGCTGGCCTTCTTGTGCCATCGCCCCGGACGCTGCCAGGTTGTTCCCACCGTTCAGTCACTGAAGCGTGTGAGGAACCGAATGCACAATCCCCGTTCACCTCGCCCCACCGCCGCGAGAAGTCGAATACGCCTGATCACGGCCCTGATAGCGGGCACCACGCTGGCCGCCGGCACGATCGGCGCGGCGAGCGCCGACTCGTCCGCCCCGACCGTGCCGGGGCGCACCCCCTCCGCCTTCGGCCCGCAGGGCTCCGTCACCACCGCCGGGGCCTCAGCGTTCGGCGAAACCTGGAAGGCCTCGGACCACCCGGCGCCGGCCGGAAGCTCGGCCAGCGCCGGCGGCCACGCCGTCAGCAGCATGATCAGCTCCAGCACGCCGATCCCGGGCTCGGTCGTCGCGGCCGCCAAGAGCGACGCCGCCGCGACCGGGCCCAAGCGCCTGGCCCTGGCGAACACCTCGGGCCTGCCGTCGAACTACGGCATCTCCTCGTCCCTGGAGAGCTGGATCAACTCCGGCGGCGTGGACGCCCTCGGCGCCTACAGCGACCTGCAGACCCGCTACGGCAAGCTGCCCGGCCAGGGCGAGATCATCACCAACGTCTGCGTCGGCGACCTCACAGACGCCTCGATGGCCGCCGCCGGCGACGGCTACGTCAAGCAGTTCGGCCCGACCACCGTGGTCTCCGGCGGCCAGCGCTACCTGGACCTGCCGTCCATGCCGCTGATCCCCACCTACGTCGCCGACACCGCCGGGCACCTGGACCCGCTGGGCTCCACCGAGAACCAGGACCCGACCAACGGCGAGATCATGCTGGACTTCAGCGTGATGGCCCCGCTGCCGCACCAGGATCAGCGTCCGGAGAACACCGGCAGCGACTTCACCGACCTGCTCGGCGTGGCGCCGGGCGCGAAGTACCGGTTGGTGGTGCCCTCCAGCCCGACCCCGGACCAGATCCGGGTGGCGCTGCTGGCCGCCGCGCGCCAGACCCCGCGGCCGAACGTGATCAACGCCAGCCTCGGGTTCGGGACCGACAGCCAGGGCTTCCCCGGCCGCTACCTGGAGGACGACCCGACGATCCAGGCCACGGTCACGCAGATCGTGCACCAGTACGGCATCACGGTCTCCATCGCCGCCAACGACGGCACCCGCCTGTTCACCCCGACCGCGGTCGGCCCGGACGGCGGCAGCACCCCCACCGACGTGGCGCACTCCGCGCATCAGGCCACGACCATCGACGACGACTCGATGTCCACCACCCCGAGCAAGATCCCGGACAGCGGCGCGATCGCGGCCGGCGGCACCACGACCGACGACACGCTGGCGGCCGGCACCGCGGGCCCGGCGACCGTCGCCGAGACCCGGATCACCGGCAGCGGTAACTTCTCCTCCGGCTTCGGCTCGCGCATCGACCTGTCGGCGCCCAGCGACAACATCCCGGCGTTCTCGCACGCCCAGGGCCGGTCGGCACAGAGCGTCGACGTGAGCCTGACCGGCGGCACCTCCGCCTCGGCCCCGGAGCTCGCGGCCGCCGCGGCCGTGGTCGACGGCACCGCGAAGCTGACCGGCCGGACCCTGACGCCGCAGCAGATCAGGGACCTGCTGGTGGACACCGCGCGCAAGGTGGCCACGCCGGGCCAGATCGACCGGAGCCTGAACGTCGGCCCGCAGGTGGACCTGACGGCGGCCGTTGAGCGGCTGCTGCCGGGCTCGCACCGGGACGACGCCGGTGCAGCCGGCAACGCCCCCGGCAACGGCAACACCGACATCGCCGGTGCCTTCGACGCCAAGCACGGCGCCACGCAGATCGTCCGCCTCGGCGTCCAGCACCACGTGCTGCTCGGCCAGGAGGGCGGCGAGTTCCTGGAGAGCACCGACCCCGGCTCGATCGACCTGGCCGGGCCAGCCGACATCCGCGGCAAGAACACCGGCGAGGGCCTGGTCGGCCCGCTGACGTTCGCCGGGGACGTGGTGAACGCCGGGCAGGGGGCGCGCTACCGCCTGACCGTCGGATCGCAGCACTTCGACTCCGACACCCCGGCCATCCGGATCACCCCGACCCAGCTGCTGGCCGCCGCCGGACTGCCCGTGGTGTCGACGACGCCGCGCACCGTCTCGGTCCGCTTCGACGTGCTCTCCCACGGCCGCACGGCCGCGACGATCACGCAGTCACTCACGCTCAGCGCGACCGACGGCACCTACCTGGAAGCGCCCGCGCCGACCGCCCCGGCGACCGTCGCGGCGGGCCAGGACGTGACAGTGCACTACGACCTGACCGGCGTGCGCACCGTCAAGAACCCGACCCTGGCGGTCTCGACCGTCGGCCACTGGAGCCCGGTGCTCGCGCCGCTCTATAACAACGCGTGGACGACGCCACTCACCGGCACCTCCGGCGACGTGAAGATCCCCGCCTCGGCCTTCGCCTCCGGCGGCGGCATCTACGGCATCACGATCATCCAGGACGACTCGAATGCGAGCTACCCGATCTACGGCGAGTCCGCGCCGATCCGGGTCGCGGGCTTCACCGCCGAGCACCGTCCGGACGCGCCGACCCTGACGGCCGGCGGCCGCCACGGTGCCTCGGACGCCGCCCAAGCCACCGACGGCTCCGATGCCAAGGCCGTCTTCGGCCACCAGGCGGAGGTCTCCCGCAAGGCCCCGACGTTCAGCCTGCGGTACTCGGTGGACTCGGTGCCCGGCGCGGCCGGCGCGATGCTGGAGATCTCCTCCGGCGCGCCGACGCTGTGGAACTCGCTCAACACCTTCACGGCGCAAAACGGCACCGTGCGCGATGGCGACGGCTTCGACGCCGGCTCGCTGGTCTACCAGCGGCTCCCCGGACGGTCCGGGACCGTGACGCTGGACGCGCTCAAGCTCGGCCTGGCGACCGCCTCGCAGTACAACGTGCGCGTGGTGCCGGTGGGTTGGGACGGTAAGGCGGCCGGGCAAGCCTCGCCGTCCTCGACCCTGACCGTGGACGACGGGCTGCCTCCGGGCGGCGGGCAGGTCGTGGACTTCGCGGCCAAGGGCGCGGACTCGGTCGCGGTGGTGACCGACGCCTCCGACGCCGGTGAGTCGCTGCGGCACTACAACCCGGCGACCGGGACGTACGGTTCGGTGATCACCTCCGACACCACGCAGAGCGGACCCTACGCGATCATCGGCGTGGACGACTCGGCACATCGCGTGGTCCTGATGCACACGCTGAGCCAGGACTCGTACCAGCTCGAAGTGCGGAACCTGGCCGACGGCTCGCTAGTCGGCACGCCGCAGGTGGTGCAGAACACGCCGGGGCTGGTGATGGGCGGCCGGGTGGACTCCACGCTGCACCAGGCGTGGGTGTTGCAGTGGGCGAAGTCGGACTACCACGACGAGTTGCTGAACGTGAACGTCGGCACCGGCGCGGCGGGCACCGCGATCGAGCCGGACGCCACGGTCAAGGCGACCCGCGCGTACTACAACGGCATCGACGTGGACGCGAGCACCGGCACCGTCCAGCTCGCGCACCTCGCCGACAGCGCCCAGTGCTTCGGCGGCGCGTCGAACGCGGTGATCAACGTCAGCGAGACCACCGGCGCGGTCATCGCCGGCACCGGCTTCACCCCGAAGTGCGGCACCAGCTTCGCCTCGGCGCAGGACGGCTCCCAGGCCACGCTGCTGAACTACGCGAGCTTCAGCGTCAACTTCCTGAGCCACACCACGCTGAACCAGGTCGATGAGAAGACCCTGGCCACCACCGGCGGCGGCACGCTGCGCCAGCAGATGGCGGGTCCGGTGGCCGTGGACAGCGCGCACCACGTGGCGCTGATCACCTACGCGAGCCCGCAGCCGCTGTCGATCTTCGGCCACCCGGGCGGGGTCCTGACGGACAGCAACTCCCGCAGCCAGATCGACGTGGTGGACACCGGCACGGGCAAGGTGCTGAAGACGCTGTCCTCATTCGAGTTCACCCGCGGCTTCGGCGGCCCGCTGGCGTTCACGGCCGAGCCGGACGTGCAGATCGACCCCGCGACCCGGACCGGGTTCACGTATGGGCCGGGGTGGAGTCAGATCGAGGAGTTCAGCTACTGACGGGACTCTGACCGAATACCGCTAACCACCGCCGTCTCGTCGGACTGCTCCCCGGAGCAACTCGGCGGGGCGGCGGTCGGTTTCGGGGCCGCGGCATACAGGGCCGAGTTCAGACCGTTAGCACGATCTTGCCCTGGGTGCGCCCGGACTCGATGAGCTCGTGCGCCTTGCCGGCGTCGTCCAACGGCACCGCGTGCTCGACGTGCGGCCGCAGCTTCCCGGCGTCCACGAGCGCGGCGAGGTGTTCGAGGCCCACGTAGTCGGGCTCGACGGTCACGCCCGCGAACCGCCGCCCGGCTTCGATCGTCGCGGCGCGCAGCTCCCTGTCGGTGCGGTCCACGATCGTCACCAGCAGGCCCCCGGGCCGCAGCACCTCGATCGACCGGCGTCCGACCGGCCCGCCGACGGTGTCCAGCACGACGTCCACGTCGCGCACGGCCCGGGTGAGGTCGACCGCGCGGTAGTCCACGACCTCGTCGGCCCCGAGGCCGAGCACGAAGTCGCGCTTGGCGGCGCTGGCGGTGGCGAGCACGTGCGCGCCGCGGGCCTTGGCGATCTGCACGGCCAGGTGCCCGACCCCGCCGCCGCCGGCGTGGATCAGGACCCGGTCGCCGGCGGCCACCGCGGCCGTGTCGGCGAGCGCCTGCCACGCGGTGAGGCCGGCCAGCGGGAGCGCGGCGGCGTGGGCGTGGTCGAGGGCGGCGGGCTTGCGGGCCAGCTGCCGGGAGGGGACGGCGACGTACTCGGCGTAGCCGTTGCCGGCGCGCGGGAAGAACGGCATGCCGTAGACCTCGTCCCCGACCGCGAAGCGGGTCACGCCGGGGACGGCTTCTTCCACGACGCCTGAGATGTCCCAGCCCAGGACGAACGGCGGCTGCCCGAGCATCGGGAACGCCCCCGAGCGGACCATGGCGTCGACGGGGTTGACGCCGGAGGCGTGCACACGCACCAGTACCTCGGAGGGCAGCGGGGTGGGCTTGGGCAGGTCAACGGCGTGCAGGACGCTCGGGCCGCCGAAGGAGTCCTGGGTGACAGCGCGCATGGGAAGTCCTTCCACACTTTCTGTAGCGATCGATACAGAATGACCGTACCACATTCTCTAGCGATCGCTATAGAATGGGTTCGTGAGCACAGCGACGAGTACGGCGACCACAGCGACCACCAAGGGGCGCCCCCGCGGCTTCGACCGTGACCAGGCGCTGGAAGCGGCGCTCATGGAGTTCTGGCGGCACGGGTACGAGGCGACGTCCATCTCCACCCTGACCAAGGCGATGGGCATCAACCCGCCGAGCCTCTACGCGGCGTTCGGCGACAAGCGGAAACTGTTCAGCGCCGCGGTCCAGCGCTACGCCGAGACCCACGGCGACTACGGCACCCGCGCCATGGGCCAGCCGACCGCGCGCGGAGTCGTGGAGACGATGCTGCGCCTGGCAGCCACCGAGTACACCGCCACCGACCACCCACCGGGCTGCCTGGTGATCGACGCCGCGACCAACACCTCCGACGCCTCCCAGGACGTCGCCGAGGAACTGCGCGGCTACCGCGAGGACACCAAGCAGGCCATCGCCGAACGCATCGCAGCCGACGTGCAGGCCGGCGCGCTGCCCCCGACGACGGACGCGCCGGCACTGGCGACGTTCTATGCGGCGGTGATCCAGGGCATGTCGACGCAGGCCCGGGACGGCGCCAGCGAGGCGGACTTGCAACGGGTGGCGGATGTGGCGCTGGCGGCTTGGCCGGCTTGAGGGTTACACCTGCGAAGTCTGGGTGCGACAGCATTGGCATGTAGCTGGTGACCGGCGCTCGCGAAGGCTGATGCCCGCTCGCACTCGGCCGCCGCACAATATGGCGACCGCTCGCGCCGAATCGCCGCCGGTACATGGCCGCGGCTTTTGCGGGGCGAGGTTCGCGCGGGATCGCCGCCGGTACTTAGCCGCCGCTTGTCCGGGGCGAGGTTCGCGCGGGATCGCCGCTCAGACACCGTGCTGCTCGCACTGCGCGAGGTGGCCGCTCGTGCGAGGCTGCGGCGTGAGCAAGGCAGCTGCTTGAGCGACGCTGGTCCTGCGGCGTGGCTGCTGTCTGAGCGAGGCAGCTGCTTCGGCATGGCCGCAGCGCGCGCGAGATCGCTGCCTGTGCGCGACCGGCGCTCGCGCAGGGTCGCCGCTCGCGCTGAGCCGCGCCGGGATCCGCCGAGTTCCCCTCTCCCGTGCCAGAACCCTGCTACCGTCGTTTGTGAAAACAGTTATCATCACCAACAACGGAGCAGCAGCACCATGAAGATCGCGTTCGTGGGTAAGGGCGGTAGTGGCAAGACCACGCTGTCCGCCCTCTTTGCCCGGCAGTTGGCCGCTGATGGGGCGGAGGTCGTCGCCGTGGATGCCGACATCAATCAGCACCTTGGTGTTGCGCTGGGGCTCGGCGAGCGGGAGGCGGCTGGGGTGCCGGCGC
>NZ_JAACYW010000422.1 GCF_015356825.1 Catenulispora rubra | reverse complement strand
GGGTGGCCAGCGACCCGTCGGGGGCGTCGGCGGCCGAGAAGGGGTCGAACGGGTCCGCCGACTGCGACGAGGTCGCCGTGATGCGGGGGCCGGGGGTCTCGGCGTGCGCGGTGGCGGCGGATCCCTGGTTGTTGACCGCCACGACCAGGACCGAGGCGCCGAGCAGGGCCACGGCGCCGCCGATCGCGGTCACCCGCCGCCCGGGACGGAACGCGGCGGGGACCGCGGGGAAGGCGGGGAGGCGCTGGAAGGCGGACGGTCCGACGCGCTCAGGGCGCTCAGGGCGCGCGGGTCGCTCGGGGCGCGGCTCCTCCGGCTCGGTGAACGCCAGGCCGTCGAACAGGTCGTCGGCGAGCGCGGGCTCGGTTTCCGGCGGGGTGACTTCACTGCCTGTGCCGCCGAACCCGGCGCCGCCGAGCGACGCGCCGTCGAGGGCTGGCGCCTCTCCGGCCGGCGAATCAGCGCACAGATACGCCAGCACCGCGGCCGTTCCCTCGGTGACGATGTGTGGGGGCGGGACCAGCAGATGGGGGTTGTCGTCCAGGCCGATGTGCTCCAGCGGCAGCTCGCCGAGGGCGGCCGGGACGTCGATCAGCCGGTTCCCGCCGAGCTCGATCCGGCGCAGTGTGTGCACACCGGCCAGGCTCTCCGGGACCTCGGTGAGCTGGTTGCCGGACACGTCGAGCGATTCCAGGGAGCTGAGTTCGCCGATCCACTCGGGGAGCTCGTCCAGCTGGTTGCGCGACAGGTCCAGTTCGCGGAGCGAGGACAGGGTTCTGATTTGGTCGGGAACGGCCGTCAGGCCGAGTGCGGCCAGCGACAGTCGTTCCTGGGTGGTGTGGGCCGCCAGCTCGGTCCGGAGCCGGGCTTCCAGAGCGCCGTCGCCGGAGTTCGGCGTGCCGCCGGTGTCCGCAGTGTCCTTAGTGTCGGCCATGTCGCTCACACCATCCCCGTCCGAAGCGCGAACGCCACCGCGTGGGCGCGATTGCGCAGCTGCCACTGGGTCAGCACCCCGTGGATGATGCTGTTCACCGTGCGTTCCGAGTAGTTCATGCGCTTCGCTATCTCCGTCGTGTCGAGGCCTTCGGCCAGCAGTTTGATCACTTCCACCTCGCGGACCTCGAGTCCGGTGCTGGTGAGCCCGCGCGGGCCGAGCACGTCGCGGTGGATGGTGCGCAACCGGCCGGCCAGCCAGCCGATCGCCTCGCGGGGCATTTCCAGGCGGCCCGCCGGAAGGGCGGTGACGGCGCGGACGATGCGGTCGAAGTCGGCGTCGCGCCGGGCGATCACGCTGACCGGGCCGTGCGCGACGGCGCCGAGCAGATGGTGCTGCTGCATCCCGTCACCGACCAGCACGAAGCCCACGTCCCGATGCGCGGTCTCGGCGGCCTCGCGCATCCGGTTCACCGTCCGCCCGGTCACCCGGTCCACGAGCATCAGCACGACCTGTGCGTCGGCGGTCTGCTCGGGCGGCAGGACGGTGACCTCCGGGCGCCGCCGGAGCCCGGCCAGCAGGGCGTCGCGGGTCACGGGGTCGTCGGCGAGGACCCACACCGGCGTCGGCTCGGCCGGTGCCGGAGCACCGCCGGACGTCGGCGTGCCGCCGTAGCCGGGCGCCCGGGACGGCCGCCGCACGGTCATGCCGCCGACGACACCGGGCGCGACACCAGGCACGAGCGCGGGTGCCGCCGGCGCGCCGTCGGCACCCGCAGGCCCGTAGTACCGCATCGTCGCCATTCCCTCTTCCGGCACAGCCGCCTCCCATCGTCGCTGCTTCCCGAAGTCTCATCGGCCCTCGCGCGGGGCAGAAGCCGGACCGCGCCGCGCTGCCCGGTTGGACACCGAACGGTGCCGGGGCGGTCCTGCGCCTCAGCGCCGCGCGTCGGGCCCCAGCCGGGCCCACAGACCCGCCAACTGCTCGACCTCGTCCTCGGACAGGCGGGCGATGAACAGGGCTTTGACTCCGGCGAAGTGGACGTCTGCCGCGAACCGCAGCACCCGCTCGCCCTTGTCGGTGAGCACCGCCTCGTCCGCCAGCCGGGTCACCAGCCGGCGCTGCGCCAGCCGGCCGACCAGGCTCATCAGGACCCTGACTCCACCGGGCGGGGTCGCCTCCCGCGCCAGGTCGGACAGGCGGCGCCGGCGCCCGGAGGCGCCCCGGAGCCGGCAGAGCACGTCGAACTCGCTGATGCTGAGCCCGGCCCGCTCGCGCATCTCCGCGTCGAGGCGTGCAAGAGCATTGCTTTGCACTTCGAGCATTCCGCGCCACGCTTGCAACTCCTGCTCGGTCAGATGCGGCACCTGCTGCTTGCCCGACGGCGCCGCCGCATCGGCCCCGGGCCCCGCCCAGGCGTCCCGGCGCGCGCGGTAGGCACGCTGCCGGCACGCGCTGGAGCAGTAGCGCGCGGGCCGGCCCGGCCCGTCCGGCGCCGGGACCGGTCGCCGGCATACGGGGCACTCGTCCGTCGGCACTGTGACCTCCCACCCCGTGACGAAAACGCCGTCGTCGTCACTACGCCGGTGGTGTGCGGCGGGTTCAGAAGCCGCCTCAGGCCAGCGTGATCTGGCCGTCGGCGACCTTGATGCCGATCTCCGCCAGCGGCCGGCTCGCAGGTCCCGTGTCGACGCTGCCGTCGGCGAGGTGGAAGCGGCTGCCGTGGCAGGGGCAGATGATCAGGCCCTTGTCGACCGAGGAGACGGTGCAGCCCTGGTGGGTGCACACGGCGGTGAAGGCCTTGAAGGTGCCTGCCACGGGCTGGGCGAGCACGATCTGGCGGTCGGCGAGGATCGTGCCGCCGCCGACCGGGACGGCCGAGGTCGCGGCCAGCGGAGCCGCCGCGGCCGCGCCGCCGGTACCGCCGGTGCCGCTGCCGCCGCCGGCTGTGCCGGACGCGTCCGCAGCAGGCGGATTCGCCTGGTTGGCGGCCGGAGCGCTGGTCTTGGCGCCGTACGTGCTGCAAGCCGTGCACAGCGCGCCCACGGCGACCGCCGCCACGCCGAGCACTGAGCGGCGCGCGGTGTCGCCCGCGCATCCAGAAGGAGTGATGTCTTGAGTCATGTCTTCAGTCCAAAGGTGGTGAAGTACCAGTACGAGGACGTGAGCCAGATGGCGACCAGCGCGGCGAACACCAGCCCGCCGAGCAGCGGGAGCGCCCACGAGGGCGCGTTCGGCCGGGGCAGCACCAGCATCTTCGCGGTGAAAACCCCGAAGAACAGGCAGCCGAGCAGCGAGTGGATCAGGACCCTGGTGCTGTAGTTCTGGAAGCCCAGCGCGTAAAGGCACTGCATCGCCACCGGCACCGCCGCCACGAAGGCCACGCGGCCGCTCCAGCGGTGCAGGCCGCCGATCCACGACGGCGTGCCGAACACCTTGAGCTTCCCGTAGATCATCAGGGCCGTGACCAGCTGGACCACGGCCAGGACCGTGGCGATCGTGGTCAGCCAGGCCTTGGCGGCCAGCGGGCCGGAGAAGCCGGCGACGTTGACCGCGATGCCGGTCGGGGTGTGGACGTGTCCGTACACGCCCAGCGCCAGCGAGACCGCGCAGCCGGCGGCCGCCGGGATCAGCAGCGCCAGCGTGGTTTTCGGCGGGGGCTGCTGGGCCGACGGTGCGGTTGTCGCGGCGGACTCGGCGGGTTCGGTAGACCCGTTGGATCCGACGGGCACGGCAGCCCCGCCGGATCCTGCGGGTGGTTCGGCGGACCAACTGATCATGACCCCTCCCGGGAGCCGTCGATACGGGTCGGCTGGACGGTCTGCCCGTCCGGCAGCACGGCGGTGCCGCTGCCGAAGTCGATCGGGGCGACCGGCGCCGCGGTCGCGGTGTCCCCGCCGGCGTCCTCGGCCCCGGTCTGGCTGCCGTCGGGCAGCACGATCCACGTGGCCTGCACCTTCACGCCCTGCTTCTTGGCGTAGGCGCGGTACAGGCCCGAGGGCGACTTGACGGCCGGCGAGGTGAAGGTCCAGTGCCGGCCGTCGCCGACGACCAGGCCGTGCGCCCCGCCGGCGTCGTACGTCGCGGTGAGCGTGGCGCCGTAGCGGCTGCTCAGGGCGAGCTTGCCGTCCTTCGCGGTGCCGGTGAACCAGACCTCGAACGAGCCGCCGCAGACATAGGCGATGGCCTTGCCGTTGTAGATCGAGACGGCCAGCGACGCGCCGCCGCCGTCGACCTTGCCGGCGTAGTCGTGGACCGCCGGGTTGGACGACGACGTCGGGCTGGACGGGGCCACGATGGTCGTGGCGCCGGTGGCCGGAATCGTCGTGACCGCGGTGGTCGGGGCGCTCGGCGTGGTCGGCGGCGCGCTGATCGTCGTGGACGACGCCGACGGAGTCGCCGGGGGAGCCGTCGGTGTGACGGCGGTCCCCGTGGTCCCCACAGCGCCCAACTTCTGCGCGACATTCTGGCTGGGCGTGGCGTTGATATCCATGCCCAACAGCACGCCTGCCAGGGCCACCCCGGCCGCCAGCGTCAGATACGGACCTTTGATGGTTTTCATCGGTCAGTAGTTCGAGCCCGCGGCGCTGCTGGACGGTGCGGCCGGCGCGCTCGACGAGGCCGCGCCAGCCGCCGGCAGGGTCTTGCTACCGGTCGGGGAGACCGCGAACCAGATCCCGCCGACGCCCTCGCCGTTGGTCTGGCCCGGCGCGGTGTCCTTGGCGAACCGGTAGATGGGCCAGTGGCCGATGGTCAGCTGGAGCGTGCCGTCGTCGCGCTTGATGACGCCGATCTGGTCGACCGCCACGCCGTCGACGAACACCCGCGAGCCGGGGCGCACCAGGACCGGCGGCCAGGTCTTCGCGCAGGCGCCGTCACAGTGGGACGCCGACGGGTTCGGGGTGTCCTTGTCGAACCGGTACATCGTGAACCCGCGGCCGTCGTGGACGATCGGCTGCAGGCCGTTGGCCGCGCCGGCGCTGAGCTGGACCCAGTTGAGCGCGGCCGCGTCGGTGCGCGGGCCGTTGTAGAAGTCGCCGGTGTTGTCCGGTGCGTTGTTCGCCTTCGCGGTGCCGTTCTGGTACTGCATCTGCGAGGTCAGGGCGTCGCCGCCGGCGTTGGAGGCGGAGCTGGAGGCGTCGCCGGCGGCAGTGTCCGAGCTGGACGCGCTGCTGGTCGCCCCGGCCGCCGCCGGCGCCGTGTTCGCGGAGGTGATGGCGGCCGTCGTCTGCGCGGGCGGCAGCGCCGCCGGCTTCGAGCTGCCCCCGCCGCACGCGCTCAGCGTCATGAGACCGGCTGCGGCGATCGTGGCCGCCGCGACGGTACGAATTTTGAACATCTGGAAACGCCCCCTGTATACCGACTTGATCGGTTACGTTGTGAACCTGTCGGGGGGACGTACGCAGCCGTCCGCGCGGCGGTTCAAACCTGATTCCAGATTCATATGAACGCGCACCACCGCCGGTCCGTAGAGCCTCCCGTCACGGTATCGACCCGGCCCCACCGCGCCGACTCGTGACGTCCCTTGTCCGATTCGACTGCCCAATACGCGACCACGGAGCCCGTATGCCCCATGGGGACGATCTTGCGATACATCTCTACAGAGAGCACGCGGCACCCTTGCTACGCTTCGTGCTGAGCCTGAACGGCGGCGTCCGTCAGGACGCTGAGGACGTCGTTCAGGAGACCCTGGTGCGGGCCTGGCGCAATGCCGACCGCCTGGATCCGAAGGCCGGCACGCTGCGGCCCTGGCTGTTGACCGTCGCGCGGCGGCTGGTCATCGACGAGCACCGCCGCCGCACCGCCCGCCCGCCGGAGGTATCCGACGCGGCGCTGGAGCACAAGGCGGGCGACGAGAGTGTGGAGAGGGCACTGTCGCAGATGGAAGTGGCCGAACTGCTCGACACGCTCAGCGTTCCGCACCGCGAGGTGCTGATCGCGACCTACCTGAAGGGGAAGTCGGTCGCCGAGGCGGCTGCCGACCTCGGTGTCCCACCCGGTACCGTCAAGTCCCGCGTCTACTACGCACTGCGCTCGCTGAAGGTGGCGGCGGCCGAGAGGGGGCTGACTCAGTGACCGACTCTGTGACCGAGCCCGAACACACCGACATCGGCGCCTACGTCCTGGGTCTGATGGAACCGGACGAGGCCGAACGCTTCGAGGAGCACCTGTTCGGCTGCGACCGGTGCACCGCGGAGCTCGACGACCTGGCCGACCTGCCCGCCCTGCTGCGGCCGCTGGTCCGCACGGGCGACGAGGCCGACGCCGCGGGCGCGGACGGCCCCGGCTCGGACGGCAGCGCAACAGAAGGGGTCGGCGGGGCCGGCAGCACCGCCGACGCCTCCCGCGCCGAACCCCTGACCGTCGCCCGCCCCAGCGCAGACCTGCTCCCGCGGGTATTGGAGGGCGTCAAGGCCCAACGCGCCTACAACCGCCGCCGCAACCTCCTGGCACTGGCCGCCGCAGTGGTCCTGATCATCGCGGGCCCGGTCGTAGGCGTGGCGATCGGCCACAACTCCAGCACGACACCCAAGCCCACCGACAGCGTCGCGGCCGAACTGGTGATGATGGGCGAACGCCACACAGCCGCCGACCCGGCAACAGGCGTCAGCGCAGTCGTCGGCATGGAGCAGCGCGAATGGGGCACGCACATAGCGATCGAGCTGTCCGGACTCCACGGCCCCCTCACCTGCGACCTCGTAGCGGTGGCCAAGGACGGCACAACCCAGGTGGTCACCAACTGGCTGGTCCCCGACCACGGCTACGGCGTCCCCGGCCACACCGCCCCCCTCGACATGCACGGCGGCACCGCCATCGCCAAGGCGAACCTGACGCGCGTCGAGGTACGGACGACCGACACGAACAAGGTGCTGCTCAGCGTCCCGGTGTGAGCGACCGGCGGGCCCACGTCCTGTGCGGCGTGGGCCCGCCGATCGCGAGATCTTTCGGCTGCGGTTGGCGACGGGCCGCGCGCGGCCGGCCACGTGGTGAGGGGGTCCGAAGGACCATGTGGGGGTTTGGTTCTGGGTCCCTCGCCGCGTCAGCGGGCGCAGCCAACCTGCCCGGTTTGGCGGTGTCAAGCCGGGCGCAACCGGACCACAGCAGCAGGGGTGCGGCTTGATTCCGCCAAACCGGGCTGGTTCCGTTTACGGCGATGACGCGGCGAGGGACCCAGAACCTCGGCGACCACAAGCAGCGACCGCCAGCAGGCAGCGCGACGCAGGCAACAGCGGATAGAAAGCCGAACAGTCGCGGGCCGGCGGCATCAAGCCCGACGCGCGGGTCGCCCCCTCGTCGAGGAGGCCCGCCAGAGGCCTCAAGGCACCCACCACGCGCGACGATTGCCGCCTACGCAACGCATGCGCAGTGACTCGGACCGGTGCGCGGTCGTGTTCGCGAAAACCGGCGGCCGCCAGCGCAACTAGTGGGGTTCAACCGAACTGCGTCCCCTGCGAGGCCATCAAACCATGTGCGAAGCCGTAAAAATCGCCTGTAAAACCACAAACGAACCGCAGCTTGTCCACCCTCAGCACCCCCACCCCCAACAC
>NZ_JAACYW010000421.1 GCF_015356825.1 Catenulispora rubra | reverse complement strand
GCCGAAGACGGCACCCCCACCACCGGCCACAAACCCGGCCGCAAAGCCGGCGCCCTGGTAGTCCTAGTAGATGGCGAACTGGTGCTGTACGTAGAACGCGGCGGCCGCACCCTCCTGTCCTGGACCGAGAACCTGAAAACACTCCAACCAGCAGTAGACGCACTAGCCCTAACAGTCCGCGACGGCTGGCTCGGCAAACTGACAGTCTCAAAAACCGACGGCGAAGACGTCCTCTACGCAGGCAAAAACTCAGCCCTAGCCCAAGCCCTAGCAGCCGCCGGCTTCCGCTCAACCCCCTCAGGCCTACGCCTACGCGCCTAATACTGCAGCCGCACTTGGTGTGACGTGTTGCGATGCGACTCGTTAGCGGTGTGTGGATCGTGCTGCCGTTGCTGCTGATGTCCTGGAGCGGATCGAGGGTTGGGATGCGGAACTGGCGTGTCTGCATGATCGGTTCGGTGACTCGTTCCTGAGGTCGGAGCCGCGCCAGCGGGCCCTGCGCTACATGTGGGGCCTGCTGGCGCCGCTGGAGCGCAAAAACGGCTGGACGCTGGCCGAAGACGCCGGTGAGGCCACTCCGGACGGGATGCAGCGGCTGCTCAACGATGCGGTCTGGGACGCCGACGAGGTCCGTGACCGGGTACGCGAGTACGTCGTGGAACGGCTTGGCGACCCGGAGGCGGTGCTGGTGGGCGATGACACCGGGTTCTTGAAGAAGGGCACAGAGTCGGCCGGGGTGCAGCGGCAGTACTCCGGCACGGCCGGGCGTACCGAGAACTGCCAGATCGGCACGTTCTTGGCCTACGCGTCCCGGCACGGCCGCACGCTGATCGACCGGGAGCTGTACCTTCCGGAGCACACCTGGATCGCCGATCGAGAGCGGTGCCGGGCAGCCGGGATCGGCGATGAGGTCGCCTTCGCCACCAAGCCCAAACAGTTCCAGGTGATACTGGCCCGGGCGCTGGATGCCGGGGTGCCGTTCGCTTGGGTCACCGCTGATGAGGCGTTCGGGCAGAACGCCGAGCTGCGCGGTTGGATGGCCGACCGGGATGTGGCGTTCGTGATGGCCACTCGCTCCACCAACTTGGCCACGCCCGGCGGGGTGTCGGTGGCCGAGTTGGTCGCCGATCAGCCCGCTGGCCGCTGGCATCGGCGTTCGGCCGGGACCGGGGCACACGGCGAGCGCATCTATGACTGGCTGCGGATCGCGGTGCCCTGCGACGTCCCGGGCCGCAAGCGCTGGGTGCTGGCCCGCCGGTCGATCTCCGACGGGGAACTTGCCTACTACCACTGTTTCGGACCGGCGAACACGACGTTGAAGACCCTGGTCGAGGTCGCCGGCGCCCGATGGGCTATCGAGGAGTGCTTCCAGACCGCGAAGAACGAGTGTGGGCTGGACCACTACCAGGTCCGCAAGTACGCCGCCTGGTATCGGCACATCACGCTGTCGATGGCCGCCCACGCCTGCCTGACCGTGATCCGCGCGGCCGAACGCGCACGGAAAAGGGGGCTGCGGTCGACCGGTCTGACGAGCTGGTAGACCTGTCACTGGCCGAGATCCGCCGCCTGTTCACCCGGATCGGCACACAGGCCCAGCAACTACTGTTCACGATCGGCTGGAGCATCTGGCGCCGCCGTCATCAGAAACGCGCTCAGCGCAGCCACTTTCGACGACGGGGCCAGACACCACCCTGACCACCAAGTGCGGCTGCAGTACTAAGCCACCACACACGGCCGATCGAGTGACCCCCGGGAACAACACGCCGACCCTCCTTCGTAGCTCCAATAGGAGTCGTCGGGGAGCACGCAAAGCCACGAGCCCGACCCACCACGCGAGCCCGGCCCCACCCGGCAGCCGACGGTCCAGCAGGCGGCAACCCAGCCAGACAGCCGACGATCAACCAGGCGTCAGCCCGGCCCGACCGCCGACCGTCCAGCAGACGGCAACCCGGCCCGACAGCTGACAGTCCAGCAAGCGGCAGCCCGGCAATCGGCGGACTGGGAGCCCAGCAACCCGGGGCCAACGGACCGGCAGCCACCGATCCGGCGGCCAACAGACCGGCAGCCAGCAATCCAGCGGCCACCGATCCGGCAGCCAGCGGACCGGTGGTGTGATCGCGCTCGCCAGCATTGCGACTCGCAGTTCGCGCTTCCGGAAGGACCTCGCGCAAGGCACTCGCGATCCGGCCAGCGCGCCGCCCCGGCCAGATCGCGCGTGCTTGCGATCCGGCGGGTGCGCCCCCTCGGCCACCGCTACCCGAACTGGTCGAACCCCATCTTCACCACCATCGCCGCCACCACGACCAGCAGCACCACCCGCACGAATCCTGCGCCGCGCTTCAGCGCGAGCCGTGCGCCGACGCGTGCGCCCAGGATGTTGCATGCGCCCATGCCCGCGCCGAGGGCCCACATCACGTGGCCCTGCGTCGCGAACACGAGTAGGGCGCCGAAGTTCGTGCCGGTGTTGACCACCTTCGCCATCGCTGAGCCGGCCACGAATTCCGTGCCGATGCCCACTGCGAAGCAGATGATCAGGAATGTGCCGGTGCCGGGGCCGAGATGCCGTCGTAGAAGCCGATGGCCATTCCGGCCACGAGGGTCGTGGTCAGGCGGCGGCGGTGCGAGGCCGCCAGGTTCGCGTCCTGTGCGCCGAACGATGGGCGGAAGACCACGAATGCCGCCACGCAGATCAGCAGGACCATGACGATCGGTCGGAAGACGCTCGTCGGAAGCCGTGACGCCGACAGCGCGCCGACGCCTGCGCACGCCACCGCCAGCGCGGCCGCCGGGATCATCACGCGGCGGTCCACCTTCGTGCGCCGCAGGTAGGTGGCCGCGGCTGTGCTGGTGCCGGATATCGAAGCGAGCTTGTTCGTGCCGAGGGCGACGGCGGCGGGCAGGGTCGGGTACGCCAACAGCAGCGTCGGCAACTGGATCAGCCCGCCACCGCCCACGATCGCGTCGACTCCGCCGGCCCCTGCCGCCGCGCCAAGCAGCACCGCACCGTGCGCCATGTCCATGACCCCGGACCCTAGCGAGCGTGGATCACGTCGTGATCACGTCGCTGGTCGCCGGCCGCCAAAATCTCGCGGCCGCGTTCGCCGACGCGCAACCTGGCGCAGCGGGTAAGGTGGCATTGCCGGACGGTCGCACGCGTTCGGAGCACACGACGGCACGACAACACCGCGCGGGAACGCACGACGGCACGACAACACCGCCAGGCGCCTACACACCGCACCGTCGCGTGGCGGCACACGAAGGCACGACAGCACCACTAGGCGCACACACCGCATCATCGCGTGGCCCCGCACACGGCGCACATCGGCGCGACAGCACCACCGGGCGCGACCAAGCACCATCGCGCGTACAGCGAACAGCGACATCGCACTCGCGCACACCGAGCCGCGATCACCGCATCCGCCCCGGCGCGCACCGACCAGCGGTCACAGCACCCTGAGAAAGCCGCGACCAAATCCCGGCCTCAGCGCACCGAGATCACCCCGCGAAACGCGGCGGCCTCACACCGCCCTCCCGACCCACAACCACACCCACAACCCGGCCGGGCGTCAGAATCCCCCAAGCACCGTCAGCTCGCGGCCGGCTGCTCCTCCGACCCCGACCCCAGCGGCAGCCCGTCCTGGTATGGCAGCCCCAGCAGCTGCGCGACCACGCCGAGGTACACCTCGGCCTCGCGCGCGAGTTCGGCGGCTTCGGCGTCGCTGACCGCGTTCGGCAGGCCGGCTTGGGCGGCGGCGCGGCGGGTGGCGCCGGAGGCGAAGTAGGCGGCCCAGTCCGCCAGTTCCGGGGCCTCGCGGTAGAGGAGGTCCCAGACGCTGCGGGGGCGGCGGCGGGTCGGGGCCGCCGGGACTGCTCGGGCCGTCACCACGGCGGCGGAGGCGTGCAGGGCCGCCATGTGCGCGCCGCAGTAGCGGTCGTAGGGGTGCGCTGTCGTGACCGCCTCGGCCAGCTCGTGCACGGCCTGCTCGAACAGGTCGCGTGCGGAGCGGGAGGCGGGTCCGCGCCGGTGGCCGCCGGAGCCCATCGGGGGCAGCGGCGGCGGATGGGCCCGGGAGCTTGCTATCGGTCCCGTGTCCGGGCTTGTGAGAGCGGCGGGCATAGTTCCCTCCCTGTACTAGTCAGGGTCCACTGATGACATGTCGGACACTCGCAGCATGTCTCTTCCACAGTGACAGGCCCCACTGACAAAAACAGGTGTTCAAGGCGGGAAATCCCCATGAACGGCCGTCGCGGTCAGTTCTCCGGGAATTTCAGCACGCGACCGAGGTGCTCCGGCAGGCAGCTGAGCGATTCGGCGACGAGCAGCCAGCCGCCGGAGGGCACGTCGTGGCAGAGCTGGAACACCTCCACGTCACCCTCCCGCCCCACGCTGGCGCGCACGCTCCACAGCTCGCGCTCGACCTCCCGGTCGCGGCCGAACACCAGGGTCTCGAACGTGCCCAGGCGCCGGTCGGTGCGCAGCAGCACCGACGGGAGTTCGCCGGAGTCCGCGCCGACCTGGATCCAGTGCGACAGGACCTGGCGCACGCGGTACAGCTTGCCGCGCCAGATGAAATGCGCCGGCTCGCCGTGGCGGCGCAGTACGTCGATCAGTTCGTCATCGGTGCTCACCGCGGCACCCGTCCCATTCGCACTCATCGCAGCCTCCAAATAGCCGCCACCTCTGTCGTCCGTACGCCCGGACCGGCCGAGGGCCGGCCACGGGCTTCCCCTCCCGCGACCACCCAGCGGGGTGGCCGATCCGGGCGTCCGGACCATCATCGAATCTTTGTTCGACTTGAGCCAGGCTACCCCCGAGTGCCACCCGCCCTCAACGGAATCGAGTCAAGGCTCGCTCAAATGAGTGAATGGATACCCCGAAGACGATCATCACGGTTGGCGTTCGCCCTGCACCAGGCACATGTCGCCGCTGAGCCGGCCGCACAAAATCCGGCCGCCCGAGTTGCGAAAACGAGGACGGCGGCGAAGGGAAACCCTCAACGCCGCCGCACTTTCGATGACCGTCGGCCACTGAGCCGCTGAACCACGGACCCGCCGAGCCGCTGAACCACGAAACCGCCGACCCACGGCCGCGCCAGCGCACCGACCACCGCACCGCCCGATCCGGTCCCGTTTCACGAAGCTCTGCCGCCCCGTGTCGGCAGTGCCTCATCAAACGGGACCGGGTCTTCCCCACCGACACCCGGCCGGCCGTGCCTCCCCGACACCCACCGTGGCGCAGCCGTCGTGCCGACAGTAAGTGTGACGCATGACACCGACAGTCCTCATGGGTATTAGTACTCAGGTCCGGCCTGAGTACCTGCGCATACGTCCGACGACGGCGCCGGAGAACGCTGTTACTAAATCGCAACATACAGAACGCTGTCACACTGCAACCCAACCCACCCCCTCGAACGTCTATATGGATGATCGGATGTGCTGCTTCTCGCAGCCGCCGACGCACCCGGTGGGGGTGCTAGTGGGGGTAGGGAAGGCCATCAGGCCTTGGCGGGATCCGCGTCTGTGGGGGCGCGGGTCCCGCCCCTCCTTTATGGAGACCTCTAAGGAGCCCGCTATAGAGAGCTCGCCGCAGAGCCCGATTCCCCCGTGGTCTCCACGCATCTGGGCCGTTTAGTTCCCGCGCCATCACCCTCACGGCCCACCCCGCTTTCCGCCACACTGCGATCAAGGCCCGCGGTGGGGATGCTTTAGCCCGTGGGACGAAATCGACACCCGGCAGGCGCCCCGGTCGCGCTGCCCGCGCCGTTCGCGCCGTTCGCGCTGTCCGCCGACCCGCCCCCGGCCACCGAGACCGTCTCCGTCCTCGTCCCGCTCCTGAACGACGAGCGCCGCGTGCTGCGCTGTGTGCGGGCACTGCTGGCCCAGACCCGGGTGCCGAAGATGGACGTGGTCTTCCTGGACGCGGGCTCCACGGACCTCACCCGCCGCCTGGTGCTCCAGGCCGCGATGGACGATCCCCGCCTGCGCCTGCTGATCGGCGCGCCGACGCCGCAGGGCTGGTGCGCGCACGCGCATGCCTGCGAACAGCTGGCGGTCGCCGCGCGCGGCAAGGCGATGGTGTTCGCGGACCCGGGACTGGCGCTGGCGCCGGGCGCGATCGCGGCGGCGGTGGCGGCGTTGCGCGGGCCGCAGCGAATGGACCTGGTGGTCGCGGAAGCGCGGCGCCGCACACCGGCCGAGCGCACGCCGACCTCGGGCCCGCGTGCGTCGACGTCAGCGCGACTGATGGCGGTCGACAGCGAGACGTACTGGCGCGTCGGCGGCCACTGCAACGCGGCACACGACGCGCATGGCGAGACAGGGCTCTTGCGCGCGGTCCGTCGTGCGGGCGGTCACGTGGCCATGCTGGACGGACGGCACGCCATAGAGTTCCTGGACGGTTCGCTGTGGCCGCGCGAGCGCGCCGGTGTCGCGACCGTCACGGGCAACGGCGGACGTCACCCGCTGAACGACACCGAGAACTCGATCCTGCACTCGTTCACGGACACCGCACGCCGCCTGCTCGCGGCGTTCACGACGGCGCCGACGCAGGTGCGGCCCGCGACGGGGCGGCCGGTGCAGGTGCGGCGCGCGCCGACGCGTCCGACGACGGCGCCCGCGGGGCCGGTCGCGGACGCGGCGGCGAACCGGGCGGCCGGGTACGCCGCGAAAGCCATGGCGGAGGCGGTCGCGGCGTCGGTCTCGGCGTCGGCATCGGCATCGGCATCGGCGACAACAGCGGTCGCGACATCGGAGTCCGGGCGTTGACGTCGGTCCGAACCCCCGTCATCCCCCGTACCCGCACCCGCCACGCACACCGCCCCGTCTCCGGCTACGCTCGGGGACATGTCTGAGCTGATCTTGCTCCGCCACGGCGAGACCGAGTGGAGCCGCTCCGGCCGCCACACCGGCCTGACCGACCTGCCGCTGACCACCGTCGGCGAGGACCAGGCACGCGCGGCCGCCAAACTCCTGGCCGGCCGTTCTTTCGGCGCCGTCTACACCAGTCCCCTGACACGCGCGGTGCGCACCGCCGAGTTGGCCGGCCTGACCGGCGCGGTCGAGGATCCCGACCTGCTGGAGTGGGACTACGGGGGCTACGAGGGGATCACGACCGACGAGATCCACCAGGACCGGCCCGGCTGGTACCTGTGGGACGACGGCGTCGTGCCCGGCGACCACGAGCATCCCGGGGAGACCATCGAGGAGGTCGGCGCGCGGGTGGACCGGGTGCTGGCGCGGGTGCGGCCGATGCTGGCGGCCGGCGACGGCGAGGACGTGTGCCTGGTCGCGCACGGCCACGTGCTGCGCGTCCTGTGCGCGCGCTGGCTGGGGCTGCCGCCGACGGACGGCCGGTTCTTCCGGCTGGACACGGCGACGGTGTCGCGGCTCGGGTTCGAGCATGCTCGGCCGGTGGTGGACGGGCTTAATCAGCAGGGGTGAGTAGGTAGGGCCCCGCCCTACCAAGGGGGCAAACCACCCCAAAAAGGTAAGCCGTGCGCAGCATCCCACCG
>NZ_JAACYW010000420.1 GCF_015356825.1 Catenulispora rubra | reverse complement strand
CCACCACCGCGATCGTGAGCGGCACCGTGGCCACCCCGCAGATCCCGAACACCAGCCCGTACTCGTTGCGCCCGGCGGCCCCGCCTCCGAGCGCCGCTCCCAGTGCGCTGCCCACGAACAACGCGGCCACGTAGAACGACACGGCCGTCCCGCGCGCCTGCGGCACCACCGACGTCACCACCGACGTCACCGCCGCCGACCCCGACTTCCCGAACCTGTGGGCGCGCCACGACATCGCCGCCTTCACCCCGGCCCTGAAGCGGTTCACGCTCCCGCAGCACGGCCCGCTCACCTTCCGCCAGACGAAGTTCGTCGCCGCCGAGAACCCCGACCTGCACCTGCTGGCGCGCCACCCGGCGGATCCGTCAACGCGGCGGGCGATGGACGCGATCGTCGGCCAGGGCTACGGTTCGGATGCCGCACTACGCAGGCTTTCCGGCCTCGATCCAGCGCGCGAAGACGTCCGTCTTCTCCGAGGGCCAGGCGCCGTCGCACGGCATCGACCCCTGTCGGAGGCGGCCGAGGATGGCGGTGGCGTGCCGGCTGACGTCTTCGTGGGACCACAGGTCGAAGACGAAGTTCATCGACTGGCGGTCCATCGGGCGGAACAGGGTCTTGATGTGCGCCTCGAAGCTGAGTGGCTCGTCGGCGGTGGGCAGCGTCATGACGGGTCCTTCGGGGTCGGTCTGGACGGCGAGGGCGGAGACTCGGGAGTCGGGGGTCGCGTTGCACACCCACCACCAGCGGGGGACGGGCATGTGCGGCGGCGGGTGCGCGCCCGGCTGGGAGTTCTCCACCGCGATGCGCGAGCCCCACTCGATGTAGGCGACGAAGGCCGCGCGGAATTCGGGGTCGCTGGGCAGGCCGGCTTCGCCGGCGGACTGGATGATGAGCTGGGCCCAGCGGGCGCGCTGCGGCTCGGTGAGTGCGCGGCCCGCGTGCTGGCCGACCATGCGGTCGTAACCGCCGTAGTTGTCGGTGTACTGCCTGGGGCCGCCGAAGGTTTCGCTGAGCCAGGCCGCGACGCGCTCGGGGTGGTCCGGGGACATTTCCGCGAAGATCGGCGCGAGCAGGGGGTCCGTGGGGACGTGCTTCTCGTAGAAGAGCCGCGTCATCCTGGTCAGCGCCGGCAGGCCGCCGGCCCACTGGAAGAGCGTCGGCTCGGCGGGCATCGGCGGGTCCTGGAAGTCCACGTACCAGTGCATGCCGCTGCAGAACGGCTTGTTCTGGGACTGACCGCAGCGGCACAGGCTGTAGTGCTCGGTCGAGGCGCCCTCGTTCCGCGGCTCCGGCTCGCCGTCGGGCCCGGTCAACGGGATCGAGCCGGTGACGCGGTAGGGGCCGTCCTTGGAGACCTCGATGGCCGGCGGCCGGTCCCGGTCGACCTGCTCCCGGGCCTCCCGGCCGTCGACCGCGAAGCTCAGGGCCCCCGACGGGCACGCGCGGACGGCCCGGACGATCTCGTCCATGCGGCCGCCGCTGGGCGCGACGAACGGCTCCTCGCCCTGGCGGAAGACCGTGGGGAGGCGGTCGGTGCACATGCCGGAGTGCGCGCAGATCCCGCGGTTGTCGAAGACGGTGACCTGCTGCCCGGGGTAGGTGTCGCGGCGGTCGGGGACGCGGGAGGGGCTTTTGGCGCCGGTGAAGCCGTTCTTCGCGTGGGTGCCGTCGCAGAAGGGTTTGGTCGCCGACGCGCCGCACCGGCACAGCGCCATCTGGGGGCGGACCGGGAGCGGTTCGCCGAGCCAGGTGGTGAGGTCGGTGGCGTTGGTGACCAGGTAGGGGCCGTCGGGCGCGGTTTGGATGCCGGTGGGGAGGTCGCTCTGGAGCTCGGTCAGCCGGACGTTTCGGGCTTCGGCGGTCTCCGGGTCCGGCGCCGACCAACAGGCCAGGTCCTGGAGCGCGGCGGTGGCTTCGACGAGGAGCGCGGGAGCGTTCGCATCGGCACCGACATCGGCACAGGCATCGGCGCCCGCACGCAGGCGGGTGGCGACCTGGGCGATTCGCCAGAGTTCGGAGTCGATCGAGGCGTCCGCGCCGAGGTGAATCCCCTCTTCCACCAGGTCGGTCCCGCCATCGGCGGCGAGCATCGTCAGTGGCCTGATGACGGAGTCGATCAGCCGGGCCGAGATGTCGCTCCCGGACTCGGCATCCGCGACGCGCCGCTCGAGCTGCCACACATCCGCCAGCAATGTGGATATCGACACCGAGCCCGCCTCGTTGTTCGTAGTCATCTTGTTCGTAGTCATCCCACCACCGCGGTGCGCTCGTAGTGCCGCATCTCCTGGATGTCGGTGAAATACGGCTTCACCTCGGCGAAGAACGCCCCGAAGTGCGGGCCGGAGCGGAAACCGACGGTGTGGTCGTCCGCGGAAGTCCAGGTGATGCGCAGGATGTACTGGTCCGGCGCCTCGACGCAGCGGGTGAGTTCGTAGTCCAGGCACTGCGGCGCCGCCGCCAGCGATCCGGCGGCCCGCGCGTACGCGGCCTCGAAGTCCGCGGCGCGGTCCTCCGCCACCTGGTAGCGGACGTATTCAACGATCATGGTGGATCCCTCAACCCTTCGTCCGGGGACACGCGACTCATCAATACGGTACAGGTGTGTATTGCATAGATACCATCCAGGTGTGCACCGGAAGACGACGCCACAGGTCGGAGCCCGATCCGCGGGCCAGGGCAGGGCGCGCGACGGCGGGATCGACACCCGGATCCTGGCCGCCGCGAAGCGTCAGCTCGCGGTCCTGGGCTATGAGGGCATGTCGATCGCCGCGGTGGCCTCCGAAGCCGGCACCACCCGCCAGGCGCTGTACCGGCGCTGGCCCACCAAGGCCGCCCTCGCCGACGCCGCCGTCGCCACCGTCGACGACACGCCCCCGACGCCCCAGCGCGGCGACTCCCCGGCCGTCGCGGACCCCCTGGCCGCCCTGATCGCCGAGCTCACCGACTTCCAGCGCAAGGTCACGCGCCCGGGCCGACTCTCCCTGGTCGGCACCATGCTCCAGGAGAGCACCGACCCCCAGGCCCGCGACCGCTACCGCAGCCAAGTGATCCACCCGCGCCGCCGCCGTATCAAGGCCATCTTCGAAGCCGCCCAGAGCCTCGACCTGATCGACCAGGACGCCGACCTCACCATCGCCGTCACCATGTGCACCGGCGCCTGGTACGGCCGCGCGCTGGCCGGCGAGCCCGTGCCGCCGGAGTGGCCTACGCGGACCGCGACGCTCGTGTGGCGCGCGCTCGGCGGTCGCGAGCCCGTCGTGGCGGGGGCCTGAGCGCACCGGATCGACAGGCGAGAGACAATGACCCGGTGGCAGCCGGACAGTATCGGTGTCCGGCTGCCGCGTCGGTGGCGTTGGAAGTGCCGGTCGCGTGCGCGGCGCCAGTTGTGGCGGCCGCGCCGATCGTCAGCCGAACCGCCCGTTGACGTAGTCCGACGTCCGCTGGTCCCGCGGCCGGGAGAACATGGCCTCCGTGGGTCCGTGCTCCACGATGCGTCCCGGCGTTCCGGCGGAGGCCAGGAAGAAGGCGCAGCGGTCGGAGACGCGGGACGCCTGCTGCATGTTGTGCGTCACGATGACGATCGTCACCTCCGACGCCAGTTCGCGGATCGTCTCCTCGATGCGGTTGGTGGAGGTCGGGTCCAGGGCCGAGCAGGGCTCGTCCATCAGCAGCACTTCCGGGCGGACCGCGAGGGAGCGGGCGATGCACAGGCGCTGCTGCTGGCCTCCGGACAGGGCGCCGCCGGGCTGCTTGAGGCGGTCCGACACCTCGTTCCACAGGCCGGCGCGGGTGAGACAGGACTCGACGATGTCGTCCTGTTCGGACCTGTTGCGGCGGGTGCCGGTGAGTTTCAGGCCGGCCGTGACGTTGTCATAGATCGACATGCCGGGGAACGGGTTCGGCTTCTGGAACACCATGCCGATGCGTGCTCTGGCCTCCGTGAGCCGGATCGCCGGGTCGTAGATGTCGCTGCCGTCCAGCAGGACCTCGCCGGCCAGGGCGGCCGACGTGACCAGCTCGTGCATGCGGTTCAGGATGCGCAGGAAGGTCGACTTGCCGCAGCCCGAGGGCCCGATCAGGGCCGTGACCCGGCCGCCGGGCATGGTCAGGGAGACCCGGTCGAGGACTTTGCGGTCGCCGAACCAGGCCGAGATCGCGCGGGCTTCGAGGGTGCCGGGGGTGCCGGGGCCGGTCGGGGCCCCCGAGGCCGCCGGGGCTTCCGGCTCGGTGCGGGCGGCGGGTCCCGGCCAGGTGCCGATCGGCCCGTCCTCGGAGGTGTCGATGGGGCTTTCAGCCATCTCGGTCATCGGGCTTGCTCCAGTAGCGCTTCGGTTGCTTCGGTGGCGGATCAGGTCAGGTTGGGCAGCAGCAGGGCGATCCGGTCCGCGAGCGTCAGGCCCACGACGAGCAGCACCGGCGCGGCGACCAGCCAGGTCTTGGCCCGGCCCCAGCGCGGCCCGGCCCAGAACGCCAGGACCGTCGCGGCCACCAGCACCGCCATCCAGGCGGCGACGTCGAGACGCGCGTACCGGTCGCGGGCCATCGGCGACTCGTCGCGGGCGTACCGCGGCGCCACGCCCAGCGGGGTCGGCTGGACCTGCGAGATCAGGTCGGCGTCGACGTAGAGCGCGTCGTCCGGGGTGTACGCGGGGCCGGTCGCGGTGATCAGGGTGAGGCGGCCCAGCTGACCGTGCAGGCGCGCGGGTTCGGGGTCGCCGCGGCGCCGGGTGTCGGAGACCCGGTACTCCGCGACGCCCTGGCCGGTCGTCACCTCGACGCGGTCGCCGGGCTGTACCTGGTCGAGATAGTGGAACGGGCCGCCGTAGCCGAAGGCGCGCGCCAGGACGAAGCTCGTCCCCACCTGGCCCGGCAGCACGCTGCCGCGCAGCAGGCCCGGCCCCGATTCCAGCACCGCCCCGGAGGTGCCCTCGGCGACGACCTCGTCGACCCCGATGCTCGGGATCGACAGCAGCGCGACCGGGGCGCCCGGGTGCAGCAGCACGCCGCGGTAGTCCCGCGCGCCGATCGGGGCGGTGCCGGCGGCCAGTTCGGCCCGGAAGGCCGCGTACTCGACCTGCTGGTCGTGCCGGTGCTCGAAGCGGCCGAACACCGCCATCTCGGCCACGAACGTGGACAGGACGACCCCGAGGGTGCAGATCGCGACGCCGGCCACCCGCAGCAGGAACGGCTTGGCCAGCCAGTCGGGGATCAGGGGGCGGATCCACCGCACCAGCCAGCCCGGGACCAGGGGACGGAGTAGCCTGACCAGCAATCTGGCCAGCAGTACGGCGATCCCGAGCGCGGGCACCAGCGCGAAGGGAAGGTGCGCCAGACGCTTCTTGAGGACGGAGCCGAGATCGGGGCCGGGTTCCTCGGCATCCGGCTCGCCTTCGTCTACGTCTTCGTCTACGTCTTCGTCTACGTCTTCGTCTTCAACGACGTCTTCATCGATGTCTTCGTCCACGGTTTCGGCATCGGTCTCGACATCGACGTCGGCATAGGTCTCGGCGTCGACATCGGTTTCGGCATCGGCGTCGACATCGGCTTCGGCGTCGGCATCGAAGTCATCCGCGTTCTGTCTGGTCACGGTCGGCCAGGCCTCTTCTTCAGTACCGGCGAAAGGGGTGGCAGCCAAGCGGTATCGACGCCCGGCTGCCACCCGGTCAGGGAGTTCGGTGCACGCATCAGATCGCGGTGAGCGTGAACGTGGCGGCGGGACCGGCGGCGCTCGGCGTGTCCAGCGACAGGGCGGCGTCCAGACGCGCCGTCCCCAGGCTCGCCCCCGGGGCGGCCGACGCCAGAATCCGCGGCTGGTCCAGGTTCAGGTCCGGCCGCACGCCGAACGCCGGGCCGAGCACGATCGACTCGCCCGGAGCCGCGCCCAGCAGGTTCGGCTTCCAGCCGAGCCGGTCGGTGGGCTGGTCGGTGAGGATCGCGGTCACCGTCCACCCCGGATCCCCGGTGCGGTTGTCCGTGACGACGATCGGCTGGAGCCAGCCCGCCAGCGGCGGATCCTTGAGCGGCACGCTGATGACGAGCGAGCCCGGCGCCATCACCGTCGACACGGTGATGTCCCCGCCGCCGAGCACTGTACCGGGGCTGGCGGGGCCGACAGGGCCGGCGGGGGTGGTTGCGGCCTCGGCCCGCGAAGCCGTGCCCAGAACGTAGGCCGTCACCGCGATCACCACGAAGACCGGGATCCGCGCCGAGGCGGGGAAGGACGAATCAGCTGTCTCCGTCACGTGTTCTCCGCCTCTCCGGACCCGGTCGAAGACCCGGCGGAGGACCCGGCGGAGGACCCGGCCGAGGACCCGGCCGAAGGCGCGGCCGCCGACACCGCGGTCTTCTTGGGCGCGGCCGTCTTGGCGGTGGCCGAGGTCTTGGCGGAAGCCGTCTTCTTGGCTGCGGTCGTCTTCGCCGCGGTCGTCTTGGCCGCTGCCGCCTTCTTCGCCGCGGGCGTCCCGGGCTTCGGCTTCGCGCCCCGACGCTTCCGCACCCGACGCCGCCACACCCACAGCCCGCCGAGCGCGCCCAGTATCAGGATGAGCAGCACCATCGGCCACGGCGGCGTGGCCACCGAGAAGCTCTCGTCCATGGCCGCCAGCGTCGGGTCGACGTCACCGGGGACCGGCGTCGGTACCAGCGAGATGTGGACGTCCGAGCTGAACGACGGCAGCACCCCCCGCACCGTCGCGGTCACCTGCTCCTGGTCGCCCGGCAGCAGTTCCTTGACGTCGGGGATCGGCAGGCTCGGCCGCGATCCGCCGATCAGGCTGCTGACGTGGATCTTCTGCGTCGCGGACAGCCGGACGTTGCCGGTGTTCCGCACGAGGTAGGTCACGGTCACGGTGCCGCCGCCGAACGGGTTCGTCGAGCCCTGGTAGACCGCCCTCACCTGGCTCACCGTCAGCTCCGGCTTCAGCGCCCCGGGGACCCGTACCTGCAACCGGGTGCCGACCCGGGACTCGACCGCGATCTGGCCGCCCTTGCCGTCGGACGCCTGGGTCGTCAGGGACAGCATGATGCCGCCGACGTGGTCGCCGGGCCGGGCGGTCGCCGGGACCTGCAGGGTGAAGGGCAGGATCTGCGAGGACTTCGCGGGCAGGGTGACGGTCGTGGTGGCGAACGACACCCACAGGCCGACGTCCCGGGCCTTGGTGTCCAGGGGCAGGACGGTGAAGCCGCCGTCCGCGGTGTTGTAGGCGTCCGTGGCGTAGATCCGCAGCTTGAGCGGGCTCGTGCTGTAGTTGGAGACCGCGACGTAGTCGGTCTTCTTCGCGCCCGGCGTCGCCTGGTAGGTGAAGGAGTCGCGGCTCTTGTCGCGCGCGGTGGAGGTGGCCGGCTGGATGCCGAACGTCGCGGCGGCGCCGGCGGTGGGGGAGGGGGAAGGTGTGGGGTCGGTCCTGGGCGCGGTCCCGGCCGACACCGGGCTCGTCAGGACCGGGCTCGTCAGAAGCGCACCGGCCACGGCCGTCGCGGCCAGGGCCTTGATCAGGGAACGGAGACGGGACATCGCCTGGTCCTACTC
>NZ_JAACYW010000042.1 GCF_015356825.1 Catenulispora rubra | reverse complement strand
CCACCCACCACCCGCTACTCGTCGTCCCCGTACTCGCGCGGCAGCAGCTTGTACGTCGGGTTCGCCATCGCCAGGTGCCCCTCCATCTCGCCGACCATGCCCTCGACGCGCATGCTCGCGCCCGGCTCGATGCCGGGGATCGAGCGGCGGCCGTAGAACACCAGGGTGATGCCGCCGGAGGAGTCGTAGAGTTCGGCTTCCAGGGCGGGGGAGCCCTTCACCGGGGATACCGCCACCGATCTGATGCGGCCTTCGACCGCTGCGCGCTGGCGCCACTGGACTGTGCCGATCGGGGTCAGCGGGACCGGGACGCCGTGGCCGGGGTCCGGGATGCTGGCGCATTCGGCGTCGAGGAGCATCTTCTTCGTGGAGCGGGGCTTGGCGGCTCCGGTGCCCTCGGCCTCGCGGATCTTGCTCTTGTGGCCCTTCTCGGCCAGCTCCAGTTCCTCGATGGCCTCGACGACGTCGAAGGGCACGATCGTGGCCACCACGTGCGGCAGGGTCGAGAGGACCTCGGCCAGGCGGTCCGCCGTGCGGTCGTGGAGCAGGCGGCCTGCGACCGGCGAGTACGTGCGGCGGGGGAGCAGGACCGTCACCTCGTAGCCGTCCGCCGTCTCGCGGGCGGCCAGTTCCATCGCCGCGCGGCGGATGCGGCGGTCCGGGACCTCGATGACCTCCAGCGGGATGTCCGCCGCCTGGGAGGCGTCCCACTGGTTGCGCAGCTGCTCGGCGTAGACGTTGTCCACCATCAGGTGCACCGCCCGGAGCTCCGTCGGGCGCAGGGAGCGGGCGTAGCGCAGGGTCTTGATCACGGCCAGGTCCACCGAGTCGACCAGGACCATGACCGAGGTTTCCGTGCGGGTCGGGAGCAGGGCCGAGGCCGGGGTGTTCGCCAGCGCGTCGGCCTCGCGGCGGTAGCGCTTGTTCAGCTGGATGAGGCCGAACACCGCCGGCGGGAAGACCACCACCACCAGCCACGCGCCCTCGGTGAACTTGGTGACGGCGAAGATCAGGACGACGGCCAGCGAGCACACCGCGGCCGAGCCGTTGACGAACAGCTTCCACGTGCGGCGTGGTTCGTTGCGGATCCAGTGGTATTTGAACAGGCCGGTCGCGGCCATCACGAAGCCGGTGAACACCCCGATCGCGTACAGCGACACCAGCTTGGTCAGGTTGCCGCCCATCGCGACGATCAGGACCAGTGACAGGATCGTCAGCACGATGATGCCGTTGGAGAACGCCAGGCGGTGGCCGCGGGTGCGCAGCTGGCGCGGCAGGAACGAGTCGTCGGCGACGTAGGAGACCAGGAACGGGAAGCCGCTGAAGGAGGTGTTGCCGCCGGTGTACAGGATCAGCGCGGTGGCGATCTGGACCAGGGTGATCATCACGCCGCCGACCGCGTTCTTGCCCCACACCAGGTGCGTGATCTGCGCCAGGACGGTCGGCGCGCCGTTGGTGTAGGGGTAGGTCTTCATCTGCCAGGCCAGGATCGAGACGCCCAGCACCAGCGAGCCCAGGATGACCGACATGGCGGTCAGCGTCTTGCGGGCGTTGGCGCCGGCCGGCTTCTTGAACACCGAGATGCCGTTCGAGACGGCCTCCAGACCGGTCAGCGACGACCCGCCGTTGGCGAAGCCGCGCAGCAGCGCCAGCGCCGCCCCGGCCGTGAGCAGGAAGTTGGTGTGCCCGCCGACCTGCACGATCCCGCCGTAGCTGGTGGTGTCGTGCGCGTTCGTGGCGTGGTGCAGGGTGCCGGTGGCCAGCTGCACGACGCCCAGGATCAGGGTGATCCCGACCAGGACGATGTAGACGTACGCCGGGGAGGCGAACAGCTTGCCCGCCTCCTTGACCCCGCGCAGGTTGCCGTAGCAGAGCAGCAGGACCACGGCCACCGTGATCCACAGCTTCCAGCTGGTGATGTCCACGGAGAAGGTGATCGCCAGGTAGGAGGCGATGGCGTCGGTGCCGGCCGAGATCTGGACCGCGACCGTCACCACGTAGTCGATCATCAGCGCGACCGCGGCGATCTGGGCGATCTTCGGGCCGAAGTTGTCGCGGGCCACCACGTAGGACCCGCCGGCCTTGGTGTACACCGAGACCACGTCCCGGTAGCACAGGGTCAGCAGGATCAGCATGCCCAGAATCACGCCGGTGATCGGCATGACCAGCATGAAGCCCAGCGCGCCGAAGTAAGGGATGAGCTGCGTGAGCATCTGCTCGGAGCCGTACGCCGAGGAGGAGATCATGTCGATGCCCATGATCCCGAGCGCGGTCGGGTTGTTGAGCTTCTCCCCGTGCAGCTCGTCGTTGACCAGAGGCTTCCCGAGAATCTTCTTCTTGACCCGGTAGCCCAGCGACTCGGGAAGGTTGACGTCCGGGGCCAGGGCCCCGGGCGCCGCGACAGGTACCGCGCTCGCCCCCGCGCCGGCCGGCTTCGGCGCGGCCGTGCTGGTTCTGCTCATCGCAAGTTGCCTCATCTCGGCGGGATACAAAGGACCAACATGGTCCCTATGCCCATGCCGAAGGTCTGTCCTATCACCTCGGAGATCAGATCATCCAACTTGAGGGCGTTTGCATTTCGTTTGCGCCAACGGGAACGCCCCTGCCCGCGAGCGGGGAGGGGCGCTCCCGATCATGAGCTCTGCGTTTGCGACCAGGACTGTCGCATCGCGGTCGAACTCATCGTCCGGCAGGGCCGAACGGGGGAGTGTCATCGACCTCTCACGAGACCGTCCACGTGTCGGACCCGTGCAGGAGCTCGTCGAGCTTGCCCGAGCCGAGGGTGCGCGCGGCGTCGTCGAGCTGGTCGGCCATCAGCTGGTCGTACGTCGGCCGGGTGACGTCCCGGAAGACGCCGATCGGGGTCGGGGACAGCGTCGCCGGGTCGGGCAGCCGGGACAGGGCGAAGGCCAGGTCCGGCTCCGGGGTGTGCGCGTCGTGGATCAGCACGGCGTCCCCGGCCTGCTCCAGCGGCACCACCTTCAGGGTGGCGTCCGGCATCCGCACGATGCCATAGCGCTCGTCGTCCGGACCGAACGCGATCGGCTGGCCGTGCTCCAAACGGATGAGGTGCCGGTCCCGGACCGAGTTGTCCTTCAGGTTCTCGAAGGCGCCGTCGTTGAAGATGTTGCAGTTCTGGTAGATCTCGATCAGCGCCGTGCCCTGGTGCTCGGCCGCGGCCTGGAGCACCGAGGTGAGGTGCTTGCGGTCGGAGTCGATGGTCCGGGCCACGAAGGTCGCCTCGGCGCCCAGGGCCAGCGACACCGGGTTGAACGGGGCGTCCAGCGACCCGTACGGCGTGCTCTTGGTGATCTTGCCCAGTTCCGAGGTCGGCGAGTACTGCCCCTTGGTCAGGCCGTAGATCCGGTTGTTGAACAGCAGGATCTTCAGATTGACGTTCCGGCGCAGCGCGTGGATCAGGTGGTTGCCGCCGATGGACAGCGCGTCGCCGTCGCCGGTGACCACCCACACCGACAGGTCCGGCCGGGAGGCGGCCAGCCCGGTGGCGATCGCCGGGGCGCGGCCGTGGATGGAGTGCATCCCGTAGGTGTTCATGTAATACGGGAAGCGCGAGGAGCAGCCGATGCCCGAGACGAACACGATGTCCTCGCGGGAGATGCCCAGGGACGGCATGAAGCCCTGGACCGCCGCCAGGATCGCGTAGTCCCCGCAGCCGGGGCACCAGCGCACTTCCTGGTCGGTCTTGAAGTCCTTGGTTGTCAGCTTGAGAAGTTCAGGCATGGTTGTTCAGACCCCCACCTTGTCAACCGCGTCCGACTCGATCAGATCCTTGATCACTCCGGCCAGCTCAGCCGCCTTGAAGGGCAGGCCGCGCACCTGGTTGTAGCCGACCGCGTCCACGAGGTAGCGGGCGCGGATGAGCATGGAGAGCTGCCCGAGGTTCATCTCGGGGATGAGCACTCTGTCGTACTCCTTCAGTATGCGCCCGAGATTCTCCGGGAAGGGGTTCAAGTGGCGCAAGTGCGCATGTGCGACGGCCTGCCCGCCACGCCGGACCTGGCGGCAGGCGGCCTGGATCGGACCGTAGGTCGAGCCCCAGCCCAGGACCAGGACCTTCGCCTCGCCGGAGCCTGAATTTGAATCGGACCCAGTGTCGACCTCCAGCTCGGGGACGTCGATACCGGCCACCTTGGCCGCGCGGGTCCGGACCATCAGGTCGTGGTTCGCCGGGTCGTAGGAGATGTTGCCGGTGCCGTCCTGCTTCTCGATGCCGCCGATCCGGTGCTCCAGGCCCGGGGTGCCGGGGACGGCCCACGGCCGGGCCAGGGTCTGCGGGTCGCGCAGGAACGGCCAGAACACCTCGCTGCCGTCCTCCAGCACCTTGTTCGGGCCGGCGGCGAAGTTCGGGGCGATCTCCGGCAGGTCGGCGACGTCCGGGATGTGCCAGGGCTCCGAGCCGTTGGCCAGGTAGCCGTCGGAGAGCAGGAACACCGGGGTGCGGTAGGTGACGGCGATCCGCACGGCCTCCACGGCGGCGTCGAAGCAGTCCGCCGGGGAGCGCGGCGCCACGATCGGCACCGGGGCCTCGCCGTTGCGCCCGAACATGGCCAGGAGCAGGTCGGACTGCTCGGTCTTGGTCGGCAGGCCGGTGCTCGGGCCGCCGCGCTGGATGTCGCAGATGACCAGCGGCAGCTCCAGGCTCACCGCCAGGCCGATGGTCTCGCCCTTCAGCGCGATGCCGGGGCCGGAGGTGGTGGTCACGCCGAGCGACCCGCCGAAGCTGGCGCCCAGGGCCGCGCCGATGCCGGCGATCTCGTCCTCGGCCTGGAAGGTCCGCACGCCGTGGTTCTTGTGCTTGCTCAGCTCGTGCAGGATGTCCGAGGCCGGGGTGATCGGGTAGGCGCCGAGGAACATCGGCAGCCCGCTCTGGTGGCCGGCCGCGATCAGGCCGTAGGCCAGGGCCAGGTTGCCGTGGATGTTCCGGTAGGTGCCCTTCGGCATCGGGGCCGGGGCGATCTCGTAGGAGACGACGAAGTCCTCGGTCGTCTCCCCGTAGTTCCACCCGGCGCGGAACGCCGCCACGTTCGCGGCCGCTATGGCCGGCTTCTTGGCGAACTTCTTCTCCAGGAACGCCACCGTGGCCTCGGTGGGCCGGTGGTAGAGCCAGGACAGCAGGCCGAGCGAATACATGTTCTTCGCCCGCTCGGCGTCCTTGCGGGAGATGTCGTGGCCCTCCAGGACCTTGACCGTCTGCGTGGTCAGCGCGACCCTGTGCACCTTGTAGCCGTCCAGCGAGCCGTCCTCCAGCGGGTCGGCGGCGTAGCCGACCTTGGTCAGCGCGCGGGGCGTGAACTCGTCGGTGTTGACGATGACCGTGCCGCCGCGCGGGACGTCCTTCAGGTTCGCCTTCAGCGCCGCCGGGTTCATCGCCACCAGCACGTCCGGCGCGTCGCCGGGGGTGAGGATGTCGTGGTCGGCGAAGTGCAGCTGGAACGCGGACACGCCGGGCAGGGTCCCGGCGGGGGCCCGGATCTCCGCGGGGAAGTCGGGCAGCGTCGACAGGTCGTTGCCGAACGCCGCGGTCTCGGAGGTGAACCGGTCACCGGTGAGCTGCATACCGTCGCCGGAGTCGCCGGCGAAACGGATGATGACCCGGTCTACCTTCTCAACCTGCTTGGTCATGGGGAACCCGCCCTGTTGTAGAAGTATCGTTGCGCGTCCGAACAGCTGTCGTGGGTCGTCTCCTGCGGAGCCTTCCCACGCCGTGCGTCCGGGCCCGTCTCAATGCTACGGCGGGTAAGTTTCTCTAAGCGGTAGTGGGATTGCTCGGATGTCTTACAACGCGGGATCGCGGTGAAAGAGATGTAAAGAGGAGCGGGTCGCCTAGCGGTGCCCGCCCTTGATCGGCTAATGCGGCCGAACCAGCCTGGCCTGGCTGCCTCTGCCGACCCGCCTGGCCGGTTACGGCCGGCCCAGGGCCCGGTACGTCCAGCCCGCGCTCCGCCAGGCCGTCGCGTCCAGCGCGTTGCGGCCGTCGATGATCCGGGTCTGTCGCACCTGGGTGCGAACCGCCACCGGGTCGAGGTCCCGGAACTCCTGCCACTCGGTGAGGTGCAGGATCACGTCCGCCTGGTCCGCCGCCTCCATCGCCGAGTCGGCGTAGGACAGGGTCGGGTACATCTTGCGCGCGTTGTCCGTGGCCTTCGGGTCGTAGACCGTGACCTGCGCGCCCTGCAGGTTTATCGACGCCGCGACGTTCAGGGCGGGGGAGTCGCGGATGTCGTCGGACTCCGGCTTGAACGCCGCGCCCCAGACCGCGACGCGCTTGCCCAGCAGGGAGCCGTCGCACTGCTCGCGGGCCAGGTCCACGGTCCGGACCCGGCGCCGCATGTTGATGGCGTCGACCTCCTTGAGGAAGGCCAGGGCCTGGTCCACGCCGAGCTCGCCGGCCCGGGCCATGAACGCCCGGATGTCCTTGGGCAGGCAGCCGCCGCCGAAGCCGAGGCCCGGGACCAGGAAGCGGTGGCCGATGCGCGGGTCGTGGGACAGCGCCTCGGCCAGCTGCATGACGTCGGCGCCGGCCGCCTCGCACACCTCGGCCATGGCGTTGATGAAGGAGATCTTGACCGCCAGGAAGGAGTTGGCGGAGACCTTGACCAGCTCGGCGGTCGGGAAGTCGGTGACCACCAGCGGTACGTTCTCCGCCAGCAGCCGCGCGTAGACCCGGCGCAGGTCGGCTTCGGCCTGCTCCGACCGCACGCCGACGACCAGGCGGTCCGGGTGCAGCGTGTCGTGCACGGCGTGGCCCTCGCGCAGGAACTCGGGGTTCCACGCCACCTCGGCGTTCGGCGCCAGCTCGGCGATCCGGTCGGCGATCCGGGAGGCGGTGCCGACCGGGACCGTGGACTTGCCGATCAGCAGCGAGCGGCCCTGGTGCGCGACCGACCGGGCCAGGGTCTCGAACGCGGCGTCGACATAGGTCATGTCGGCGGCGTACTCGCCCTTCTTCTGCGGCGTGCCCACGCAGACGAAGTGCAGCGCGCCCTCGCCGGCCCAGGCGGCCAGCTCGGCGTGATCGGAGGTGAAGGACAGCCGGCCGGCGGCGATCTGCTCGCGCAGCAGGTCCTCCAGGCCGGGCTCGTAGAACGGGACGTGGCCGGCGGCCAGGGCGGCGACCTTCTCCACGTCGACGTCCAGCCCCATCACCTCGAAGCCGAGCGCGGCCATACAGGCGGCGTGGGTGACACCGAGGTAGCCGGTGCCGATCACGGTGATCCGCACGTGTGTCTCCGATCTGGTGGGATGTCCTGTCGAACCAAGCCAGCGTAGACGTCGATGCTATGAGCAACCCTCAGGCGAAAGCACCAAAACTTTTCAAGAATGCCGCAGTACCCGCGATCGGGCCGAGCAATCACCTCGCTCCGGGTGATGGCCCGACTTCGCTCCGTGCCCACCGCTTCCGGGGTTGAGAACGGTCGAACGGCGGGTGGCGGGCGGTTTGCTGAAGCGGTTGATCGGGGTCCCCGGCACCCGCGCTCCTCACCGGTGATTCAGTGCTCTGACAGGTGATCACGCCTCGTAAGCGACTAAGGCGCAACGGGTGGGCGAACAGATGTCCTTGGTCGGACGTTTCCCGGCGCCTGGTTTGCTTAGCACGCCTAGATTGATCGCTCGAGAACCTTCAAAATCGAGCTCGAGTGTTGGGCGGCATGCCATGGACACTGTTCGGGACGAGAGCGGACGGGTGCTGGTGGACCGCGCTGAGAACGGGCGCTACCGCTGGCGGGCGAAGGCGAGCAACGGACGGATCGTGGCCATCTCCGCCCCGGCGTACTCTGCCGCGGACGAGGCACGCCGGGCCTACTCCCGCTTAAGGCGCGACGCGCCCAACCTGTCGGCGCGCATCAGCCACGTGAAGGACGGAGCCGGCTGGACCTGGGTCCTGCAGTCCCCGAGCGGAACCCCGCTGGCCAGGTCGATCCGGTCCTACGAGCGTTACGCCACCTGCCAGATCGCGGTCGCCAAGTTCCTGGCGCTGCTGGCCGCCGACGGCTGAGATGCCCGGTGCCCTGGTGGTGCGCGCAGGCGACGGCGAACTGGTCTGGATCCTGCTGGCGGCGAACGGCCGCCCCCTGGCCCGCTCCGCCGGCGCCTACCGCAGCGACGAGGCCCTGGACGCGGCCTGGCGCGAACTGGTCGCCGACCGCGACGCCCTGAGCATCCGCCTGGGCCGCGACGCCGACGGCCCGGACTGGTGGTGGTCGGCGGCCCTGCCCGTGCGCGTGACCGGCACCGGCATGCACGCGGGCGTGGTCGTGGCCCGCAGCGCCCGCGGCTACCTCCGCCCCGACCAGTGCCGCGGCGGAGCGACCGGATTCCTGAACGCCCTGTCGGGATTCGCCCGCCGCGGGAGATGAACGAGGCGTGACCAAGGCGGCGCCGGGACGGTACTGAGGGAAACACTCGTGGTGCCGCCGACCCCGCGGGGGAGCGCTCGGCGGGCGCTGTGGCCTGCCCGTTCGACGGCATGCGCGCGTTGCGCGGCTTCGCGACCGTGGGTGAGGGGGCTGTGACGAGCAGTCGCCTTCGGTGATGGTGGACGGTACGCGGTTCACGACTCGTCGGAGGATGACCGGATGCGTGCCGGAATGCGGCGATCTGTGTCTAATACGAAGATCTATGTCGAATACGAAGATCTGTGCCGAATATGAAGATCTGTGCCGAATACGAGGATCTCAGGGACCGGCTCCTTCTTCGAGTCCGCGTGGGGCATCACGAACATCCCGTCGTGCGTCAGTCCGCCTGGGCCGACCCGGCCGGGGCTCGCCCCTGACGGCCTCGGCGGACCGCGTGTCGAACGCCGGACAGCGCTGTTCCTAGGTGAACGCGGGGCCCCGAAGACGGCACTACCGCGCCACTGCCGGAAGCACACCGGGTTTCGCCCGACTCTGTTTCAGGGTTCTCACACACCCTGCCAGCAGCACATCTGTGCGGCGCGCGGTCCGCCGGCCGGCAGGCCGTAAAGACCTTGAACCCTGGTCGGGAGGGAGCCCTTCGGCGAATGTCATTCCCGCAAGGACCAGTCCCCCTTGCAGGAGGAAATGTAATGCGCTCTGTCACCCGCAAGCTCGCGATGACCTCGGCGGTCGCCGCGGCCGCCCTCGGCGCCGTGATGGCGTCGAACGGCGCCGCGATGGCCGACCCGGCGTCCACCCCGGCCGCCGGCTCCATCGTCGCCGTCGGCTCGGACACGATCCAGTCGTTCGACAACGGTCTGTCCACGCAGTACAACGGCTCCACGCCGACCCCGGCGTCGAAGTTCTACAGCTGGGACGCGACCGGCACCTCGCCGATCACCCCGAAGACCGGCTGTGACACCACCGCCACCCCGCCCGGGGCCGGCGAGATCAACCGCCCGAACGGCTCCGGCTCCGGCATCACGGCGCTGAACAACACCGACTACACCTGCGTCGACATCGCCCGCTCCTCGCGCCCGCCGAACACCGGCACCACCGACTACTTCATCCCGTTCGCCTCGGACGCGGTGGGCTGGTCGGCCTACACCGGTGGCAACGCGCCGTCGAACCTGACGAGCGCCGAGCTCAAGGGCATCTACAACTGCACCTACACCACCTGGAACAGCCTGCCGACCGACCCGACGTCGTCGACCGACACGATCAAGGTCTACGTGCCGCAGTCCGGTTCGGGCACCCGCTCGTTCTTCCTGAACGCGCTGGGCATCACCGCGACCAGCGAGCCGTGCTGGCAGTCCGTCACCCCGGAGGAGAACGAGGGCACCGACGCCGCGTTCACCGGCAACACCGACGCCATCTTCCCCTACTCCCTGAGCCACTACGTCGGCCAGGTCTACGACAGCAAGGGCGGCGGCAGCGACCTGCCCGGCTCGCTGGACGCCGTGCGCTCGCTGGACAGCACCCAGCAGATCCTGACCGCGACCAAGGTCTGGAACAACGCCCTGTCGCTGACCTACACCCGCAACGTCTTCCACGTCGTCCGTGAGGCCGACTGGAACGGCACCGGCCCCGGCGGCGCGACCGAGCAGAGCCACCTCAAGGCCCTGCTGGACCGCAGCAGCAACAGCGGCTACCTGTGCACCAACGGCGCGAGCCTGATCACCAGCTACGGCTTCCAGACCCTGAGCCACGGCTGCGGCACGCTGCAGCCCGGCGTCTGACTCTCGCCGAGCGTCCGGTCGTCCCTGACCGGCTGAAAGACGGATCCACCACGGATCCGAGTACGTAGCGGGCCCGTCGGAAGCGTCCATCAGGACGAATCCGACGGGCCCGGCCCCTTCGTAGTTCATCGCCTGTCACACCCGATCATGTAGGAGCCTGCAATGAACCGCATCGCCATCCGCTCGGCCGCCGCTGCGGCCGCCCTGGCCGCCACCGCCTTCGCGCTCCCCGCCGCCAGCGCGACCGGCACCCCGGCCTCCGGCTCGGTCACCCTGACCGCCACCAACGCCTTCGTCGACAGCGCGCTCCACTCCGGCATCGCGGCGGTGCCGCTGCCGTCGGCGACCGGCAGCTACAGCAACACCACCGGCGCCACCGCGACCTTCCCGGTCACCGGCGGCAACGCGGTGCTCGCCCGGTTCTACGGCAGCATCACCCTGGGTGGCGGCCTGGCCTTCGCCGACGCGTTCACCGGCAAGATCGTCTGCTTCCACGACGTCGCGTTCGGCGGCGACACCCAGTCGCTGACCGCGGTGCCGGACGGCTCGACCACCCCGGTGACCCTGTTCGCGCTCGGCAACAACACCATCGGCAGCGGCAACGGCGTGGTGCCGGAGACCCTGACCGGTGACGCCGACGTGGACCCGGCCGGCGCGGCCTACCTGGACCAGGCGCTGCACACCACGTTCTTCAACGCCAACCAGGTCGTCGGCTCGCTGAGCGTCAGCTACACCCCGGCTTCCTGAGCCGTCCTCTCCGGACGGTCCCGACCGCGGGCCGGCTTCGGCCGTTCCCCTTGCCGAGCGGCTCGCGGTCGGCCAGCGTTTCCGCCTTGGCCGCCCTGCGGCCGGTCTCCCGTCGCCCGGGGACGGGCGAATGTATGAGTCCACTGATTTTCGAGCTCGGAGGTCTGTTTCCCATGTCGCCCCGTGAAGCGGGAACCAGGCGCCGGCCGGGGCTGCGTGCCTACTGCGCCGCGGTGCTCGCCTGGACGGTCGTCTTCATGACGGCCCTGATCGTGTTGCCCCCGAGCGCGAACACCCTCCCCAAGGCGCACGCCGACGCCACCTCCGTCACCGTGCAGGGACCCCCGGTGTGGAACCCGGCCACCGGGACGTCCGGCGCCCGCGGGACCGTGTCGGTCTCCCAGACGCAGAACCTGGTGGACCAGGTGGTCCACGTGTCCTGGACCGGGTTCACGCCGAGCACCAACGGCTCGTTCGTGGTCGTGGGCCAGAGCCCGAGCTGGAGCAACGTCGGCTATCCGGTGGTCGCCTACGAGTGCAAGGGCACCAACCCGCAGATCACCGACTGCTACGGGTCCCTGCACTACGGCCAGACCGTCACCAAGGACAACAACAACGGCTTCGGGCAGGGCGCGGTCGCGACCGGTCTGAACGCGCCGGACTTCGCCAACAACGAGTTGGCGGCGGTCACCGGCACCGACGGCACCGGCAGCCTGGACATGGAGGTCTACACCGCGAACCAGGCGCCGACCCTGGGCTGCGACGCCGACCACCCGTGCTCGATCGTCGTGGAGCCCAACTACGGCGGCGACCCGCTGGGCTATGACACCGGCGTTCCCGACTGCAAGGACCACACCGCCGACACCGGCGGGAGCGGCGAGGCCACCGACGTGACCTTCGGCATCCCCGACCCGTCGAACAACATCAGCGGCGAGTCGTGCGCCTGGCAGAACCGCACGGTCGTCCCCCTGTCCTTCGCCCCGGTTCCGGCCGCGTGCCAGGCCAGCGCGACCGGCGTGGCCGCCGAGGGCATGCCGATGCTCGACCGCGCCCTGACCCAGTGGGTGGTGGGCTCCTGCCTGGCCGGGAACAACCCGGTGACGGTCAACGCCCAGACCGACCAGACCGAGCCGGTGGCCCGCGGCGACTTCCTCGCCGGCAGCCCCAACGCGGACGTGGCCTTCACCTCGCTGCCGGCCGGCCCGGGGACGAAGGGCGCACGGCCCTACACCTACGTGCCGGTGGGCAGCACCGGGATCGCCGTCGTCTTCTTCGTCGACGATCCGAACACCAACCTGCCGATCCGGAGCATGAAACTCAACGCCCGGCTGGTGGCCAAGCTCCTGACCCAGTCCTATGACCTGGAGTCGTTCAAGGGCCAACTGGACGACACCGCCTCGGTGGCAGGGAACCCGGCCTGCCTGTTCGCCGATCCCGAGTTCCAGTCGCTGAACCCGACCGACAACGCGTTCGCCTGGCCGACCTGCCAGGACGTGACCGCGATCAACACCCTGCCGATCGTCGCCGGCGGCCAGACCGACCTGGTGCGCGAGCTGACCACGTGGATCATGGCCGACACCCAGGCCCGGGCCTTCCTGGCCGGCGCCGCCGACCCGTGGCACATGCACGTGGACACGAAGTACCTGACCTCGGTGTACCCGTATCCGATCAACAACCTGGTGCCGCAGGATTCCAGCGGGCCGAACAACGACCCGACCACCGGCAAGCCCGCCACCGGGGTCCACAAGGACTACAAAATCCTCAAGAGCTTCGAGTGGAACCCCATCCAGGACGGTCTCGACGACGTCCTACGGCATCTGCTCAAGGCCACGGCGACCTGCGACAGCCCGGACGTCGACAGTGTGACCGGCACGCACCTCAAGTGCGGGCCGCAGAACCTCGGTTCGCGCGGAGTGCTGGCCATCATGGACACCGGCCGCGCCGCCGCCTTCAGCCTGCCGACCGCCTCCCTGCCCAACGCCGCCGGCAACTACGTGGCCCCGACCGCGCCGGCCATGGCGGCCGCGACCGCGGACTACGCCACCGACCCCGCGACCGGCACCGAGTCGCTCCAGTGGGAGGCTCCCGGCCCGGCGTACGCCGGCGACGTCGCCGCGTACCCGCTGACCGTCCCGGCCTACGCGATGGCGCCGACCTCCGGGGTCTCCCCTGCCAAGACCGCCCACATCGCGGACTTCCTGGCCTCGGTCACCGACAACCGCAGCGGCCAGATGGCCGGCGACGCGCCCGGCGAGCTCGCGCCCGGCTACGTGCCGAACACCGCGGCCCAGGCCGCGCAGGCGGGGGCGGCGATCGCCAAGATCCGCGCCGGGGCCGCCCCGGGCGGCCCGACCGCCACGGTGACCGCCACCGGGCCGGCCACCGGCCAGCCGACCACGTCCGGCAACACGGTGGTCACGCCGGTCACCGTGTCGAAGAACGGCACGCCGTCGGTGTCCTACCTCACCAGCACCGTCGGTTCCGGCGGGAACGGCGGCGGCACCGAGCCCGGCGGCTCCTCCTCCTCGAAGGGCGCCGTGGCCCCGGCCGGCAGCAGCACCCCCGTGCACAGCCTCACCGGCTCCACCGCCGCGGCCGCCGTGGGCACCGCCAGCGCCGACACCGCGGGAATCGGCCGGCTGATCCTGCCGATCCTGCTGATCGTCGGCCTGGTCCTGGTGGCCGCCGGTCCCATCGCCCTGATGCTGACCTCCGGCGGGGTCGGCGCCCGGCTCCGGACCATCTGGAAGCGGCCCGCGCGCCGCTTCGGGCGGTGAGGCCGTGAGCACCGCCGACGCCGGCGCCGCGCTCGCCGACGACCTGTTCGGGCCACCGCCGCCACTGCCACCGCCACCGCCGTCGCCTCCGGCCTCCGGCCCGGAGGCGGGGCCCGCCCCCCTCGACGACACCCCGATCCGCATCGTCCCCGGGGTGTCCCGGGGGGACCGGATCTTCCGCATGGGCTTCCGGGCCGCCGGCCTGTCCGTGTTCGCCGTCATGGGCCTGATCGCGCTGTTCCTGGCCGTCCGGGGAGCGCAGGCGCTGCACGCCACCGGCTGGTCGTTCCTCACCGAGCAGCGGTGGCAGACCGCGGTCCACCGGTTCGGCGTGGGCGCGGTGCTGCCGGACGGGATCATCATCGCGGTCATCGCGATGCTGATCGCGGTGCCGGTGGCGCTCGGGTCGGCGCTGTTCATCTCCGAGTACGCGCCGGTCGGCCTGCGCCGGACCCTGATCTCGCTGGTCGACCTGATGGCGGCGGTGCCGAGCATCGTCTACGGACTGTGGGGTCTTGTGTTCCTCACCCCGCGCATCATCGGGTTCGAGCGCTGGCTGTCCACGCACCTCGGCGGCGTGCTGCCGTTCCTCAAGGTGCGCAACGGCCAGATCTCCACCTCCTACACCCAGTCCGCCTTCATCGCCGGGGTCGTGGTGTCGCTGATGGTGATGCCCATCATCTGCTCGCTGTCCCGGGAGGTGTTCTCGCAGGCCCCGACCGGGGAGCGGGAGGGCGCCTACGCGCTCGGGGCCACGCGGTGGGGGATGGTGCGGACCGTCGTGCTGCCGTTCGGCAAGGGCGGCGCGATCGGCGCGGTGATGCTCGGTTTCGGCCGGGCGATGGGCGAGACCATCGCGGTCGCGCTGATCATCTCGCCGGTGTTCGCGCTGTCCTCGCATCCGCTCCAGGCCGGCGCCAACTCGATCTCCTCGCTCATCGCGCTGCGCTACGGCGAGTCCGACAAGCTCGCGCTGTCGGCGCTGATGGCCGCCGGGCTCGTGCTGTTCGCGATCACGCTCGTGGTCAACATGGCCGCGGCCGCGGTCATCTCCCGTTCGCGCTCCGGCGCCGCGACCAATGAGTGAGAGGTCTGACGCCGCCATGACACACGTCGACTCCGCCGGACCCGGCTTCGCCGCCGATCCCACCGCCGCCGGCCTGAACACCGCCTACCTGGACACCAGGTCCGGCCAGGTCCAGGTCCGGCCCGGCTCGATCACCGCGGCCGACGTCGGGACCCTGGCCGGCGCCGCGGCCGGCGCGCTCGGGCTGGTCTGGCTGGTGTACGAGCGGATCATGCCCTTCGCCGGCGCCCTGGGCTTCTGGCTGTGCTGGTACGTGGCGTTCCTCGGCTTCTACTGGGGCATCGCGCGCACCCAGTGGGAGCCCCGGCACGTGCGCGAGAAGATCGCGACCGCCGTGTTCACCGGTGCCGGCCTGCTGATGATCGCGGTGCTCGTCGACCAGATCGGCTATGTCGCCTGGCGCGGGTCCGACGCGCTCGGGCACGGCAACTTCCTGACCACCGACATGCAGAAGACCGGGCCGCTGGACGGGCTCAGCAGCGGCGGCGTGCTGCACGCGATGATCGGCTCGCTGGAGCAGCTGGGCCTGGCGACCCTGTTCGCGGTCCCGCTGGGCCTGTCCACCGCGGTGTTCATGTCGGAGATCGGCGGCCGGCTGGCGCAGCCGGTCCGCACCGTGGTCAACGCGATGACCGCGCTGCCCTCGATCGTCGCCGGCTTGTTCGTGCTCGGCTCGGTCATCCTCACCCTGGGTTTCGACCGCAGCGGTTTCGCCGCCTCGCTGGCGCTGACCGTGATGATGATGCCGATCGTCACCCGGGCCGCCGAGGTGGTGATCCGGGTGGTGCCCGACACCCTGCGCGAGGCCTCCTTCGCCCTCGGCGCGAGCCAGTGGCGCACGGTGTGGAACGTCGTGCTGCCCACCGCGCGCTCCGGCCTGACCACGGCGATCCTGCTGGGCATGGCGCGCGCGGTGGGGGAGACCTCGCCGGTCCTGCTCACCGCGGGCTTCACCCCGCGCAAGAACGCGAATCCCTTCAGCGGCGAGCAGATCAGCCTTCCGCTGTACGTCTGGAACTACGTCCGCTATCCGCAGAACGACATGAAGATCCGGGCGTTCGGCGGCGCGCTGGCCCTGATGGCGATCGTCATGGTCCTGTTCGTCGCGGCGCGCCTGGTCGGCGGGCGCCGGCCGGGCGAGCTGTCGCGCCGCAGCCTGCGCCGGATGGCGCGGGACCGGGCCGCCTCGGTGCCGCCGTCCCCGACCATGTCCGGGCCGCCGGCCGCGCGCCCAGCGCCCGTGGCCGCCGCCGTCATCCATCCGGAACCGGAGCCTGCTTCGTGAAGACACACACCTTGAGAGGCCGTATCCCGGCGTTGCTGGCCGCGGTCGGCCTCGGCGGTCTGCTGGCCGCCGCAGGCCTGCCCGCCGCGAGCCCGGCGCACGCCGCCACCGCGCTGCGCGGCTCCGGTTCGTCCTGGAGCGGACCGGCGCTGGACCAGTGGCGCCGCGACGTCCTGCCGCAGGGCATCAACATCGACTTCGCGTCCAACGGCTCGGCCGCCGGCCGCACCGACTGGGAACAGGGCCAGGACGACTTCACCGCCTCCGACGTGCCGTTCCGCACCGCCGAGGACCAGGGCGTGGGCTCCTCCGGGCACTCCAACGGCCAGGGCAACGTCGAGAACCCGACCTACCGCTTCTCCTACGTGCCGGTGACCGCCGGCGGCACCACCTTCATGTACAACCTGCACATCGGCGGCAAGCAGATCATGAACCTGCGGCTGTCCCCGGATGTGCTGGTCGCCATCTTCACCAACCAGATCACCACCTGGGACGACCCGCGGATCAAAGCCGAGTACCCCGGGAACCTGCCGCACGAGCCGATCACCCCGGTGGTGCGCTCCGACGGCTCCGGCGCGACCGCGCAGTGGACCCGGTACATGGAGCACACGCACAAGGCCCAGTGGGACGCGTACTGCACGGCGATCAACGGCATCTCGTGCGGCGACTACACCGAGTTCTACCCGACCCCGGCCAGCAGCAACATGCACGCCGAGAACGGCTCGGACGTGGTGGCGAACTTCATCATGTCGCCGACCGGCGAGGGCGCGATCGGCTACGACGAGTACGCCTACGCCAAGCTGAACTTCTGGCCGGTCGTCAAGGTGCTGAACCCGGCCGGGTACTACACGGTCCCGACCGCGTCGAACGTCGCCATCGCGCTGACCGCGGCCAAGATCCGCGGCGTGGACGACAACACCCCGGCCAGTGACCCGAACTACCTGCAGCAGAACCTCGACGCGGTCTACACGATGGGCGACCCGCGGTCGTACCCGATCTCCAGCTACAGCTACGTCATCGTGCCCAGGGACACCGGGACGCTGCCCGCGGTGCCCCGCGCCTCCGACGACCACGGCGCCGCGCTGTCCAAGTACGCGGCCTACATCCTGTGCGCCGGCCAGGCCGAAGCCGACAACCTCGGCTACTCGCCGATTCCCCGGAACCTGGTGCGCGGCGGGATGCTGCAGATCTCGCACATCCCCGGGCAGCAGTCCGGCGTCGACCCCAACACCCTGTCCAACTGCCCGAACCCGACGTTCAACGCCGCCGGCCAGCTGACCGTGCTGGTCGACGCCCCGCAGCCGAGCCCGTGCGACAAGGTCGGCGCACCGCTGAACTGCACCGTCGGCGGCGGCACCGGCGGTGGCACCTCCGGAGGGTCCAGCGGCGGGTCCACCGGCGGCTCGGGCGGCAAGAAGGGCGGCACGACCGGCGGCTCCACCGGTGGGACGTCGGGCGGCACCAGCGGCGGTTCGTCCGGGTCGAACGGCGGGACCACCGGCGGCACGACCGGCGGAGCCGGTGGCTCGACCGGCGGGACCACCGGCGGCACGACCGGCGGCACCACCGGCGGGGTGGACCCGCTGACCGGGCTGCCCACGGACAGCTCCGGAGGCACCGGCGGTGACACCGGCGGCACCGTCGGCGGGGCCACGTCGGTGGTCGCCGACGTGCCCCAGCACCGTGATCCGAAGCTGATGGCCGGCCTCACGTCGCTGGAACTGCTGGCGGTGGTGATCGCGCCGCCGGTGTTCGGCAGCATGCTGATTCGGCGTCGCAAGCTCGCGGCGGCCGAGCGGGACGCGGCCTTCGTGGCCGGGGCGTTCCAGCCCGGCGGCGAGGAGAAGGGGCCCGGCAGATGACCGCGCCCACCGCGGAACCCGCCGTGGACTCCACCGCGGAGGAGCCGACCGCGCCGGCGGCTCCGGACGGCGAGTCCGAGACGGCTCAGACCGCTGAGACCGCTCAGACCGCTCAGACTGCCCAGATCGCGCAGACCGCTCCGGAGGCCGGCGCCGCCGCCGATCCGCAGCCTGCTGTGAAGCCGTTCGAGCTGCGGCCGTCGCTCGCCGCGCTCCGCGCCGGGCTGCGCGAGGGCCGGGGTCTGCGCGTGGTCCGGATGGTCTCCACAGCCGCGAGCCTGGCGGCGGTCCTGCTGCTCGGCTGGGGCGTCTACGCGTTCGGCCTGACCGGGCTGCAGGAGAAGCACAGCCAGGCCAACCTGTACCGGGCGTTCGCCGCCGAGCTCGCCAACGCCACCGCCCCCGTCGCCCCCGCGCCCGACGGCGCCCCCGTGATGATCCTGGACATCCCCCGGCTCGGGCTGCACCAGACGATCGTCGTCGAGGGCACCACCGGCGCCGATCTGGCGCGCGGGCCGGGGCATGTGCGGTACACGGTGCTGCCCGGGCAGCCGGGTGTCAGTGTGCTGATGGGGCGGCGCGGGACGTTCGGCGCGCCGTTCGCCGCGCTGCCGCAGCTGCGGATCGGCGACAAGATCAACGTCACCACCGGCGAGGGGTCCTACACCTACACCGTCAACGCCTTCGGGCAGGGGAGCAAGCCGGTCGACGACAAGTTCCCGAACCGGCTGGTGCTGGCCACCGGGGACTCGACGTGGATCCCGACGCACGCGATCTACGTCGGCGCGCGGCTGGACGGCCAGGCCGGCGCCGGTTCCGGGCAGACCGGGGCGCGCACCGACCTGGACAAGGCGCTGGCCTCCGACACCGACGCCTGGCCGGCCCTGCAGCTGTGGGCGCTGGCGCTGGCCTTCGCGGTGGTGGTGACGGTGGCGCTCGCGGTGTTCTGGAACCGCCGTGCCGCGTACCTGTCCATGGCGCCGGTGCTGGCCGCGCTGCTGTGGTGCGTGTACGAGAACGCCACCGTCTTGCTGCCGAACATCTACTGAAGCTGGGACCACGATGACCGAGATAGACGAGTACGGCGGGGTGGCGACGGCCTCGACCGCGGACGCTCCGACCGAGCAGTTGCCCGCCGTCCCGGGCGATCCGATCGGCCCCGGCGCGGGCCTGGATGCGAACATCGGGCGCTCCGGCCGGCTGGTCGGCCTGGAGACCCGCGACCTGTCCGCCTGGTTCGGCGACCACAAGGTGCTGGAGCGGGTGTCGCTGACCATGGAGCCCGGCGAGGTGACGGCGCTCATCGGGCCGTCCGGCTGCGGGAAGTCGACGTACCTGCGGATCCTGAACCGCATGCACGAGATGGTGAAGTCGGCGCAGCTGGCCGGGCGGGTGCTGCTGGCCGGCGACGACATCTACGCGCCGGGGCGCCGTCCGGCCGACGTGCGGGCCCGGGTCGGCATGGTGTTCCAGCGCCCGAACCCGTTCCCGGCGATGTCCATCTACGACAACGTGGTCAGCGGCCTGAAACTGGCCGGGATCAAGGCCGGCAAGGCGCGGCGGGACCAGCTGGTGGAGACCAGCCTGACGCAGGCCGGGCTGTGGGCCGAGGTGCGCAACCGGCTGCGCTCGCCCGGCGGCGCGCTGTCCGGCGGCCAGCAGCAGCGGCTGTGCATCGCCCGCTCGCTGGCCGTGGAGCCGGACGTCCTGCTGATGGACGAGCCCTGCTCCGCCTTGGACCCGACGTCCACCCGCCGGGTCGAGGAGACCATCGCCGACCTGCGCGGGCGGCTGACGATCGTGATCGTCACGCACAACATGCAGCAGGCCGCGCGGGTGTCGCAGAACTGCGCGTTCTTCCTGGCCTCGCACGACACGCCGGGGCGGATCGTGGAGGCGGGGCCGACGCGGCAGCTGTTCGAGGACCCGCGGGACGAGCGGACTTCGGACTACGTGAACGGGCGGTTCGGCTAGCCCGGCCGGAGTTTTCGACGGCACAGCGGCGTCGCCGGGTCCTTATGGATCCGGTGGCGCCGCTGTGGAGGTCGTCCGCCTGGAACGCCTAGAACGCCTAGAACACTTAGAACACCGACCACCCCGTGGCCGCGCTGAACCGGTCCAAAGCCTCCACGCCCGCCACCGAGTTCCCGTGCGGGTCCAGCGCCGGCGACCACACGCACAGCGCGGCGCGCCCCGGCACCACCGCGACGATCCCGCCGCCGACCCCGCTCTTGCCGGGCAGCCCGACGCGGAACGCGAAGTCGCCCGCGGCGTCGTACGCGCCGCACGTCATCATCAGGGCGTTGACCCGCTTGGCGCCGAGCACCGGCAGCAGCCGGGTGCCGTCGGCGCGCACGCCGTGCCGGGCCAGGAACAGCGCGGCCATCGCGGTCTCGGCGCAGCTCATCGCGATCGAGCAGTGCCGGAAGTAGTGCTCGGCGGTGAGGCCGACCGGGTTCTCGATGTTCCCGTACGCGGCCATGTAGTGCGCCAGCGCCAGGTTCAGGTCGCCGTGCTCGGCCTCGGAAGCCGCGACCACGCCGTCGATCGTCACGGTGTGGTCGTCGGATTCGGTGCGCAGGAAGTCCAGGACCGCGCCGGCCGCGTCGCCGGTCTGGGTCTGCAGGATGTCGGTGACGACCAGGGCTCCGGCGTTGATGAACGGATTGCGCGGAATCCCGCGCTCGAGTTCCAGCTGGATCAGCGAGTTGAACGCGTTGCCGGACGGCTCCACCCCGACCCGGCCGCGCAGCGCCCCGGCGTCGCCGGCCATCACCAGCGCCAGCGTGAAAACCTTCGAGATGCTCTGCAACGAGAAGCGCTCGCGGAAGTCGCCCACGCCGTACAGGTGTCCGTCGACCGTGGCCAGGGCCATCCCGAACCGGTCCGGCGGCACCTGGGCCAGCGCCGGGATGTAGTCCGCGACGCGGCCCTGGCCGACGAACGGAGCGACCTCGTCGGCGATCCACTCCAGCAGCGCGTCGTAGGCGATGTCGTCGATCGAGACCGCCGCGCCTTCCTCAGTCGCCATCGGCGGTGTCCTTCGCAGCGGTGTCCTTCGGATCGGAAGCGAGCCAGGCTTTTATATCCGCCGCCCACTGTTGGTCGCGCGTCGTCTCGGTGAACTCTTTCCAGTCGATCAACAGGTAGATCACTCCGTCCGTGCGGTGCTGAGGATCAAAGGCTTCAGGGCCTCGTCCCGGCACTGCCCGGACCAGCCGGAAAGCACCAGTTCACGCGGGGTGAGAATGATCACGCCGCGCCGCCGGAACTGCGCGCCGGCCGGGTCCGCGGTCATGCTGCCTTCGTTCCCCATCGTTCCCCTACGAAAGTCGGACGTGCGCCGTTCCGCACCCGACCTACGCTGAAGGGGTGAAATCCCCGGCCTGGCTCCCGCGCGCCCGCGACATCGCGGTCATGGCGCTGGCCCTGCTGGAGGGCCTCGCGGACCTGTACACGGACGGCGTGGACAAGCACGACCTCCCGATGGCCGCCCTACAGGGCTCGCTGGCGCTGGTCGGCACCGTCGCGCTGTGGTGGCGGCGCTCGCGCACCGAGCGCGTCATCGTGCTGACCATGCTCCTGGCCGTGGTGGGCCAGGTGTCGGTCCCGCTGGCGATGATGCTGTTCGCGCTGGCGGTGAAGCGCCGCGACCGGGTGATGTGGGGCCTGACCGCGCTCGGCGGCGCCGCCTACCTGACCCAGACCGCCATCGAGAACCACGGCGACCTGACCTTCACCGACGTGCTGGTGAACGTGCTGTGGGTGCTGGTCCTGGTGCTGTTCGGCGCCTACTTCGGCGCCCGCCACGACCGGCTGGTGGGCCTGCAGGAGCGCGCCGAGCGCGCCGAGGCCGAGCAGGAGGTCCGGGCCGAGGCCGCCCGGCTGGCCGAGCGGACCCGGATCGCCCGCGAGATGCACGACGTCCTGGCGCACCGCATCTCGCTGATCGCGCTGCACGCCGGCGGCCTGGAGATCACCGAGCGCCCCGAGCCCGCCGCGGCCCGCCAGACCGCCGGCCTGATCCGGGAGACCGCGCGCTCCGCGCTGGAGGACCTGCGCGACGTGCTCGGCGTGCTGGCCAGCGGCGACACCTCGGCCCCGCTGGCCCCGCAGCCGCGCTTCGCGGACATCGCCGAGCTGGTCGAGCGCTCGGCCGCGGCCGGCGTGTCGGTGCGGCTGGTGCCGAACAGCAGCCTGAGCCTGGACGCGCCGGTGCCCGAGGCCGTGGGCCGCGCCGCGTACCGGGTGGTCCAGGAGGCGCTCACCAACATCCACAAGCACGCCGCCTCGGCCGCCACCACGGTCCGGCTGTCCGGCGCGCCGGACATCGGCCTGGAGGTGCGGGTGGAGAACCAGGCGCCGCGCGTCGTGGGCACCTCGCTGCCCGGCGCCGGCTCGGGCCTGGCGGGGCTGCGCGAGCGGGTGGAGGTCGCCGGCGGCTCGTTCGAGGCCGGTCCGACGCTCCGCGGCGGCTTCCTGGTGCTGGCCTGGCTGCCCTGGCCGCAGGCCGACGCGAAGAAGGACGAGGCGGACTACGGTGTCATCGTCTCCCCGGGCAGCCGCGAGCGCGGCACCGGACCCTCGGCCGGAACGGCCTGCGTGACCGATGATGAGAAGGACCGCGCCGGCCGCACCGCCGACCCGGACGCCCCCCGCCTGATCCCCTCCCCGGAGCCCGCCGCATGATCCGCATCCTGCTCGTCGACGACGAGAGCCTGGTCCGCGCCGGCCTGCGCACCATCCTGGAGTCCGCCGAGGACCTGCGGGTGGTCGCCGAGGCCGAGGACGGCTCGCTGGTCGTCGACGCCCTCGCGGCGCACCGTCCGGACGTGGTCCTGATGGACGTCCGCATGCCCCGCGTGGACGGCCTGGAGGCGCTGCGCCGCGTGCAGGCCACCCCCGACCCGCCGCCGGTGGTCATGCTCACCACCTTCGACCTGGACGCCTACATCTTCGAGGCGCTGCGCCTGGGCGCCACCGGCTTCCTGCTCAAGGACACCCCGCCGCGCGACCTGATCTCGGCGATGCGCGTGGTGGCCCGCGGCGACGCGATGCTGTCGCCGCCGGTGACCAAGCGGCTGCTGGACCACTACACCGGGCTGCGCGTCGCGGACCGCGCCGAGCAGGCCGTGAAGCTGCTGGCGGAGCTGACGCCGCGGGAGCGGGACGTGCTCGCCGAGGTGGCGCGGGGGCTGTCGAACGCGCAGATCGGCAAGAACCTGTACCTGAGCGAGGCGACGGTGAAGGCGCACGTGTCGCGGGTGATGGCGAAGCTCGGCGTGGCGAACCGGGTGCAGGCGGCCCTGGTGGGACGGGACGCGGGGCTGCTCGACGAGGCGTGACCGCTGCGCTTCCAGGCCCGTGATCAGCGCGTTCCGCCGTCCCGGATTCCCCAAGCACCGCCCCGTCTGTCAGAACCCCGGGCTATGGTGAAAAACGTGTCCACGACCATCGACCGAGACGCCGTCGCCGACCAGCTCGAACCCTTCCGGCGCGAGCTGACCGCCTACTGCTACCGCATGCTGGGCTCCGCCTTCGAGGCCGAGGACGCGGTGCAGGAGACGCTGCTGCGCGCCTGGTCCAAGTTCGAGGGGTTCCAGGGGCGCTCGCAGCTGCGGACCTGGCTGTACCGGATCGCGACGAACGTGTGCCTGGACATGGCGCCGGCCGCGCAGCGCCGGGCGCGGCCGATGGACCTGTTCTCGCCGGGGTCGGCGACCGCGCCGAATCTGGCACAGCTGGAGGAGAACATCTGGGTCGGGCCGGTCCCGGACGAGCGGGTGCTCGCCGGGGACCCCGCCGAGGTGGCCGTGGGACGGGAGAGCATCCGGCTGGCGTTCGTCGCCGCGCTGCAGAAGCTCGCGCCCCGGCAGCGGGCCGTGCTGATCCTGCGCGAGGTGCTGGCGTGGTCGGCGGCGGAGACCGCCGAACTGCTGGACTCGTCGGTGGCCTCGGTGAACAGCGCGTTGCAGCGGGCTCGCGCCACCCTGGCCGAAGACGGCGCCGCCGGCGGGGACACCGCCAAGCCGCTGGACGAGGAGCAGCGCGAGTTCCTGGGCAAGTACGTCAAGGCCTTCGAGGCCTTCGACATCGAGGGTCTGACCGAGCTGCTGCGCGCCGACGTCTCGCTGAACATGCCGCCCTACCAGCTCTGGCTGCAGGGCATCGACGAGCTGCGCGCATGGTGGAACGGCGCCGGGGGCGGCTGCCGCGGCTCGCGGCTGCTGGCCGTCGAGGCCAACGGGTCGCCGGCGTTCGCGCAGTACCGTCCGGCCGAGGACGGCGACGGGTTCACACCGTGGGCGATCATGGTCCTGGAGATCCGGGACGGGCAGTTGGCCGGTATCGGCAACTACCTGGACACCGACCGGCTGTTCCCGCTGTTCGGTGTGCCCGCGCGGTTGCAGGCCGACGGCACGCCGGCCTGAGCCAGCCCTCAGCCCTGCTCAGCCCGGCTCAGCCTCAATCTCAGCCTTCGAACTCAAGCTCCGCTCCCTCATCCGGCGGAGCCGCGCCGCCGATCACGAACACCTCGTCCAGCCCGGTCAGCGCCAGCAGCAGCCGCAGCCGCTCGCCGACCCCGGTGAGCACCAGCTCGCATCCCCGCCGCCGGGCGTCGAGCCGCCGCCGGGCCAGCCGCTCCAGGTCCGCCCTGGTCGGCTGCTCGATCGTCGACACGTCATACCGCTCAATGCGTCCCACGTCACTACAGACCCGCGTCGGCGCGCCGATTCATCGATCCGGCGAGAAAATCTTCGCTCAGGGCGATGAGTTCGGCGCCGCGCCTCCGTCTGACCCTGTGAAGCGACCGACACGGAGCCCGCCGAAGGCGAGACGCCGATCTTGCGCGCGTCGCCGAGCGCCCTGGCGAACTGCAGGTCCTGGCCGGCCTCCTCGCGGTCCGGCCAGGCGGCGTCGAAGAAGAAGCCCGCGGTGATGGTGACCGCCATGCAGTTGATCAAGTGCGACGTCTTCAAGTCCGGCATCCTGCACGTGGTCTACGGCCCGGCCGAGGACTGAACTGTCCTGTCAGTAGGGCCGCGCGCCGCCGTAGGGGTCGCTCTCCTGCGGCGGCGTGAGCTCCGTCGTGGCGGCGGTCGGCGACTCGTAGCCGCCGTGGCCGCCGTAGCCCCCGCCCCCGTCGGCGGACCCCGGGGAACCCGAAGCGTACGGCGACGTCGGCGTGAACGAGTAGTCCTCGCTCGAACCCGCCCCGGACGACGGCGCCGCCGAGGACATGGCCGACGACGTGTAGTCGGCGTACGACGGCGCCTCGTACTCCTGGGTCGTGCTCACCGGCTCCGAGAGCTCGGTCGACCCGTAGACCAGCACCGCCACGAACCCGACCAGCCAGCCCGCGAACAGCCCGAACTCCAGGCCCATCGAGATCAGCGTGAAGTAGATGTCCCCGCGCCCGAACTGCGTGTTCCCGCCGTCGGTCAGGCCGTTGGCGATACCGATGCCGGCGATGGCGGAGCCGGCGATCAGCGCGATGGCCGCGGCCACGCCGGTGACGAACCACGAGCCGAGGAACAGGGTCCAGCGTCCGCGCCGGGCCGCCACGCCGCGGCAGACCACCATCAGCAGCAGGAAGGTCAGTACCACCGCGATCACCGGCTCGGCCGTCATGCCGAAGAAGACGCGGGCCGGCTCGCCGGCTTCCTTCGTCGCCCGCCACGCCAGCGCGCTCAGGCCCCTGACCGGTCCGGCGATCCAGCTGTGCGTCGCGTTGCCGCCCACGGCCGACCTGCCGTCGCGCCAGTGGCCGGTCCACTGGTTGTCGAAGGCGGCGACGAGGATCAAGAGCACCAGTGCCGCGAAAACCGCTATCTTCGCCCCGCGTCTCGCGGAGATGTTGTTAGTCATGCCGGACGCCCCCTGTCTAGTATCCGCTCCCTGCGATTTTGTCCCCAGGAGCGCGGCGTGGATAGCCCCCTTACCCGGGTCCCACCGGCGCTACCGTCTCCGGCGCATCGGGACCGATGCCCGGATCGAGGCACGTCCCGGGACGATCTACGCTGAAGGGGTGACCGATGACGCCTCGCGCAGTATCCCCGAGCCCGCGCCCCGCACCACCGCCGCCTCGCGGACCATGCTGTCCCACATCATGGGGCCCACCGAGGTGAACCTCCTGGGCACCGTCCACGGCGGCGTGGTCATGAAGTTCGTCGACGACGTCGCCGGGGCCGTGGCCGGGCGGCACTCCGGGGGACCCGCGGTCACCGCCGCCATGGACGAGATGCAGTTCCTGAACCCGGTCCGGGTCGGCGACCTGGTCCATGCCTACGCGCAGGTGAACTGGGTCGGCGCCACCTCGATGGAGGTCGGCGTGCGGGTGATGGCCGAGCCCTGGAACGAGGCCGGGACCGCGCCGCGCCACGTGGCCAGCGCCTACCTGGTGTTCGTCGCCGTCGACGACAAGGGCCAGCCGCGCTCGGTGCCGCCGCTGGTGCTGGAGACCGATCTGGACCGGCGCCGGCACGGCGAGGCCGAGATCCGGCGGAGCCACCGGCTGGCCCGCCGCCGCGCCATCCAGGCCGCGCGGGATCAGGCGGGACGGGACCAGGCTGTTCGGGATCAGGCTGGGCGGCGGGCCGAGGAGGCCGCGCTGGCTGCGGCGAATGGCCCAGCGAATGACCCGGCGAGCAGCTCGGCGAGCAGCCCGGAGGCCGGGCGATGAGCGCCGCCGGCGAGCGGGCCCAGCGTCTGCGCCTGGTCCCCGGACGCTTCGCGGTCGAGCACCTGCCGGCCGCCGTCGCGCCGCCGAGCGGCTGGATCGCGCAGGTCCGCGCCCCCGAGGGGCTGACCGTGGTCCGCGAGGTCGTCGAGCACGGGAGCGCGGACGCCGAGCTGTGGCGCGCGCTCTACGGCGGCGACACCGCGCACGGCCTGAACCTGCCGGGCATGCTCGCCGCGCTGCTGGAACCGCTGGCCGCGGCAGCGGTGCCGGTGTTCGTCGCCTCGACGTTCCACGCCGATCTGGTGCTGGTGCCCGAATCCGACACCGAGCGCGCGGTCGCGGCGTTGCGGGCGGCCGGACATGCCGTCGACTGAAGACCCTGTCCGGTCACCGGATGGTCGCAGTCTGTGCATCTGCCCCGAGGGTTCAGAGTAGGCCGGTAATCTGACCGACGATGAACGTCTCAGAACCCTCCGCACCCACCGCGGCATCCGTTGAGGAGACCAGGACCGCCTGGCCCCCGGTATCGGTGATCATGCCGGTCCTCAACGAGGAGCGCCACCTCGCGTTCGCCGTCAACGGTGTCCTGGCCCAGGGCTACCCCGGCGAACTGGAGCTGATCCTGGCGATCGGCCCGAGCACGGACCGCACTCAGGAGGTCGCCGACGAACTGTCGGCCGCCGACCCCCGGGTGCGCAGCGTGCCGAACCCCACCGGCCGCACCCCGGCCGCCCTGAACGCGGCTCTGGCCGAGGTCAGGCACGACATCGTGGTCCGCGTCGACGGCCACGGCGAGCTCGTCCCCGGCTACATCCAGACCGCGGTGCGGCTGCTCGAAAAGACCGGTGCGGCCAACGTCGGCGGCGTCATGCGCGCCGAGGGCGTCACCGTCTTCGAGCAGGCCGTGGCCCGCGCCATGACCAGCAAGCTGGGCGTCGGCAACGCCCCCAACCACACCGGCGGCGAGAGCGGCCCGTCGGACACCGTCTACCTCGGCGTCTTCCGGCGCGACGTGCTCGACGAGCTCGGCGGCTACGACGAGCACTTCACCCGGGCCCAGGACTGGGAGCTGAACCACCGGATCCGCGAGTCCGGCCGGCTGATCTGGTTCGACCCGAGCCTGTCGGTGACCTACCGGCCGCGCCCGAATCTCAAGGCTCTGGCGAAGCAGTACAAAGAGTACGGCCGCTGGCGCCGCGTCGTGATGCGCACCCACGCCGGCACCGCCAACCTGCGCTACCTCGCGCCGCCCGGGGCGCTGCTGGCCGTCGCCGCCGGGACGGTCGTCGGCCTGGCCGGCGTCACCGGCGGCCCCGGGATAGCCGCGCTCGGCTTCGTGATCCCGGTCGGCTACTTCGGCGCGCTGACCGCCGGCGCGCTCTACGAGTCCCGCGGCCTGCCCGCGGGCGTCCGGGCCCGGCTGCCGCTGGTGCTGGCCACCATGCACGGCTCCTGGGGCTACGGCTTCCTCACCTCCCCCGCGCGGCTGGCCAAGGCCACCGGCAAATCCTCCAAGACCCCTAAGAAGTAGCCGCGCATGCGCATCCTGATGCTCGTCATCTCCAACGTCGCGACCGACACCCGGGTGATGCGCGAGGCCGCGGCGCTGGCCGGCGCCGGCCACGCGGTCCACGTGATCGGCAAGGACGTCTCGACCGGCTATGAGCCGCCGGCGGGTGTCACGGTGGCCAGCGTCGGCGCCGGGTCGGCGTTCCGCAAGGAGGGCGCCGAATCGCTGGGCGCGCGCCGCAAGCTGCCGCCGCACCTGCGGGCCGCGCGCTGGCTGCTGCTGCCGCAGCACCGGAACTCGGCGTTCGCCTCGTGGCGGGCCAACGCCCGGCAGCTGGCCGCCGGGCAGGAGTTCGACGTCGTGCACGCGCACGATTTCAACACCCTGTCGCTCGGCGTGGAACTGGCGCAGGAGCACCGGGTGCCGCTCGTCTACGACACGCACGAGCTGTGGCAGGGGCGGCCGCGCGTCGGCCGCCCGACGCCGTCGCAGAAGCGCCGGGAAGCCAAGCAGGAACAGGCCTGGGGCGCGCGGGCGGCCACGGTGATCACCGTCGGGCAGGGCGTGGCCGACGCGCTGCGCGAGGCGTACGGCTGGCGGCACGTCGAGGTCGTCCGCAACACCTTCCCGATGCCCGAGGGCGGTCCGGTGGACCCGCCGAAGACGGTGTCAGGGGCCGTATACGCGGGCCGGATCGCGCCGTTCCGCGAGCTGGAGGCCATCGCCGGGGCGTCGGAGCTGGTGAAGCCGCTGCGGATCGTCATCGCCGGGCCGGCCGACGACACGTATCTGGGCTCTTACGACTCCAAGGCCGCCGAGGTGGTCGGCGCGCGTCCGGTGGACGAGGTGGACGCGCTGCTGCGGGAGCTGGGCATCTCGCTGGTCACGCACTCCGACAAGTGGCTGAACCACCGGCTGGCCATGCCGAACAAGCTGTTCCACGCCGTGCGCGCCGGGGTCCCGGTGGTCGGCACGGACGTGCAGGAACTGCGGCGCGTGGTCGAGGAGCACAAGCTCGGGGCGCTGTACACGCCGGGCGACGCGGCCTCGCTCGCCGCCGCGTTGCAGGAGGTCGCGGACAACTACGCGACCTACGCGGTCAACGTGCGCGCGGCCGCCCCGGCGTTGAGCTGGGAGGCCGATTCCGAGGTGCTGAAGGGGATCTACGAACGGCTGACCCCGCGGGGCGAGTGAGCGCAAGTGGTTCCGGACCGGCCCTGCGCAGTAGGGTCGGTCCGTGTCGAAGCTCCGCGTCCTGTACGCCCCCAGGGACATCGCCGGCCAGCCGTCCGAGTGGGCCGAGGCGCTGCGCGCGCAAGGCGTGGAAGCGCAGGTGTGGTCGTTCGGTGAGCCGGCGTTCGGCCTGAGGCCGGACCGCGAGTGGGACCAGGACCGGCTGCTGGCCGATCCGATGTACCGCTGGCAGGCGCTGGACGAGGCGGTGCGCGGGTTCGACGTGTTCCACCTGCAGTACGGCCGCGGGCTGCTGGACGCCAAGGAGCCGGTGCTGCCCGAGCTGTGGGACCTGCCGCTGCTCCGGTCGCTCGGCAAGCGGGTCTACATGCACTGGCACGGCTCCGACGTGCGCCTGCCGTCGGTCCACGCCGAGCGGGAGCCGGACTCGTACCTGGCCGGCGCCGCCGTCGACGAGGACGCCATCTTGGCCCGGGTCTCGGTGGCCCGCCGCTTCTGCGACGCGATGTTCGTCTCCACCGCCGGCCTTCCGGACTACGTCCCGGACGCCGAGCTGGTCCCGCTGGCCCTGGACGTCGCGGCCTGGCACACCCCGCGCGGCGCCGAACCGGCCGTCCCGGTCGTGGTGCACATGCCCTCCCGCCGCGCCACGAAGGGCTCGGACCTGGTCGACGCCGCCCTGCGGCCGCTGCACGACGAGGGCGTGATCGTCTATCGCCCGCTGTCCGGCCTGACCCGCGACCAGGTCAAAGCGGAGTTCGCCAAGGCGGACCTGGTGGTCGACTCGCTGACCATCGGCGACCACGGCGTGGTCTCCTGCGAGGCGATGGCCAGCGGCGCGATCGCCATCGCGCACATCCACGACCGGGTGCGGGCGCGCGAGGCGATGCCCGGCGCGCCGGTGTCGGAGGTACCGATCGTCGAGGCCACCGGCGCGACGCTCGGCGACGTGGTGCGCAAACTGGCGGCGGACCCGGTGGAGCGCGCCCGGCTGCGCGCCGAGGGCCTGACCTGGGTGACGCAGCGCCACGACAGCAAGGTCGTGGCCGCGCAGCTGCTGGCGGCGTACACCCGCGAGCGCGGCCGCGTGGTCAGCGCCTACCCGGAGTGGCCGGAGTCGACGGGCAAGAAGCGGGTGCGCGAGCTGGAGGCCGAGATCGAGCGCCTGCGCGCCCAGCTGGGCCCGAACGGCGAGCCGCTCCCCGGGCTGACGCGGCGCGACCGGCTGGAGGAGCGGCCTGGGCTGCATCTGGCGGTGCGGAAGGCGGATCGGGCCTATCGCGGGCTGCGGAAGAAGCTGAAGTAGGTCATAAGCGGAAGGCGTAACGAGCGATCGCGTCGAGGTCGATGAGGACATCGATGCCGGCGACCTTGAGGATGACCTGGCCGAGGTGAACCTGCTCTTCGCCACGGACCGGGATCTCGAAAAGCGCCAGTTGTTGACCGCTGCGCTCGATGCGCCACGAGGGAATGCCCGCGTCGCGGTAGAGCGAGGGTTTGATTCGGCGATCGTTCAACACTGAGCCCGGCGACATGATTTCGACCGCCAGCACCACATCACGCGCTTCGGCGACCTTGTCGGGACCGAACGCGGTGCCGTCGATGATGAACACATCGGGGCGCGGCACGGTTTCCTCATCGATGATGACGTCGAGATCGGTGAACACCGGGAACTGGTCGCCGAGTGTGTCCTCCAGCACTCGTGCGAGGCGGTTGGCGGCCCTGCCGTGCCAGGGCTTTGATGATGGACTCACGGCCAGTGCACCTCCGAAGAGTTCCACCTTGAGCTTCTCGTCCACATCGAGGGCGAAGAACTCTTTGGTGGTGAGCGGTTCGGAGGCGTGCATGATGGAGTTCAAGTCGAAACCTCCTTCGGTTCGCTTGCCATCATCCGGTGAACCCATCGGGGATCAGCCCCTTTCTTTTCCTCTAATTCACCCGTTCGGCCCATGAGCTCCGCTCGAACGAGTAATCACCATCTTCCCTGGCAAGCCTTGGGCAACCCGCGCGCCGGTCCCCGAACCTTCCCGCGTCACCATGATGCAATGGCACGATGACTCCGAGCGACCACAAACCCCGCGTCGTCATGCTGGTCGGCAACTTCGTGGACGGTGACTCGCGTGTCCAGAAGGAGGCGCGGTACGCCGCCGCCGCAGGCTGGGACACGTATCTGGTCGGGCGGTCGCCGAGTGGGCGGCGGGAGGAGTACGCGCTGGGGGGTGCGACCGTCGTGCGCGCCGCCGAGACCATGACCGCCACGCGGTATCGCGCTTCGCATCCGCATCGGCGGGGCTTTCGGGGGCTGGTCGCTTACCGATCGGCGGAGCTCAGTCGGACGCGGCATCAGCGGCAGCGGTTGCGGCAGCGGGATCTGGGTGCTGATCGGGAGTTGCTGGCGCGGCGGGTCGCGGACGGGGCCGGTGCGCTTGAGGTGCTGGGGACGCGGTTGGTGTTAGGTCTTCGGGTTCTGAGCGTGCGGCTGCGAGGGCGGTGGGTCGCGGTGCGCAAGGGCGCCTTCGACCGCAACTACGCGGCGGCGGCCGGTGGCGGGCCGAGCAGTGCGCTGGAGCGGCTGTTGGTGCGGCGCGGCAGTGAGGCGGCGGCGTGGGCGGCGCAGCCCCGGCTGGCGGACTTCGAGGACTCGTTCGGGCGGATGGCCGACGAGCTGGCGCCGGACGTGCTGCACGCCAACGACGCCGAGATGCTCGGCGTCGCGGTGCGCGCGGCGGTGCGGGCGCGGGCCGCCGGGCGGCGGGTCGCGGTGGTCTACGACTCGCACGAGTACACCGCCGGCGACATCCGGCCGGAGGACGTCACCTGGGCGCCGGTGATAACGGCTCAGGAGGCGAAGTACATCCCGATGGCCGACGCGGTGGTGACCGCCGTCGACAACTTCGCCGACAAGCTGGTCGAGCACCACGGCCTCGCGGTGCGGCCCACGGTGGTGCGGAACATGCCGGAAGCCGCGACGTTCAGCGTGCCCGGCGGCCGGGGTCCGGGCGTGCGCGGGCGGCTGGGGCTGGGGCCGGAGGCGACGCTGCTGGTGTATCCGGGCTCGGTGACGCCGATCCGCGGCCTGGACACCGCGGTGCGCGCCCTGCCGCAGCTGCCGGAGGCGCACCTGGCGCTGCTCGTCGGCTCCCGAGCAGGGCACGTCGCGGAGCTCGCCGAGCTGGCGGCGCGGCTGGGCGTGGCGGAGCGGTTCCACGTGCTGGACTACGTGCCGGTCGAGGAGCTCACCGACTTCATCGCCTCGGCGACGGCGGGCGTCGACACGCTGCGCCGCATCCCCACCCAGGAGCTGACGATCACGACCAAGTACTGGTCCTACATCGGCGCCCGCCTGCCGGTGGTGGTCAGCGACGTGAAGGCGGCCGGCGAGCTGACCCGCCGGCTGCGCAACGGCGAGGTGTTCGAGGTCGACGACGCGGACGGCCTGGCGACGGCGGTGCGCAAAGTCGCGGCCGAGCGGGAGCGGTACGCGGCGGTCTACACGGACGAGATGCTGGCGGCGCACAGCTGGGAGGGGCAGGTGCCGGCGCTGCTGGAGGTGTACGAGCGGGTGAGCGGGCTGCGACCGGAGCCGGGCGGCGCGGGGGGCGCGGGAGACGACCGCGGCGAGGACGACGGCGAGAGCGATGGGGGTGGCGGCGGTCGAGTACCGGCCTCGCGCCCGGATCCCGCCGAGGCGGCCGAGAGCGGCGCCCGCGGCTAGCAGCGAGCCGACCGGCTGCTGCGGGCGGTGCTGGGCGGTGCCGTGCGAGGCTGCTGGTTCCTGCGCGGGCTGCGTGCTTGCTGGCTGCGGTGTGCCGCCGCTAGCCCGTCCGTGAGCCTCCGGCATCCGCACCGCCCGCAGACCGGCGGTCCACCCCACCCGCCTCACCCGAATCGGCTAACGTGGCGGCGCTGCTCCGTTAGCCGGCGCGGCGCCCCAGCCCGCCCCACCAGAAAGCCGCCGAGCCATGCCTGAGCAGGACCAGCCCGCCGCCGCGCGCAGCCGCGCCGCCGTCGTCTCCGCGGCCCCGGCGGCCGCCGCCACGGCCGCGCGCGCCGAGGCCGACCGGCTCCTCGCCACCGGGTACAGCGTCCTGTTCCTCACGCCGGCGTTCGGCAAGCGGAAGCCGGATCCGTCGCGCGGCGGCGTGCACGTCGTCGAGGTCCGGGTCGGGACCTCCTTCGACTCCGCCTCCGGCGCCATCGGCAAGCTCGGCCGCAAGGCCGTCCTGACCACGCGCAACGCCCGCGGCAAGGCCCTGGGCAACCCGGCCGCCACCTGGTCCGCCGCCGACGTCGCCGCCGAGATCGGCCCGTACCTCGACGCCTTCGCCCCCGACGTCGTCGTGGCCTGCGACAAGACCGCCGAGAAGGCCGTGGCCAAGCTCGGCCGCGCCGCCGCGGCGCCCGGCAGGGACCAGCAGGCCGCGGCCGCCAAGAGCCCGCAGACCTCGCTGCTCATCGGCTCCAACAACAACGCCGGCATGGGCCACGCCTGGGCCGTCGCCGTGCGGGAGCACGCCGGGATCGCGGCCCGCAACCTCCAGAAGAAGAGCTACGCCTTCGCCTACGGCTCCGACATCAAGGCCGAGGACAAGGACTGGGTCGACCCGCTGTGGGGCCTGGGCCGGGTCGCCGACACCCTGGACACCGTCACCCACGTCCTGTCCGAGAGCGGCCTGGCGGTCCTGGGCCGGCTCAACGGCGGCCAGCTCGCCGACGACCTGCCCGAGCTGCGCCGAGCCGGCATCCGGACCGCGCTGCTGTTCCACGGCTCCGACATCCGCTCGCCCGACCGGCACACCGAGCTCTACAAGTTCTCGCCGTTCCGCGCGCCGGTCAGCGAGGAGGATCAGAAGCTCACCGAGGTGCTGCGGGGCAAGACCGCCGAGATGGCCAAGTGGGTCGAGGAGTTCGACGGCCCGGTGTTCGTCTCCACCCCGGACCTGATCGACGACGTCCCGCGCGCCACCTGGCTGCCGGTCGTCGTGGACCTGGAGCAGTGGACCGAGGGGACGCGCACGCCGCTGGAGCGCGAGGTCCCGGTGGTCGTGCACGCGCCGTCGCGGCCGTTCATGAAGGGCTCGGACCTGATCGAGCCGACGCTGCGCGACCTGGAGTCCCGCGGCCTGATCGAGTACCGGCGGCTGGAGCACATCCCGCAGGCCGAGCTGGTCGGCGTGGTGCAGGACGCGGACATCGTGCTGGACCACTTCGTGATCGGCAACTACGGCGTGATGACCTGCCAGGCGATGGCCGCCGGCCGGGTGAGCATCGCGAACATCGACCAGCGGGTGCGCGACCGGGTCCCGGCCGAGATCCCGACGATCCAGGCCGACCCGGACTCCCTGGCCGAGGTCATCGAGGGCGTGCTCGCCGACCGCGACAAGGCCCGCGCCGTGGCCGCGACCGGCCGGGCGTTCGTCCGCGAGTACCACGACGGCCGCAAGTCCGCCGCGGCGCTGGAGCCGTGGCTGCGCGGCTGAGGACACATCCCCGCCGTATCCCTGCATCCCTGCCATATCGCTGTCGGGGTGAAGGTCATATTTACCGTTGCTAGAATCCGAGCCAGTCCACACCTGCCCCCGGAGGAACAGTGACCACTCCCGACCAGCGCCGCGTTGTTGTGCGCCCACGCGTTGTCATGCTGGTCGGGAACTTCATAGACGGGGACTCCCGCGTCCAGAAAGAGGCCCGCTCGGCGGCGGAGGCCGGCTGGGAAACCTACCTGGTCGGCCGCTCGCGCAGCGGCAAACGCGAGGAGTCCAAGCTCGGCGAGGTGACGGTCCTGCGCCCGGCCGAGAGCATGGCGGCCACGAAGTACCGCACCTACCACCCGCGCCGCAGCGGTGTCAGCGGTCTGATCGCGTACTCCACGGTCGAGCTCGGCAAGGTCAAGCACCAGCGCCAGCGCATCCGCCAGTCCAACCTGGCGGTCGAGCGCGAGCTGCTGTCCCGCCGGTCCGCCGACGGCCTGAACCCGGCGGCCAAGCTGGTCGACGAGGCGGTGCTGGCGGCCAAGTCGCTGGGCGTGAAGGCCGCCGGCTACTGGATCTCGGCCCGCAAGCAGTCCCTGGACCACAACTACAACGTCGTGCAGGACTCGCCGAGCACCTCGCTGGAGAAGCTGCGCGTCCGCCGCGGCGGCGAGGGCGCGGTGTGGAACGCCCAGCCGCGCCTGGTCGACTTCGAGGACTCCTTCGGCCGCGCCGCCGACGAGCTGGAGCCGGACCTGATACACGCCAACGACGCCGAGATGCTGGGCGTCGCGGTGCGCGCGGCGGCCCGCGCCAAGGCCAAGGGCCGCACCGTGAAGGTCATATACGACGCCCACGAGTTCTTCGCCGGCGACACCCGCGACAACCCGACCTGGGCCCCGGCGATGGCCGCCCAGGAGGCCAAGTACCTGCCGCTGGCCGACGCCGTGATGAGCCCGATCGAGGGCTACGCCGAGGCCATGATCGAGTTCCACGGCCTGGCGAAGTTCCCCGGCCGCCAGGCCCCGGTGCTGGTGAAGAACATGCCGGCGCTGGCCGACCTGGCCGCCTCCGGCGACGACGTGCCCGGCGTGCGCGGCGCCCTGGGCCTGGCCGGCGACGTCCCGCTGCTGGTGCACCCGGGCAGCGTGACCAAGGTCCGCGGCCTGCAGACCGTGGTCGAGGCGCTGCCGGAGCTCGACGGCGTGCACGCCGCCCTGCTGGTCGGCCGCCGCGACGGCTACGTGGCCGAACTGGTGGCGATGGCGCAGCAGCTGGGCGTCTCAGACCGCTTCCACCTCCTGGACTACGTCCCCAGCGAGGAGCTGACCGCGTACCTGCGCTCGGCGACGATCGGCATCGACACCCTGCTCCACATCCCGCTGCACGAGCTCACCATCACCACCAAGTTCTGGTCCTACATCAGTGCCGGGCTCCCGGTGGTCGCCAGCGACGTCAAGGCCACCTCGCAGCTGACCCGCGAGCTGGGCAACGGCGAGGTCTACACCGCCGGCGACGTGAAGTCGTTCGTCGAGGCGGCGCGCAAGGTGCTCAAGGACCCGGCCGCGTATACGAAGGCTTACAGCGAGGAGACGCTGCGTCAGTACTCGTGGGAAGGACAGGCCGAGACGATGCTCGACCTGTACCGCGAGGTGACCGGTCGGGGCTGAGCTGGCGCCTCTGCTATGTCAGTGGCATGCCGTAAACATATCTTAAAAGGGGCGATTCATCTCCGGTCGTATGTAATGCCCGGAGCGCCCTACCCCGCCAGATCCGTCGGCCGCAGCCGCGTAGCCGCACTCCCGCCGCTCAGCAGCACCTCAGCGATCCGCTCCCCGGCGCGCCCGTCCCACAGCTCCGGCCGCCGGGGCGCCGGCGGGTCGGCCAGCACCCGCTGCGCGATCTCGACGATGCGCGCCGGGTCGAGCCCGGCCAGGATGTTCGTGCCCTCGCTCACCGTGATCGGGCGCTCGGTGTTGTCGCGCAGCGTCACGCACGGGACGCCGAGGGCCGTCGTCTCCTCCTGCACGCCGCCGCTGTCGGTCAGCACGATGCGGGCCCCGGCCTGCAGCGCCACGAAGTCCAGGTAGCCGGCCGGGGGGATCAGGCGGATGCGGTCGGTGGCGACCAGGTCGCGCAGGGCCGCCGCGGCGCGGGGGTGGGCCGGCAGGATCAGCGGCAGTTCCCCGGCGACCTTCGTCAGGGCGCCGACCAGGGGCGCCAGCGCCTCGGGGGAGTCGACGTTCGCCGGGCGGTGCAGGGTCACCAGGCCGTAGCCGCCGGGGGTCAGGCCCAGCTGCTCCAGGGCGCCGGAGGCCAGGGCGCGGTCGCGGTTGGCGAACAGGGTGTCGATCATGACGTTGCCGACCAGGTGCACCTGGTCCTCGCGGTAGCCCTCGGCGCGCAGGTTGTCCACGGCGTCCGGGGACGGCGCCAGCAGGTAGTCCGACAGCCGGTCCACGACGACCCGGTTGACCTCCTCGGGCATCGACCAGTCGCGGCTGCGCAGGCCCGCCTCGACGTGCGCCAGCAGCGTCCCGGCCTTGGCCGCGACCAGGCCGCAGGCCACGGTGGAGGTCACGTCGCCGACCACCACGACCGCGTCCGGCGCCAGCTCGGCCACCACCGGCTCGAAGGCCAGCATGATGCGCGCGGTCTGCTCGGCCTGGCTGCCGGATCCGGCACCCAGGTAGCGGTCCGGGGGGCGGATGCCGAGGTCGCGGAAGAAGACGTCGTTCATCGCCTCGTCGTAGTGCTGGCCGGTGTGCACCAGCACCACCTCGGCCCCGCGCGCCTCCAGCGCGTCCATGACCGGCTTGATCTTCATGTAGTTGGGGCGGGCCCCCGCCACGCAGATGATCCTCAAGGCTGCCGCCGTCCGTACTCGTTCCGCTGCTTGACCCGGCAACTCTAGAACACGTGCCGATGCAACCCGATTCGGGCCGAGCGCGTGCAGTGCTCGGAACCGGGGGCGGGTACGGAGCGCCGTGGCCGTCCGAAGATCGCACCGAGGGGAGCGGCACTTGGCGTCGCCGAGTGATTTCGACGAGGTCTACGCGGCCACCGCGCCACGCCTGATCGGCCAGCTGTACCTGGTCATCGGCGACCTGCCGGAGGCCCAGGACTGCGTCCAGGAGGCCTACGCCCGGGCCTGGACCCGGTGGGACCGGCTGACCCGGGACGGCGGCGACCCGGTGGGCTGGGTCAAGACCACCGCCTACCGGCTGGCGATCTCGCGCTGGCGGTGCTGCCCAAGGGCATGCGCGCCGCGCTGGTCCTGTACTACCTCGGCGGCCTGCGGGTGGCCGAGGTCGCCGAGGCGCTGGAGATACCGCAGGGCACGGTCAAGGCCCGGCTGGCCCGGGGGCGGGTGGCGCTCGCCGGGCTGCTGGCCGACACGGCCGGGACCGAGGGCTGGGAGATGACGCATGCCTGAGATGAGGGACGAGATGAACAACGGCGACGAGACGAACGTCGGCGGCGTCGGCAACATCGGCGGCGTCGGCAATATCAGCGATGTCAGCACCATCGGCGACGAGATGAACGACGGCTTCCGCGGCGTCCTGGCCGAGGTCCTGGACGGCCGGGCCTGGGCCGGCTACGCGGGCCCCGGCGCGACCGTGCGTCGGCGCGGACAGCGGCGGCGCCGGCGGGTGGCCGCGTCGTCGGTGGCGGGCGTCGCGGTGGTGGCGGTGGCGGTCGCCGCGACGAGCGCGGGGTTGGCCACCGGGGGATCGGGATCCGCCCCGGGCGCAGCCTCCACCAGCCGGTCCACCACGGCCGGGCCCGGCAAGTACGTGAAGCTGAGCGACGCCCTGATGCAGCCCGCCGACCTGGGCACCGGCTACACCGCCGCGGGGATCTTCGGCACGGCCGGGCCGTTCAGGGGTCTGCCCTGTGCGCAGATCACGCCGGTCGCCGTCGTCGGACCCGCGGTCCAGGGGGCCTTCACCCACAGCGTTTCGGGCGGGAACGGGCTCATAGACAACGAGTATCTGTACCAGTTCTCAGACGCGGCCATGGCGAAGGCGGCCTTCGCCCAGGCCCGGTCCGCCGCGCAGTCCGGAGGATGCCGGGTGCGGGCCGGATCGGTGTCGGCGGCCCAGGACGTCGGCGGCGTCGGGGACGGGATGTTCACGCAGAAGGTTTACGGGGGCCCGACCATGCTTGTCACCGCCGTCGTCCTGGAGGGACAGGTCATCGTCGTGAACGAGCTCCTGCCCGGATCGGCCGAGGCGGTGAAGGCGGTGTCCGCCGACTGGCTGACCGCCATGTCGCAGAAGGCTGCGGACCGGGTGCGGAACGCGCCGCGGACCGACGCCCCGGAGCCGGTGCCGGCGGGCACCCGGCCGACATACCCGTCGACCGGCGGCTCGGGGCACGAGCCCGTGCCCTCGGCCGGTCCGCTCCCGGTCTCGCAGCCGGTGGACGGCTTCCTGTTCGCCCCGGCGGACCTCGGACCTTCCTTCGGGGCGAGCCCCCAGGACGCGTGGCAGTCGGGCGGGACCCAGATCATCGGGGCCACGGCGGTCGCCGGGATGTGCTTCCGCGGCACGGTGTCCGGTGGCGACGGCGAGTTCCTGGTCAACGAGGGCGCCTACACCTTCGCCGACGCCTCGGCGGCGCAGACCGGCCTCGCCGCCTACGACCAGTCCACGCAGCAGACGAAGGCCAAGTCCGAGCCGCTGTCCGGTCTCGGCGACCAGGCCTGGATCAAGCACTGGGCCGGGGAACAGGGCGGTGTCACCGTCGCCATCCGGGTCGGGGCCAAGGTGATCACTTTCGACGTGCTGGCCGGCGGTGCGTCGGCGGACCAGCCGATCCCGGGCGGTGACACGTGGGTGCGGCAGATCGCGTACACAGCCGTGCAGCGTCTGGCCGCCGCCAAGTGAGGCGTTGACCGCCAGGCGCCACGCACCAGCCAAAACGCAGGCCGGACAACGGAAAACGCGTCGAGGCCCGGCCCCCCACCCCACTGGGGAAGCCGGGCCTCGACCCGTGTCACGGCGACCGGTTCAGCGCCCCACAACGCCGGCGCGGTCGCGCGTCCTACAACACTTCGACGTTCGGGCCCGCCATCCGGTTCCGGCAGTCGAGGACATATTTCGCGTGCTTCGCTACGAGGTCGTAATCGAACTCTGCGTGGTCGGCCAGAAGCACCACCGCGTCGGCCGCGGCGATCTCCTCGGCGCCGGCCTCCACCCGCACCAGCCGGGCGTCGGCGTGGATGTCGTCGACCACGTGCGGGTCGGCCCCGCGCACCTGCGCGCCCAGGTTCAGCAGCAGCTCGGCGACCCGGGTCGAGGGCGACTCGCGGGCGTCGGAGGTGTTCGGCTTGTACGCCAGGCCCAGCAACAGCACGCGCGAGCCGTTGACCGTCTGCCGGCGCGTGTTCAGGCCCTCCATCAGGCGCCGCACGACGTAGTCCGGCATGTGGTTGTTCACGTCGTTCGCCAGCTCCACGAAGCGGAACGGGACGCCGACCGTGCGCTCCACCTTCCAGGACAGGAACGACGGGTCGATCGGCAGGCAGTGCCCGCCGACGCCGGGGCCGGGGGTGAACTTCATGAAGCCGAAGGGCTTGGACGCCGCGGCGCCGATCGCCTCCCAGACGTCCACGTCCAGCGCCTTGGCGAACATCGCTATCTCGTTCACCAGCGCGATGTTGACGTGCCGGAAGGTGTTCTCGATGAGCTTGGCGAGCTCGGCCTCCTTCGGCCCGGAGACCGGGACCGTGGTCTCGACCAGGTCGTCGTAGAAGCCCTTGATCACGGCCAGCGAGTCCGCGTCGACGCCGGAGACCACCTTCGGGGTCTTCTCGAACGGCCAGTTCTGGTTCCCCGGGTCGATGCGCTCGGGGCTGAAGCCGGCGTGGAAGTCGCGACCCGCGGCCAGCCCGGAGAGCTCCTCCAGGATCGGCACCATCAGCTCCTCGGTGGTGCCCGGATAGGTCGTGGACTCCAGCACCACGGTCGCCCCGGGGCGCAGATGCGCGCCGAGCGTGCGGGAGCAGGACTCGATGTAGCTCAGGTCCGGCACGCCGTCCCGCAGCGGCGTCGGCACGGTGATGACGGCCAGGTCGAACCCGGCCAGCGCGGCGGCATCGGAGGTGACGGAGTAGGCACCGGAGTCCAGCACGGCCCGGATCCGCTCCGAGGCGACGTCCTCGACGTACGACTCGCCGGCCGCCAGCTGCTTCACCCGGTGCGGATCCACGTCGTAGCCCACGACCCGGTGCCCCACCTCGGCCGCGCGGATCGCAAGCGGCAGGCCCACGTACCCCTGGCCGGCGACGACTACGTGCATGATGACTCCGTCTGGTCGAATCCCGTCGAATCCCGCCACGCGCCCCCGAAGCGACGCCGCGTCGCGCCAACTCTATGTGAGCGCGGCGGACGTCTCACGTCCGCTCATGCGCTGTATCCGCGCGGTTACGGAAGTCGCAACCTGCTGACCGGAATTCTCAGGCGCTGTTTGTGCACGATCGCGCGTCGGTTCGGGCGGTCGCGGGTGTCGTGTTGGCGGCAGGCGGTGAGTTGTCGAGCCGCGAGGCCATCCAACCATTCGCGAAGCCGTAAAAAGCTCTTAAAACCCACAGACCAAACGCACCCGCCACACCCACCCGCCACCCGCACCCACACATAAAGCAGGAGCGCCAATCCTCAGAGCCACCCACGCCGAGCGGCCTCGACCCCCGCCTCGAAACGGCTCTCGGCCCCGAGCCGCACCATCAGATCGGCCATGATGCGCCGCACCGTGCGGGCCGAGATGCCCAGGCGCTTGGCGGCGGCTTCGTCGGTGAGGCCGTCGGCGAGCAGGCGCAGGAGGTGGTTGTCGGTGGGGGACAGGCCGGCGGAGGAATCCGATTTGGAGGGCATGCCCAGCGGGACCGCGTCGGTCCAGATCAGTTCGAACAGGGCGGTGAGTTGGTCGACCAGTCCGGGCTCGCGCACGCACAGGGCGCCGATGCCGGGCTCGTCGGGCTCTATCGGGACGACCGCGGTGCGACCGTCGACGATGAGCAGCCGGCGGGTCACGGCGGGGGAGAGCCGGATCTCGGTGCCCCGCTCGGCCAGCCATCGGCCGTAGGCGATGGTGACCGGGTCCTGGCGGGTCGAGGAGTGGTACAGGACGCGCGAGGGGATGCGCCGGGCCACATCGTCGTCGGTGGGGCGGGCGGCGGACAGGGAGGCCGCCGAGATGGCGTTGCCGGGCACCATGGACAGCACTTCGATGGTGGCGCCGGCCAGGAGCTGGTCCAGTTCGGACTGCACCGCGTCCAGGCCTATCAGCCGCTCGGCGGGCTCGCGCTCGGCGACCGCCGCCCGGCCCGCCGCCACCGCGTCGCGGCCGGCGGCCAGCTCCGCCTCCTGCCGCTGCACCAGTAACTGCATCCCGGTGACGAGCGAGACCGGATACAGCTCTCCGGAACGCTCTCGCGACGGTCGCAGCAGGGCCAGCTCGACCAGGCGGTCCAGGGTATCCCTGATCTGGTCCTCGTCCTGTCCCAACCGTGTGGTCAACTCGCGGACACCTACTGAGGGGTCGGCGAGCATCGCGCTGTAGACCGCTTGCGCTAGCGGATCCAGTCCTAGCGAACCAAGCACGGCACACCCCCTTCGCATACATCCGGCCTCGGCGCCGGACCCATGCTCGCAGCAGGAACCTTGGCGATCAAGGGGGATACCGCACCATTCCGGATACAGGGGCGTGGCCGGGACCGGCCTGGCCTAAGGCGGACGGGTCCGCACCGTTCCCCGCACCGGCCGCCACGCATGAGACTCAGACCAGCGCCCGCTCCTCGGCGTACCGGGCCCGACCCCCACAGCTGTGCGGGCCCCACAAATCCACCCCACAGAAACGGAAGCACCGTGTCTCGATTCAAGCATGTCCTCGCAGGCTTGGCTGTTGTCACTGTCTTGCTGATAGCGCCGCTCAGCGCCTCCGCGCCCGTGGTCCAGCAGGCAGGCCCCGTCGCAGCCGGCATGCCCGGCTGCCTCTCGTGCTGGTCCTGACCGAATCCTGACAGGAAGGAAGATCATCATGGATCTGATCATGGTGGCAGTGCAGCGGGCCGGTTTCGCGGGAGACCGCGGTCTGGCCGCGGCGACCCTCCGCTACGCCCTGCAGGCGGTCTCCGGCGACTCCCCCCGCGCCCTGGAGCACGCCCATGTGGTCGTCGACGAAGCCGGCGTCTTCCCGGCCCGCCTCGTGGCCGGTCTGTACCTCGCGTCCGATCCGGACGTTCCGTACTCGGTCCGCGACACCGCGACCGCGTTGGTGCGGCGCGCCCTGACCACCTCGCCGATGCTGGAGGACTGGAGTGTGGACTGGGTCGAGGGCCCGTACGGGTACGAGCTCCTGGGCGGGCTCGACGACCTCGAGGACAGCCGGAGCCCGTTGCGCAACTGAGTGTGCGGTCGGACCGGCACCCGGTTGTAGGAGGTGTGCCCCACTGAAACTCTCAGCGGGGCGCACCTCTTATACATGGAGCGCACCTCTTATACGTTCTCAACCCATATGTGACTACTCGCGCGTTTCCGACTGCCCCGGTCGATCGTTGACCCGACATGCGAATGGCGTTGCGGAGGATCGACCCCCTGGCGGCGGCGGTGGCCATGCTCGCCCTGGCGCTGCGGGTGCCGTTGGTGATGGCCGCGCTGCCGGGAGTGGGCAACTCGGACGAGCCGCTGAACATCTCCGTCGGGCTGCGCATGGCGTCGGACGGAATGCTCAACGCGCACACCTACCGCTACCCGGGACTCCTCTATGAGGTCATCGCCGGAGTGACGACCGCCTTCCGCGCGGTAGGGATCCACGTACCGACGCATGGCGCGATGCGCATCGAGAACCTCGGCGTGGCACACACGGACTCCCGCGCGTTCATCGTGACGATCCGGTTCGTCGGAGTCCTGGCTGCTGTGGCTACCTGTCTACTGGTGTGGGCCGCCGTGCGGGAAGTACTGAAGGCGGCAGAGCTCCCGGAACGATGGGGACGTATCGCTGCCGCAGTCGCTGCGGCGACCGTAGCGGTTTCCCCCTTAGCGACAGCCAACAGTGTTTACGCGACCCCGGACGTATATGCCGGGCTCGCTGTAGCGCTTACCTTGTACGGCGCTACCCGGGTTCTCCGCGACGCGCGCTATGCAGACCTCCTCTGTGGTCTCGGCGTGGGCATCGCATTAGGCGCCAAATACCTGGCCGTCGCAGCGCTTCCGGTAGTTGTCGCCTATGTATTGAATCCCCGGCGCGACAAGCCGGTGATCCGGATCGCGGAAGCCGCCGCCGTCGCGGCCGCGGTGTTCGCGCTGACCACACCGGGGATCCTCACGCATCCCATCGCCGTTCTGGACGGCGTGAGATCGGAAGCCGTCCATTATCAAGACGGCCACGTCGGTGCGCAGGGCGGCGCACCCGGCTACTACCTGGGCGCCCTCTTCCGTGATCAACCATTGCTATTGGCCGCCGTCGCGGTGGCGCTCGTCGCGCTGTTCCGGGCGACCGAGATCATTCGCAGGACATTGATCATCGCCCTCGCTTATGTGATTCCGCAGTTCCTTCTCCTGGCCGTGATGACGGTCCGCTTCGACCGCAATCTCGTCCCGCTGACCCCGGCGCTCGCCGTCCTCGCCGGCGTGGCCGTCCCCGCGGTCGTCCCGGCCGTCGTCCCCTGGATGCGACGACGGGCCGTCGGCGCCGCGGCCGTGGCTGTGATCGTGACCGCGGCGTTCATCCCGCTCGCCTCCGCCGTCCGCCTCTACCCCCGGCTCGACGAGCACTCGCGCGTCCAGGCCGCGGGGTGGGTCGCCGCGCACGTCCCCGGGCACGCGCCGGTCGCCGTGGAGAGCTACGGCCCGTGGCTCGACCCCGCGCGCTACCACCTCGTGCCGCTCACCTTCGCGGCCGACCGGCCGGGCGTCCGGGCCCGGGCGCTCATCCTCACCGAGCACGCCGCCGGCCGCTTCCTCGCCGATCCCGCGCACCACCCGGCCGAGGCGGCCGCCTACCGCGCGCTCATGAGCCGTTACCGACTCGCGGCACGATTCACAGCCGGGTCGTGGATCGAGGTCTACGTGCCGCGGGAGACGCCCGCGACCCGCGGATAGCCGGGGTCACCCGTCCGGCACGGTGGCGGCTTTCCCGCCCCGGGGCGCCGCCCCACTAGCATTCCCATGTGACAAACGACCGCCGTCCCCGAATCGCGATGCTCGTCGCCAACGACGTCCGTCTGGACTCGCGGGTGCAGAAAGCCGCGTACAGCGCCGCGGAGGCCGGCTACGACGTCCTCCTGCTCGGCTACGAGCCGAACCGCAAGGGGCGTCCATCGGATCCGGCCTACATCGGCGCGGCGCAGGTCGTCCGCACCGGACTGCACAACAAGTGGCAGATCGCGCAGTGGCCGCTGAAGGACGACGGAGCGCCGAGCCTGCGGCTGATGCCGTTCCGCGCGCTGTCGTTCGCGTCGTCGCTGGACTACAAGGCGCGGCGCCGCATCGTCCAGCGCATCAAGGAGCCCGGCACCGGCGACGGCAGCGTGAAGCATCGCGCCAAGGAGGTGCTCTGGAAGGTCTACTTCCGCGACGGCGACTGGCGGCGCACGGCCCGGCACCTGCTGTGGCTGGAGTCGAGCTGGTCGGCGCTGATCGAGGAGTTCGAGCCGGACCTGATCCACGCCCACGACATGCACACCCCCGGCATCGCGGTGCGGGTCGCCGACAAGCTGGGGCGCAAGGGCAAGCGGCCGAAGGTGCTCTACGACGCCCACGAGTTCGTGGCCGGGGTCTCGATGCCCGAGCAGCGCCGGCTGGCCTACGTCGGCCTGGAGGGCGAGTACGTCCGCAAGGCCGACGCGGTGATCACCGTCTCCCCGCTGCTCGGGCAGTGGTTGCAGGAGCGCTACCACCTCACCGAGACGCCCGGTGTCGTCGCCAACGCCCCGATGCTGCACGTGCCCGGCGACGAACCTGGCGACGAGCGCGATGAATCGGGCAATACGGACTCCGCCGAGGCGCCGAGCCTGCGCAAGGCCTGCGGTCTGGCCGACGACGTCCCCCTGCTCGTCTACTCCGGCGCGGTCTCGCCGATGCGCGGCATCGCGACGATGGTGGCCGGCCTGCCGGAGCTGCCGGACGTGCACGTGGCCGTGGTCCGCGGCGCCGACACCGAGTTCACCCGGGCGCTGCAGAAGCAGGCCGAGGACCTCGGGGTCGCCGACCGACTGCACATGGTCGGCTACGTCGCACCGCACCTGGTCCCGCAGTACCTGGCCTCCGCGGACATCGGCGTGATCCCGATCCTGCACACCCCGAACCACGAGGTGGCGCTGATCACGAAGTACTACGAGTACATGCACGCCAAGCTGCCGATCGTGGTCTCCGACGTGCAGGCCATGGCCGACTTCACCCGGGAGCTGGGCAACGGCGAGGTCTTCACCGCCGAGGACGCCCACGAGTACGCTCAGGCGGTCGCCAAGGTTCTCGCCGACCGGCCCGCCTACGCGTCCCGCTACACTGACGACCTGCTGGCGGCCAACTCCTGGGAGGGCCAGGCCGAGGTGTTGGGCGGGGTCTACGCGCGACTGCTCGGGCGGGAGCCGGAACCGCGGACGGGGGTCCGGGCGTTCGGTGAGACGGATGAGCCGAACGCTTAGGGTGTAACCACGGGGACATTCGGCGGACCGCAAAGCGTTGCCCGATAGTGTGACCGATCTACAGCACGACCCTGACCCCCCAAACAGGTGCAACCTAAAGCAAGTGGAGTGTGAGAGTGGCGACCGCCACCAGTGAGACGGGATCCGTGGAGGAGACCCGGACGAAGACCCCCGAACCTCCGCGCGCGACCGAGCAGGTTCACGTCTTCGAGCCCTACCGATACGCGCTGCCCAAGTTGGGACCGTACTTCCGGGACGTTTGGGCCCGGCGTCAGTTCGCCACCCACATGGCGTCCTCGACCTTGAAGGGCCAGCACTTCGACAGCTTCTTCGGCCAGTTCTGGCTGGTGCTGAACCCGATGCTGCTGGCGCTGGTGTACTTCCTGCTGACCAGCGTGCTGGGCGGGCAGAGCGGTGCCGGCACCAGCGCGATGAACCACTTCGTCGGGCTGCTGACGGGCTTGTTCGCGTTCTTCTACACGCGCAACGTCATCCAGTTCGCCGCCAGCTCGATCACCGGCGGCGGCAAGATGATCATCAACATGTCGTTCCCGAAGATGCTGCTGCCGCTGTCGACGACGTTCACGGCGATGCTGACGTACTTCCCGACGCTGTTGGTGTACGCGTGCTTCTACATCGGCGTGCACCACTCGGTGGCGGTCGGGATCCTGTGGATCATCCCGATCTTCATCATCCAGACGGTGTTCAGCTTCGGGCTGGGGCTGCTGTTCGCGGCCGTGACGCTGTACTTCCGCGACATGTCCACGCTGCTGCCCTATGTGCTGCGCATCTGGATGTACATCACCCCGGTGCTGTTCTCGCTGTCCTACGTGAAGTCCGAGGTCGCGGCCGGCAAGCTGCCGCACGTGATCGAGGCCGTCTACAAGTGGGACCCGTTCTCGCCGATCATCAACTCCTGGAACACCGCGTTGGTCGGCGACGGGCCGCGGCCGTTCTGGAAGGGCGGGACCATCAACGGCCACTACTACGCCGCCGCCTCCTACAACCCGCAGATGACCGAGCTCCTGGTCGGCGCTGTCGTCGCCACCATCGCGCTGGTCGTCGGCGCCTGGTACTTCATGTCGAGGGAGCGTGAGTTCGCTGTCCGCCTCTGAAACCGTCGAGACCGTGGACACCGCCAAGTCTGCCGAGTCCGCCGAGTCCGCCAAGTCCGCCAAGTCCGCCGAGGCCACCCCGGCGCCGGCCGAGCAGCCGGCGGCCAAGCTCGTCGACAAGCAGCTGGAGCCCCGCCTGGCCATCAAGGTCGAGAACCTCCACCTGTACTACCGCACCAAGGCCGAGGCCAACCCGACCCTGAAGGCCGCGCTGATCCGCAAGGCCAAGCGCCAGAAGGTCGAGCAGAAGGTCATCAAGGCGGTCAACGGCGTCTCCTTCGAGGTGCCGCACGGCACCGTGCTGGGCGTCATCGGCCACAACGGCGCCGGCAAGTCCACCCTGCTGCGCGCGCTCTCCGGGATCCTGCCCCCCACGCAGGGTCGCGTCGAGGTGCGCGGCCGGGTGTCCACGCTGCTGGCCCTGGGCGTCGGCTTCAACCAGAACCTCACCGGCCGGGAGAACATCGTCCTGGGCGGGCTGGCGCAGGGCTGGTCCAAGGACCAGATCCGCGAGAAGGAGGACGCGATCATCGACTTCGCCGACCTCGACACGCTCTCGGAGGGCGCGATCGACCGGGCGATGAAGACGTACTCCTCGGGCATGTACGCGCGTGTGGCCTTCGCGGTCGGCGTGCACATGGACCCGGACATCCTGCTCGTGGACGAGGCCCTGTCCGCCGGTGACGCGCGGTTCAAGGAGAAGGCCACCGAGAAGATGCTGGAGCTGTGCGAGAACGCCCGCACCATCGTGCTGGTCTCGCACGGCCTGGAGACGGTCCGCCACATGTCCAACCACTGCATCTGGATGGACCACGGCAACCTGGTGCAGAGCGGCGACCCCGACGAGGTCATCGACGCCTACATCGAGCAGCAGCGCAGGGACCGCGAGGCGGCCGACGCCAAGAAGGCCGCCGCCGAGGCCAAGGAGGCCCTGGAGGACGAGGCGCTCGCGGCCAAGGCCGAGAAGACCAAGGAAGCGCTGCAGAAGGCCATCGGAGAGGACGTCTGAGCAAGGCATGGCCGCTGACCGCAGCAGTAACAGCAGCAGTATTGACGTGTCGATCATCACCGGCGGGCACGACGTGGCGGACGCGCGGCTGCACCGCCTGGCCGCCGCGCTGCGCCGGGCCGGCCTGGGCGTCGAAGTGGTCGGTCTCGGGCTCCCCGAGGCCGGCCCCGCCGACTGCCTGGTGCGCACCCTCGGCTCCCGCTCGGCGAAGAAGCGCCTCAAGGCGGACCTGACGCTGCCGTTCAAGGCCCGCGGCAAGGTCCTGCTGACCGTCGACCCGGACATGGTCCCGGGTGCCACGCTGGCCCGCTGGTTCAAGGGCCGCAAGGTCGTGGCCGACGTCCACGAGGACTACCTGAAGCTGCTCAAGGACCGGGCCTGGGCCCGCGCCTCCTGGAAGAAGAGCGCGGCCACCTTCGCGGTCCGGATCTGCACGTTCTGGACCAAGCGCGCGAACATCACGGTGGTCGCCGACGACCACGTGCCGCCGATGAAGGGCCGCAACCGCCTGGTGGTGAAGAACCTCCCGGACTTCTCCTTCCTGCCGGCCGCGGGCGAGCCGGACCACTCCGCCCCGCGCGCCATCTACATCGGCGACGTGCGGCGCTCGCGCGGCCTGCAGGCGATGCTGGCCGCGGTGGAGGGCACCTACACCTGGGAGCTCGACGTGGTCGGCCCGGTGCAGCCCGGCGACCAGGCCTGGCTCGACACCTGGCACGCGACCTCCAGCGAGCAGGTGCGCAACCGGATCAGGTTCCACGGGCGTCTGGACCCTCAGAAGGCCTGGGCGCTGGCCGACGGGGCGTGGGCCGGGCTCGTGCTCCTGGACGACACCCCGGCCTTCCGCGAGGCGGTGCCGAGCAAGCTGTACGAGTACCTGGCCGTCGGGCTGGCGGTGGTGGCGACACCGCTGCCGCGGATGGCCGAGCTGATCTCCGCCTCCGGTGCGGGCGAGGTGGTGGCGGACCCCGCCGCCGCGTCGGCTACGCTGCGGCGGTGGTCGGAGCACTACGACGAGCTCGAACAGGCGCGCCACAACGCCCGCAAGTGGGCGGCGGAGCACCTCACCGGGGCCTCGCCGTACGACAAGCTCGCGGAGGAGATCCGCGGGCTGGTCAAGCACGGTCAAGCACGGTCAAGCACTGACGCTCTAAAGCCATAGTGGGCCGCCGCGCCCACGGTCCAGCGGGCCGCGACCCGGCGCCGCGCGACTGATCCCGGAGAACCGAGAGTGACTGAACAAAAGCAGGGTAGCCGGGAAGGCGTGCGGATCCTGCCCAGCGCCGACGTGGACGACCGCGCCGAGATCGGCGAGGGCACCAGTGTCTGGCACCTGGCCCAGGTGCGCGAGGGCGCGCGGGTCGGCCGCAACGTGGTGATCGGCCGCGGCGCCTACATCGGCCCGGACGTGCCGGTCGGCGACAACTGCAAGATCCAGAACCACGCGCTGGTCTACGAGCCGGCGGTGCTGGAGCCCGGGGTCTTCATCGGCCCGGCGGTGGTCCTGACCAACGACCACTACCCGCGCGCGGTGAACGCCGACGGCACCCCCAAGTCCGCCCACGACTGGACCCCGGTCGGCGTCACGCTGCGCGAGGGCGCCTCGGTCGGCGCCCGCTCGGTGTGCATCGCCCCGGTGACCATCGGCCGCTGGGCCCTGGTCGCGGCCGGCTCCGTGGTGTCCAAGGACGTCCCGGACTTCGCGCTGGTCGCAGGCGTCCCCGCCAAGCGCCTGCGCTGGGTCGGCAAGGCCGGCGAGCCGTTGGAGGACCGCGGCGACGGTCTGTTCGTGTGCCCCAAAGACGGCTCTGAGTACGTAGAGATCGACGGTGTTCTGAAGGAGAAGGCATGACGCTCCCGTTCATTCCCCCGGCCCGGCCGGTGACCGGCGAGGACGAGATCGAGGCCGTGGTGCGCGTCATGCGGACCGGCCAGGTCGCCGCCGGCCCCGAGGTCGAGGCCTTCGAGCAGGAGTTCTCGGCGCTGGTCGACGGCCTGCACTGCGTGGCCGTGAACTCCGGCACTTCGGCGCTGCACCTGTCGGTGCTGGCGCTGGGCGTCAAGCCGGGCGACGAGGTGATCATGCCCTCGTTCTCCTTCGCGGCGACCGCGAACTCGGTGGCGATCGTCGGCGCGGTGCCGGTGTTCGTGGACATCGAGCGGGATTCGTTCAACGTCGACCCGGCGGCGATCGAGGCCGCGATCACCGACCGGACCGTGGCGATCATGCCGGTGCACCTGTACGGGCACCCGGCGGCGATGGGCCCGATCATGGAGATCGCGCGCAAGCACGACCTGTTGGTCATCGAGGACTCGGCGCAGGCCGTCGGCGCGACGCTGGACGGCAAGGCGATCAGCACCTTCGGCGACGCCGCGTGCATCAGCCTGTACCCGACCAAGAACATCCACTCCATCGAGGGCGGCATCGTCGTCACCCCCGACGCCGAGGTCGCGCGCCAGGTCCGCCTGCTGCGCAACCAGGGCATGGAGGAGCGGTACAAGAACGAGGTCATCGGCCTGAACAACCGGCTGTCCAGCGTGCACGCCGCGGTCGGCCGCGTGCAGCTGACCAAGCTGGCCGCCTGGACCAAGCAGCGCCAGGAGAACGCGCGCTACTTCGACGCGCACCTGCAGGGCGTCGGCGTCCCGCCGGTCGTGGCCGGGGCGGAGCACGTGTACCACCAGTACACGATCCGGGTCACCGACGAAGTCGAGGGCGGTCGCGACGGTCTGGCCGAGCGCCTGAAGGAGCGCGGCATCGGGACCGGCATGTACTACCCGATCCCGATCCACCGGCTGCCGTCCTTCCAGCGCCCCGACGTCGCCTCGCGCGTCGCCGGCGAGCTGGTCGAGACCGAGAAGGCGGCGGCCGAGGCGCTGTCGCTCCCGGTCATGCCGACCCTGACCCAGGACGAGCTGGAGCGGATCGTGGCCGGGGTGAACGCGCTGTGAGCACCGCTTCTGGAAAGAACGCCGTGAACGGCACGAAGCTGCGCGCGGGCCTGATCGGCCTGGGCATGATGGGCCGGCACCACGCCCGGGTGCTGGGCTCGCTGGACGGCGTGGAGCTGGTCGCCGTCGCCGACCCCGGCGGCGACGCGCACGGCGTGGCCAACGGCCGCGAGGTGCTGGGGAACGTCGAGGAGCTGATCGCCGCGGGCATCGACTTCGCGGTGGTCGCGGTGCCCACGGTCTACCACACCGAGATCGGCCTGGCGCTGGCCGAGGCCGGCGTGCACACCCTGATCGAGAAGCCTTTAGCGCCGGATGTGAAGTCCGCGACCCAGCTCGCCGAGACCTTCGAGCGGGCCGGCCTGGTCGGCGCGGTCGGCCACATCGAGCGCTTCAACCCCTCGCTGCAGAACCTGCGCAAGCGGCTGGAGCACGGAGAGCTCGGCGAGGTCTTCCAGGTCGTGACCCGGCGCCAGGGCCCGTTCCCGAACCGGATCGCCGACGTCGGCGTGGTGAAGGACCTGGCCACCCACGACATCGACTCCACGGCCTGGGTGACCCGGCAGCCCTACACCTCGATCTCGGCCCACACCGCGTACCGCTCGGGCCGCGAGCACGAGGACCTGATCGCGATGACCGGCCGGCTGGCCGACGGCACCGTGGTCAACCACCTGGTGAACTGGCTCTCGCCGATGAAGGAGCGGGTCACCATCGTCACCGGCGAGAAGGGCTGCTTCGTCGCCGACACGCTGGCCGCCGATCTGACGTTCTACGCGAACGCATCGGCCCCGACGATCCCCACCTGGGAGGCGATGCAAGCCTTCCGCGGAGTATCCGAGGGCGACATGGTGCGCTTCGCCATCCCGAAGCCCGAGCCCCTGCGCACCGAGCTGGAGGCGTTCCGGGACGCGGTCCTGGACGTCGACGGCGGCCGCGAGCGCGTGGTCAGCATGCGCCAGGGCCTGCAGGTCGTGCGGGTCGCCGAGGCCGCGCTGGACTCGGCCGCCAAGGGTGCGACCGTCGAGCTGTGATCGCCTGAAGTGACGACGAACAGACGTTCCGTAGCGGTTGACGTGCTGGCCGGAAGAGGCCGTTGACCAGCTGAGGACGCGGAGTGATCAGGGCCCTCGAAACCGGGTATCCGGTTTCGAGGGCCCTGACGCGTTCTTTACTTCGGTTTGACGAGCTTCACGAAACTCTAAGAGTCCTCGCGGAGACTGATCTCCCTACTCGAGACGAGTCCGCACCATGCCTGATGAAAGGGGCTGGATCCTTGGAGCCCGAGCAGCTTCCTCCCCATGTCAGTGTGGTTCTGCCGTGTTTCAACGAGGAGGCGCATGTTCTGCTGGAGATTCAGCGGATCTGCGCGGCGTTGGATGCCACGGGGTACCCCTATGAGGTGCTTGCGATCGATGACGCCTCCACGGATGGGACGTTGGAGGTGTTACGGAAGGCTGAGATCGAGTATCCGTCGGTGAAGGTGGTGGCGTTCAACCGGAACGGTGGGGCCGGGACGGTGCGGCGGATCGGGTCGAAGATGGCCCGGGGTGAGATCGTGGTGTGGACGGATGCGGATATGTCGTATCCGAATGAGCGGATCCCCGAGTTGGTGGAGATGCTTGATTTCGATGCGGACATCGATCAGGTGGTGGGGGCGCGTAGGGCGGAGATGGGGTCGCATCGGTTGTTGCGGATCCCGGCGAAGTGGGTGATCCGGAAGATCGCTGAGAAGTTGACGAATCAGAAGATTCCGGATTTGAACTCTGGTTTGCGGGCGATGCGGCGTGAGGTGGCGTTGCCGTATCTGCGTCTGTTGCCGCCTGGGTTTTCGTGTGTGACGACGATCACGTTGGCGTTCATGTCGAATCAGCATCCTGTGGTGTATGTGCCGATTGATTATGCGAAGCGGGCGGGGAAGTCGAAGTTCCGGTTTGTGACGGATGCGTACCGGTACATCCTTCAGGTGTTGCGGATGGTGATGTATTTCAATCCGTTGAAGGTGTTGATGCCGCCGGCGTTGTGGTTGGTGGGCATCGGCGTGGTGAAGGCGGTGTTCGACCTGGCGGTGCATCCGTTCCGGTTCGCGCAGAACACGGCGTTGTTGCTGCTGTCGGGGTTGATCATCGCTTCGATGGCGTTGCTCGCCGACCTCATCGTGCGGTCCCGGCCGGAGTGAGCGGGAACGTCTGGGTCGCGCGGGCGGTGACCGCCGCGGCCGTGCTGGCTGCGCTGTACCTGGCGGTCGGCGGCATCGCCTCGCAGCTGGCGGGGCGCACCGTGCTGGCCGACACCGACTACATGATGCGCTACGGCGAGTACGCGAACGCCGGCTACGGCGCCTCGCAGAGCAAGAACCTGATGCAGTCGGACATCTACACCTCGGAGATCCCGGCCGAGGACCTGTTCGCCAAGGGTGTGAAGTCCGGGAAGCCCTCGGCCTGGGACCCGTACATCGTCGGCGGGACCCCGCTGGGCGGCATCACCAACAACGCGCTGGCCTCCCCGGTCACGGCGCCCTACTACGTGCTGCCGTCCTGGCTGGCCCCGGCGTACGAGCGGCTGGCCGAGGTGGTCGTCGGGCTGACCGGGCTCTATCTGTTCCTGCGCCGGCTGAAGCTGTCGCCGCCGGCCGCGCTGGTCGGCGGGATGGCGTACGTGTCCGGCGCCTACATGGTGGCCTGGCAGGGCTGGCCGCAGACCCGGGTCGGCGCCTTCGTGCCGCTGGTGTTCTGGGCGGTCGAGCGGTTCATCCAGCAGCGGCGCTTCCGCGACATGGCGATCCTGGCTGTGGCGATCGCCTGTCTGCTGCTCGGCGGCTTCCCCTCGGTGGAGGGCTATTCGCTGCTCACGGTCGGGGTCTACGCGCTGGTGCGGACCCGTAAACCCGGCCAGTTGGCCGGGCTCGCGGCGGGAGTCGGGGCCGGCATCGGGCTGGCTTTGTTCCAGGTGCTGCCGTTCGCGAAGTTCTACTCGTCGTGGCTGATCGAGGGGCGTGCGCAGAACGGCGCCGACCACCTGGACCCGCTGACGTTCCTGACGTCGTTCGCGCCGTGGGCGTTCGGCGGCGTGGCCTCCAACGGCCAGCAGCTGTTCTACCTGGACCCGAACGCGGTCGAGGCGCTCGGCTACGTCGGCGCGGCGGTGTTGGTGCTGGCCGTGGCCGGGGTGATGGCGATCCGGCGCGGCCGGATGCTGCTCCCGCGCGGCGTGTGGGTGTTCTTCGTGGCGGCCACCGTGCTGTGGATGCTGCTGATCTACCACGGCGGCTTCCTGCTGACGGCCGGGCAGCACGTGCCGGTGCTCAGGTCGCTGTTCGGGGCGAACTTCATCGGCCGGGCGCGGTGCGTGTCCGGGCTGCTGGTGGCGTGCCTGGCGGCGGTCGGGTTCGAGGTGGTGCTGCGCAAGCGGTCGGAGTTCGTCGCGGCGCCGGCCGCCGAGCGCGGTCGGTTCGCGCAGTGGATCGTTTCGCGGATGTCGCGGATATCTCAGATGCCGCGGATCCCGGGGCGCCCGGGCCTGGCCCGCTGGGCCGCGCCGGCCTGGTCCGGGGCGGTGCTGCTGGCGGTGGTGCTGGAGGGCCGGGCGCTGCTGTCCGAGGGGCACAAGGTCGCGGTCACGGACGGGTCCAAGGGGTACAACGGGTCCGATCCCACGACGGCCACCCAGGTCGCCGTCTCCACCTACAGCACGGAGATCCACCGCGGGCTGGTCCTGATCGCGGCCGCGGTGCTGCTGGTCGCGCTGCTGTGGCTGGTGTCCTGGTTCGGCGGGACGCTCCGGCGGCTGGGCGTGGTGCGGGTGCTCGCGGCGTGCGGGGTGCTGGCGATGGTCGCCGCCGAGGGGACCTCGTTCATCGGGCGGTTCACACCGAGTGCCGATAAGTCGACTTTCTACCCGGTCACGGACACCCAGGAGTTCCTGGCCGCGAACCTGGGCCACTCGCGATACGCCGCCACGGCCGACGCGTCGGTGCTCGGCACCGACTCGGTCTACGGGCTGCGCGCGCTGAACGGGCACGCGTTCCTGAACTCGGCGTTCGCGACCCTGGTGCGCGGCGTGCCGGGGGACCCGGTGCCCGGGCCGACCCGGCTGTCCTTCGAACCGGACGAGGCGCAGGCCACCAGCCCGATCCTGGACCGGCTGGGCGTCGCCTACTTCACCGCCGCGCCGAACGAGCAGGTCTTCGGGACTCTGCACGCGGCGACGACCGACGGCTCCGAGGCGGTGCTGCAGCCGAACGTGCCGGTCACGGTGCAGCTGCCGGTCGGCGACGACGTCCGGGCGCTGGGCCTGGTGCCGACGTCCTCCGACGACGTGTTCGCCTACGCGCCGAACTCGGACGACGAATGGATCGAGGTCTCGGTCGCGGACGACTCCGGCACGGTGACCTCGAAGCGGCTGACCCAGGGGATCCAGACCGGGGTCGAGTTCGACGTGCCGATACCGCTGGACTCCCCGGCGCAGGACGGCACGCGGACCGCGACGATCACGCTGCACTCGACGAAGGCGACGCCGCTGGCGGTGCAGGCGCTGGCCGGGGCGCCGTCGCTGGCGACGGTGACGGACCCCGGGGACGGGCTGAAGCTGGTGTACGCCGGGTCTTCGGTGATCTACCAGCGGCTGAACGCGATGCCGCGGATCCGGTGGGCCGACTCTTCGGTGGTGGTCGCGGATGCCACGTCGCGGGTGAGCTTGCTGGCTTCGGGGATGTTGGACGCTTCGACGGTGGTCTTGAACAGCGGGTCGGCGCTGTCGGCGCCGAACGTGTTGTCGGCGCAGGGGTCTGATTCCGGGACGCCGGCGGGGGCGGCTTCGTCTTCGGCTGCTGGCGTCGCGGGTGTCGCTGATGCTTCCGGTGCTGCTGGTGTCGCGGGTGCTGCCGGCGTGGCCGGTGCCACCGGTGCCGGGGCGGTCGGCTCGCCTCCGGCCGGGACGCCGGCGGCAGCGGTCGCGGCCACTTCGGGGATCGTCGACGGCGGTGCCGTAACGGTGACCACCGACGGCCTGGACTCGGTCGGCGCGCAGGTGAACACGACGGCTCCCGGGTACCTGGTGGTGGCGGACTCCGACCAGGTCGGCTGGTCGGCCACCGTGGACGGCAAGGCGGCCCGGCTGGTGCCGGCCGACCAGGGCCTGGTCGCGGTGTCGGTGCCGGCCGGGACGCACACGGTGAAGCTGCGCTACAAGTCGCCGGACAACGGCTTCGGCGGATACGCGAGCGCCGCCACGGCCTTCGCGCTGGCCGGCGGGGTCGGGGTCGAGACGTGGTGTTCGCGGCGCGGACGGACGCTGCCGTGGGAGCTGGCTTGGACGCGCGTCCGGGGTCGGCG
>NZ_JAACYW010000419.1 GCF_015356825.1 Catenulispora rubra | reverse complement strand
GCGCGGTCTTTCTGCTTCAGGTCCAGGAAGGCGCGGTACAGCACCGTTCGGGCGTACGCGTCGACCGAGTCGGCGCGCAGCACCCGGGGCCAGGACCGGAACAGCCGACCGAAGGTCGTCTGGACCATCGCCCGCCCGGCCCCGCCACTCTGCCGCGCGACCACCACATGCAGCCCCACATCCCGCGCATACGGCAGCAATTCCACCAGCGGTGCCAACGGATTCGCCGTCGGAGACGCCACCAGGTCGTAGTCGTCGACGAACACGTACACGTCCTTCCCCGTCCGCCAACTCCGCGTCCGCAATTGCTCCGCCGTCACCTCCGGCCCCGGCAACCGGTCCCGCAACGCCTCCGCCAACTGCGACATCATCGACAGCGCCGCAGGCCCGGCGACGGCATACCCGGCGCTGAACTCCTCCGGCACCACCCCCATCAGGCTCCTGCGGTAGTCGATGACCATGAACCGCGCCGCCAGCCGCCCCGCCGCGACCTCCTCGACCAACCCCGTGGCCAGCAGCCGAAGGAAGTTCGACTTCCCAGCCTCGCCCTCACCGAACACCACGAAATGCGGCTCGGCCTCGAAATCCAGCGACACCGGCAGCAATCGAGCCTCCTCGATCCCGATGACGACCCCAGCACCAGGCCGCGCGTCCAGCCGCCGATGCGCGACCAAATCGCCATAAGCGACCTGCGACGGCAACATCCGCACCCGCGGCGCCGGCGGTCCCTGCCACGCCCTCGCGATCGCCGAGACCAACTCCTCCGGCGGCTCGTCCGTCACCGCTCCGAGCGTGTGCAGCTTCTGACGCGTCACGCCCCGCCCCGGCACGCCCTGTGGCACCTCGGCCGCGGCCCGCCGGTCCATCTCGGACTCCATCGGATCGCCGAGCCGCAGCTCCAACCGCGTCCCGACAGCATCCTTCAGCTGCGCCCGCACATCCGCCCACCGTCCGGTCGACGCCAGCAGGTGCACGCCGAACCCGAGCCCCCGCCGTGCGATGTCCACGACGTCCTGCTCCAACGTCTCGAACTCGTCCCGGAACGCCGACCAGCCGTCGATGACCAGGAACACATGCCCCTGGTCCACGGCAGCCGCCATCCCGCCTGCGTCTTCTCGCCGGTCGAGCACCCCGATCGCCTCGGCGACCATCCGCCGCACCAGATCGGGATTTGCCCGGCCCGCGACGGCCGAGACGTGCGGCATCCCGCCGAGCGGCGCGAGTGTCCCGCCGCCGAGGTCCACGACCAGGAAGCGCGCCTCGGCCGGCGTGTGGGTCAACGCGAGCGCGAACATCAGCGTCCGCAGCGTCGTCGACTTCCCCGACCTCGGTCCGCCGGCCACCAGCACGTGCCCACCGGCGCCGGACAGGTCCAGCACATGCGGGTCCTGCCGCTGCTCGGCAGGCCGGTCGATGATGCCGACCGGCACCCGCAGCTGGCCGTTCGCACGCCAGCGCGTCGCCGAGAGCCCTCGGTCCGCGGTGACCTTGATGCCGGGCAGCAACTCGTCCACGGTCGGCGACTCGGCCAGCGGCGGCAGCCACACCTGGTGTGCCGCCGGGCCGAAGCCCGTCAGCCGGTCGACGATCAGGTCGAGCACCGTCGCGGGCGACTTCTGGTACTCGGCGACCGCCTCCTGTGCGACTGCCGAGGTATCGCTCGGGTCCGGTTCGGCCACGTCGGCACGCAACGCCACGACCGGCGCCTGGTGCAAAGCGGTGAACCAGACCGGCCGCCGGTGGAGCGGGCTGCGCGCGGCCGGGACGGCGAGGGCCTTGTCCTTGCCGTAGGGCCCCGACACATACGCGGCCTTGAACCGGGTCATCGTCTCGTTGTCGAACTTCAGATATCCAGAGCCGGGCACGTTCGGCAGGCTGTGGGCGTCGGATACGCCGAGCACGGCCCGCGACTCAGCAGCGGAGAACGTCTTCAATCCCAGCCGGTAGGACAGGAACGTGTCCAGTCCGCGCAGCCGTCCCTCCTCCAATCGTTGTGAGGCCAGTAAGAGATGGACGCCGAGGGATCGACCGATGCGGCCGATCTGCAGGAACATCTCGATGAACTCCGGTCGCGCGGTGAGCAGTTCGGAGAACTCATCGACGACCACCATCAGCGACGGCAAGGGCACCAGATCCGCAGTGCCCGCGCGCGCCTTCTCGTAGTCGTGCACGTTCTTCACGTTCCCGGCGCGCTTCAGCAACTCCTGGCGACGGTTCAGTTCGCCGGTCAGCGCATCACGCATCCGGTCCACGAGCGTCAGGTCGTCCGCGAGGTTGGTGATCACCGCGGCTACGTGCGGCAGCGCTGCCAACCCGGCGAACGTCGCTCCGCCCTTGAAGTCGGCCAGGATGAAGTTCACCTGCTCGCTCGAGTGCGTCAGGGCCAAGGCGGCGACCAGGCTTCTCAACAGCTCGGACTTTCCCGAACCGGTCGCTCCCACGCACAAGCCATGCGGGCCCATGCCGCCGAGCGCGGCCTCCTTCAGGTCCAGCACGACAGGCTGGCCGTCCTCGCCGACTCCGATCGGCACGCGCAGCCGGTCGTGCGGCGAGGCTGAGCCACGCTGCCACAAGCTCGGCGCATAGATCTCGGCCGCATCCTCGATCCCGAGCAGGTCGGTGAAGTCCAGCGCCGACAGCAGCGGTTCGTCTCCACCTCCCGCCGACAGCCGCAACGGAGCCAGCTGGCGGGCCAGCGCCTCGGCCTGCGCCAGAGACAGGGTGTCGACCCGGATCGGGAAGGCACGGTCGTCGGAACCGGACCGGCCGTCCGGAAGTTCGACCGTCGCGGCCCGGTCCTTCGCGATGTGCAGACCCATCTGGTACCGCTTCGGGCGCGGGGTGGGCGGTTCGGCATCGATCTCCACCGTTGTCACGCCGAGCAAGCCGGCGTCGGAGATCAGCGGTGCGGACGACGCGGTCGATGCCGTCGGCGAGCCGGCTGCCGTCGAAGAGGACGCGGAAGCAGATGTATACGAGTCCGATGATGCTGCCGACGCGGTGTCGAAGATGACGATCACATGCGGCCGGTCGATCAACGAGACGATCGGTGTGAACCGTGGCCGCTCGGCCAGCAGTTCCTCGAGTCCCGTCTCGGCGTCCGTCGTGTCGTCGTAGATCATCCGCTGCGGCCCGGCGGCGTCCAGCGCGCTCGGGTGCTCGACATGCGGGAGCCACTTCAACCAGTCCCAGCGCTGGATCCGGTCGCTGTCCGCGACCACGCAGATCTTGAGGTCGTCGGGGGAGTGGAACGTCACGAGCTGCGCCAGCAGCGCGCACACCGCCGATGGGCCCGGCGCGCCGCTCACCACGAGGTGCGCGATCGACCGGAGCGGAATCGCCACCGGCTGATCGGGCAGTGTCCCGTGGACGGCGAGCAGGCGCCGCAAGGCGTCCGCGCACATCGGCTCCAGCTCCTGCATCGGGGCGGTGTCCGGCGGCACCAGTTGCGTCGCGAGCTGTGCGGCGCCCCGGCCGATCCGCACCGTCAGGAAGTCGGGGTCGGACTGCCGTCGTTCCCAGAGCCGCTCGCGCAGCGCGACCAGACTCCACAGCGTGTCCGGGTCCGGATTCGCATAGCGCGTCGCCACCTTCTGGGCTCGCGCCGCGGCCGTCACCTCTGAGCGGACGTTCGCGAGATGCCTCAGGTAGTCGCGGCGCGCGTCGACGAGCCTGCCCTTGCCCCCGCTGCGCTGCCGGACCGCCGTCACCGCTCCGAACACCAGGCTGGACGCGAATGTCAGACCCCCGACGATCATCATCAGGGCATTGGCACCCGGTACGAAGAAGAACACGACCGAACCCAGACCGGCCACCATCGGCAGCAGGTTCAGAGCCCAGTGTCCATCCCCGCCACCGCGCGGCACCTCCGGCGGCGGGTGCAGGACCACGGTGCCGCTCGGCATTTCCGGCGACGGGCGACGCGGGCCGCGTTTGACAGAGGTCGTGCTCATTCGTGAAGGGTATTCGCAGTGACCGGCTGGCTACCATTACGGCATGACTGCAGGTTCCGGGGTCGCCGGACGGCCCAGCGCGACCGGCGGCCACTGCCGTGTCACCGTCGTCGCGCCCACCCGCCGCGTCGACGTGGCCCTTCCGGAGGACGTCCCGGTCGCCGAGCTGCTTCCGGAACTCCTCCGGCTCGTGGGCGACCCGCTTCCGACGCCGGGCGCCATCGCGGCGGCCCTGACCGGCTATGTCCTCACCGGCGCCGACGGCGAGGCGCTGGACACCGCCGCGTCCTTGACGGAACAAGGCGTGCTCCACGGCGGCGTCCTCCGTCTGCACCCGATCGGCGACGTCCCCGAAGCCGCGGTCCACGACGACATCGCGGAGGTCGTCGCCGAAGCGGTCATCGCCGGCGGCTCGCAGTGGAGCACGACCGCCTTGCGCGCGACGGCCCTGACTGTGGTCGCCGTCGCCTCGACGCTCGGCGCGGTGGTGCTCTGGTTCTCCAACACCGGGACATTCCACGACTGGAAGGGCTTGATCGCGGGCGCGATCACCCTCTTGCTCCTCGGGATGGCGATCTGGCGGGCGCGGTACGACCCGTCCGCTGTCGGTCGCGGGAGCTACTACGGGTACGGAGACGCTGCGGGATCGGCCGCCGCTCCCCGGCCTCCGCACGGTTTCCGAGGCGGACCCGGTGGCTTCGGCGGCCGTGGCCGACTGCGCGACAGACACGATCGAGTGAATCATCGCGATGCCGATCCGGGTCACGCGCCGACGTCGAGCTTCGGTCCACCACGCGGCGACACCGAGTCTCGTCACACTCCGAAGCCACGGTCGGGCACCTACTACGACGAGTCCCAAGGCGTCGGCCACGGCTACCCGGACGACGATCCGGACTCTGACGTCACCGACACGACCACCAGCTTCGACCTCGCGTCCTTCGCCTCCGAGGGGCCGGACACCCGCCGCACCGCGACCCGCACCGTCAGCGCGGTCACCGCCACCCGGGCCGCCAACAGCGTCCGCGACGGCGGCCTCGGCAGCCTCGCGGCCTGGCCCACCGTTGCCGAAGCCATGGCCTGGGCGACCGGCGCGCAGCAGCAGCGCGACTACACTGCGGCGGCCGTGCTGTCGGCGGCTTCGCTCCCTTATGCCTTCATCGCCGGCACGGGGCTGCTCCCCACCAATCTCGCCGCCGGACAGGGCCTGGGCCGCGTCCACTTCATTGCCGGCGCTGCTGCCGTCCTTGTCGTGGCGCTCGTCGCGATCATCGGTCTCGGCCGCCGGATCGCGGTACCGGTGGCAGGCGCGGCCGTGGGGTTGGTCGCCACCTGCGCCGGCGTCGGCTTGCTGCTGACCAAGGCCAGTCCGGCGGCCGGTGTCGCGGTCGTCGCTGCGGTCTGCGCGCTGGCCGTCGAGCTGTTGCCCTTCGCCGCCATGGCCGCCGCTCGCTTCGTCATCGAGCCGCCGACCAGCGGTGTCGAACCCGGCGACTTCGAGGGCTCGCCGGTCAACAACTACGTGGTCGGCCTTCGCGTCGCCCGCACCCTGGATGTACTGACCGGCCTCACCGCGGGAGTCGGCACGCTGCTCGTGCTCTGCGTCGCCCTCCTCGTCGTCCCGATCGACGCCATGCAGACCGCTCCGGACGGCCCGCACACGGTGTGGGAGCAGGCGCTTGCGATCCTCGTCTCCGGCGTCATGCTCTGCCGTGCTCGCCTCTTCCGCGAGCGTGCCCAGGTCCTCGCCGTGGCCATCAGCGGCCTGACCGGCCTGGTGATCGCCTTCGGCGCGATGGCCCGGAACGCCGAACCGAACCTTCGGGCGATCTGGCTCGCGCCGCTGCTGGTCGTGGTCGCGCTCTTGGCTCTCGGCCTGGCGTCGATCCGTCCCCGTCGTGGTACCTCCGAGCCGATCATGCCGCCGCGTTGGGCCCGCGCCGTCGACCTGGTCGAGAGCGTCGTCTTCCTCGCGGTGCTGCCGGTGCTGATGGCCGTGCTTGGCGTCTACGGCCAGGTGCGCAACCTGAAGGGCTGATTGCCACATCCGCTGAATGATCGTGGTCATCGCGCCTCACCCCCGACGTGCTCCGGCGCCGCGCCTTCCGATCCCTCGGGCCGCCACGGACTCGGGCCCGGATACCAGGCAGGCGTATCGGTGTACCAGGGAGCGCGCGGCTGCTGGAAGCGGCGCTTCTCGTTGCGCGCCCTGATCTCCGCCTCCTGCCATCCGTGCTGGCGCTGCCAGAGCTCGTCGTGCAGCTCGCGATGATGCCGACGGCACAGCAGGCGCATCTGGTCGACGTCGGTGTGACCGCCCGCGGTCCACGGGATGTCGTGGTGCGCGTCGCACTCCCGCGGCGGCCGCTGGCACCCCGGCGCTGTACAACCCCCGTCGCGCACGGCCATGGCCTCGTACTGGGCTCGTGTCGCCAGCCGTTGCTTGCGCCCCTGCCACAGGACCTCGCCGTCGCCGTCCACCAGCACCGCCCGCAGCGCGGCCTCACACCGCAACATGTGCGCCTCCGCCGCAGGCATGGTCCTCCCGCGCCCCGTCCGGGCAGCCGGCGCCCCCGGCAGGGCCTGAGCGGTGTCAGCCCGCATGACGATGGTCATCGTCGTCGGGCCGTTGTGCCGCTGCGGCAGATCTCCGGCCCGAAGCCGATCCTCGGCCAACTGCACGAGCGCATCAGCCCGCGCCCTGCCGAGCTCATCACCCCCGTCGGTTGGCTCGCCCGCATCCTCCGAGCGCTGGTCAGCGAGCGAATCCAACGCCGTCAGCAACGCATCGCCACCAGTAGTAGAAAGCCACCCACCAGGCACATAACCGTCGAGCACCGGAGTCATATGGAACCCCCGCTTCGCCTCAGCGGCCCGGGCCCGGTTGAGCACCGTCGCCGGCGCCACGCGATGAGCAGCGTCCTCCGCATGCTCCCGCAGACTCTCGGCCCCCTCCGCCATCGCCCTGGCAATCAGCGCCTTGCGCACCTGGTCGACGACCTCATCCGGCTGATGCGCCAGCGCGGCCAGTGCCTCAGCGATGATCCTGGCCTGCGGCGCGGAGATGTCCCCGATCCGCAACGCCTCCTCCGTCGGCGGATCCTTCCGCAGCGCCCTGACCGTCGCGATCAGCCGCCCCGCATCACCCCGCGTCCGCCCCAGATCAACGATCAGGGCCTTGCGCGCCGCATCAGTGGCGCGCCACGACAACTCCTCCCGCGTGGTCTCCGGCGTCTGCACCGGATCCCCCCGGTCATGCCACGTCCGCACACACCGCACGAGCACCCCGTCCGCAGCACGCGAGACCTGCTCAGCGGCCCGCGCAACCGCAAGGCTCCCCTCAGTGTCGTAAGCGAGCGGATCAAGCGCGGCGAGGCAGGTCGTCGCATCAGCAAGCTGGCTCAGCGGGTCGACCATCGTCGTGTCCCTTCGACGTGTTCCCCGCACGCCTGTTCTGACACGATCTACGTTAGCTGACGGAAGTGGTCTATGGCGGGCAAATTGCCCACATCGCATTATTCATATAAGCCGCACAAGCTACACCAAGGCGCCCCCCGCAGCCGACACCATCCCGCCACTAGCACCAGCCCGCAGCCCGCCATCCAAGCCCCCCACAGCATCCGCCCCCAGCGGCACATTCAAGCC
>NZ_JAACYW010000418.1 GCF_015356825.1 Catenulispora rubra | reverse complement strand
CCACCGACCGCGCCCTGCGCCTCGCCGGCCTGTCGGCCCTACGCGACCACCCCGTCTCCGACCTCCCGACCGGCACCCTCCGCATGGTCGAACTCGCCCGCGCCCTCGCCGCCACCCCGCGCGTCCTGCTCCTCGACGAACCCGCCGCCGGCCTGGACGCCGCCGAAGCCGCCCGCCTCGCCGCGATGCTGCGCGCGCTCAGCGCCGAAGGCATGGCGCTCCTCCTGGTGGAACACGACGTCGACCTCATCGCAGAGCTCGCCGACACCGTCTGCGTGATGGCCGCCGGCCGCGTCGTCGCCCGCGGCCCGGCCGCGACGGTGCTCGCCGATCCCGAGGTCGGCGCCCTGTGGGGCAAGGCATGAGTGTCGAGGCGGAACTGCGCGACGCCCGCGTCCGCTACGGCCCCCTCGAAGCCCTGCACGGCGTCGACCTGGCCTTCCCCGCAGGCCGCGTCACGGTCCTGATCGGCCGCAACGGCGCCGGCCGCACCACGGCGCTCCGTGCCCTGGCCGGCGCGGTCCCGCTCTCCGCAGGACGCTGCCTCTGGCAAGGACGCGACGTCACCGCCCTACCCGCCTACCGCCGAGCCCGCCTCGGCCTGGCCTTCGTCCCCGCCGAGCACGCGGTGTTCGGCTCGCTGACCGTCGCCGAGAACCTGGGCCCGGACGCGCACTCCAGCCCCGAAGTCGCCGAGACCTTCCCCGAACTGCTCACCCTGTTCGACCGCCGCGCCGAGACCCTGTCCGGCGGCCAGCGGCAGCTGGTGGCGCTGTGTCGTGCCCTGCTACGCCGACCCCGCCTCCTCGTCCTCGACGAACCCGACCGCGGCCTCGCCCCGGCCGTCGTCGCCCGCCTGCACCGACGCCTGCTGGCGCTGGCGGCCGAGGGTCGCACGGTTGTGCTGGCGGCGCAGTCGCTCCCTGCGACACTCGGCGCCGCCGGAGTCGTGCACGTCCTCAACCGCGGCCGCGTCGCGTTCAGCGGCGAACCGGGGGAGCTTCCGCTGTCCGAGTGAAGCAGTACGCGGCGTTGTCACTCGTTGGGGTCCCTCAGCTGGCCTTTCGCCGTCAGCACTCGGACACTGACGCTGTGACCAAGACACGCATCGCGTGCGCCGTTGTCGGCGTGCTCTCCCTTGTCGCCGCCGCACTGATGGCGTGGTGGATCACGCCGAGCTACGTGGCCCGGATCCCGGACGGCAAGAACATCTCCCGCACCTACGAGGGGACCTTCCAGTCCCTGCTCGATCCGACGGCGCTGGCCTCGGGCAACCTGCTCGGCGCGATCAAGCAGAACGTGCCGATGTCGGTGGCGCAGGACGTGAAGGTCGAGAAGACCTCCGGCGGCAAGGCCCTGATCAGCGACTCGCGGACGACCTCGGCGGGCGGGACCAAGGTCGAGCAGACCAAGTGGGAGTACGCGGTGGACCGCAAGTCGCTGGAGGCGGTGAGCGGCCACCCCAGCAGCTGGAACGTCATCCCCGCGCAGGGGCTGACCGTGAGCTGGCCCTTCGGCGCGAAGAAGAAGAACTACCAGGGGTGGACGCCGGAGACGCAGACCGTGGCGACGCTGACGTATCTGCGGTCGGAGAAGAAGCAGGGCATCACGACCTACGCCTACGAGGCCAAGGTCCCCCCGACGAAGATCGTGGACCCGCAGATCCTGGCCACGCTGCCCAAGCAGCTGCCCTCCAGCCTGCTCAAGCTGCTCGGCACGGCCGGAGCGCTGCCCGCCGCGCAGGCCGGACAGCTGGCGCAGATCCTGCCGGAGCTGCCGGCCGAGGTGACGCTGGCGTACACGTTCCAGGACGACTCCACGTTCTGGATCGACCCGAACACCGGTCTGGTCATCGACGTGCAGCGCAACCAGCAGCGGATCGCGGCGATCGCGCTGCCGAACGGCACGACGGTCCCGCTGATCCCGGCGGTCGCGGCCACGTACCAGACCGCTCCGGCGAGCGCCCAGAAGGCGGCCGACGATGCGCGGCACGGACGCACGGTAATCCGCTGGCTCGGGGTGTATCTGCCGATCATCCTGCTGGCGCTCGGGTTCGTGCTGCTGGTGCTGGCCGGCGGGCTGGGGCTGCTGCGCGGGCGGCGGCAGCGGCCGGTGGCGCCGACCTCGGGGCCGACGTCGGCGCCAGGCGGGACATCGGCGGCGCCGCCTCAGGAGTGAGACTGCGCGACAGAATCCAGTGAAATAAGGGTGGCGGCCGAAAGGCCGCCGCCCTTTCGCATGCCCACGTATTCACGTGCATGCGCTGACGAGGCCAGACGCATGAGTCTTTTTTGCCAGCCTTTGATCCTTGTTTGACAGAACATTCCTTTACGTCCTGCCGCGGTAGTCGCACCCTGTGAATCACCGAGCACCGTACCGCACTGTCAGGAGAAGCAATGCCCACAAAGCGCTCCACCCGCCGCCTGCTTCGCAACACGGCCGCCGCCCTGGCCGCCGGAGTCGCAGCCCTCAGCTTCACCGCGGGCCCGGCCCAGGCGCACGCTCCCGCCGCCGCGAAGCACCACGGCGTCAAGCCGATCCACGCGCGCACCGTGAGCCATGCCACGCACGGCCTCACCAGCGCCAACACGCTGTCGTTGCAGACGAGCAACACCACCGGGGCCGTGTCCCCGACGCCGACGGTGTACCTCGTCTTCTGGGGTTCCCAGTGGCACTCCAACGACACCGCGGGCGTGGCCGACGACCTGCAGGGGATGTTCAACGGCCTCTACGGCGACCAGGACACCTGGGGCGCGATCATGAACCAGTACTGCGAGGGCATCGCTGCCGGCTCCACCGACTGCAGCGCCGGCGGCACCGCGATCCAGCACCCGACGTCGTCGCCGCTGGCCGGGGTCTGGTTCGACGACGCCAACGCCGAGCCGGACAGCCCGGCCGCCGCCGACCTGGCCACCGAGGCGGCCAACGCGGCGGCGCACTTCGGCAACACGACGCAGGACCCGAACAACAACGCGCAGTACGTCATCGTCTCGGCCTCCGGGACCCACCCCGACGGGTTCCCGAACAGCGGCTTCTGCGGCTGGCACGACCAGACGCAGTCCGCCTACGGGACGCTGGCCTACACGAACCTCCCGTACGTCCCCGACATGGGCGCCGGCGCCTGCACCACGGAGACCGACGGCCGCCTGCTCTCCGGCATCGAGTCCACGGAGACGCACGAGTACGCCGAATCGCTCACCGACTTCTGGCCGACCAACGGCTGGTACAACGCCAACGGCGGCGAGATCGGCGACGAGTGCGTGAACCTGGACGCCTACGAGACGCTGTCGACGGGGACCTATGACGTGCAGGGGTTGTGGTCGAACAGCGCTGACAACTGCGTGACGTCGGGCTGACGGCCGACCGGTTCGCTAGTGCTTCGCTAGTGCTTCGCGCTCACGCCTGGCGCGTGGGCGCGAAGCCTTTATGCGGCCTTCATGCGCCAGCGGGTTGCGGGTCCCGCAACCCCGTCAGCAAAAGACGATCGCGTGCCCGCTCTCCACGCTCGCCAAGCAAGCCCCGTAAAGCGCCGTCCACGCAAACCGCTCCGCATCGAACGCCTCGGCATCCGCGAACCCGCCCGCCACCGCCTCCTCCGCCGTGTTCGGCACCCCCTTCTCGTCGATCCGCACCCCGATCGCCGCCGCGAACCCCAGCAGCTCGGCCAGCAACCGCTGGCTGGACCCGACCATCCCGCCGCCCGCGACCTCCGCCTCCTCCGGCAGGAACAGCGGGTCCTCGAAGTCGACCGGGACGTAGTACCCGGCGTCGTCCGCGTGGCAGAGCAGGTGCGAGGCGAACATCGTCGACTCGTCGGCGACCTCCTCCATGTCCTCCGCGTACTCCTCCTCGCCGGCCGCAGAGGCCGCCGTCACCGGCTCGTCGTGCCCCGCGAGCGTGAACGCCCGCCGCAGGTGCGCCAGGTAGCCGTAAGGGAATCCGCCGGAGAAGTCGTGCTCGTCGTCCGTGTGGATGACCTCCGGCTCCTTCCACTCGATCCCCTCCGCCGCCAGCGCCCGCGACAGCCGCTCGAAGCCGTCGCGGTGCACCTCGAAGCCCTCGGGGTCGTTCCGCGCCTGATCACACAGCATGCCCACCGAAATTCCCAGTCCCATGACCGGATACGGTACGGCCCGCCGCCGACAGTGCCCCCTACAGGGCCGCATATGATCACCTTCATGCGCGTGGACGAGAAGGCCGCCCACGACACCGCTTCGCCCAACCCGGCCGCCCTGACCACTTCGCTGCTGATCGCGATCATCCTCGCGGCCGCGAACCTGCGCGGCGGCATCACCGGGGTCGGCCCGCTCCTGCCGACCGTCGAGCACGCCACCGGCCTGTCCGAGACGTGGGGCGGACTCCTCGTCACGCTGCCGCTGCTGACCTTCGCCTCGACCTCGCCGCTGGCCGGTCGCGCAGCACGTCGCTACGGGGCGCCGCGCGTCCTCGCGTTGTCGCTGCCGGTCCTGGCCGCCGGGCTGGTCATCCGCTCGCTGCCGGGCATCCCGTTCCTGTTCGGCGGGACCGTCGTCATCGCCGCCGCGATCGCCGTCGGCAACGTCCTGCTGCCGCCGATCGTCCGCAGCACCGTGCCGAAGGCCCGGGTCGGCCAGGTCACCAGCGTCTACGTGACCGCGATGGGCCTGGTCGCCGCGATCTCCTCGGGCGTGTCGGTGCCGCTGGCCGACGTGTTGCCCGGCGGCTGGCGCACCGCCCTGGGCTGCTGGGCGCTGCTCGCGGTGCTGGCGATCCCCGCGTGGCTGCCGCACCTGAGCCGGGAGTCGGATGCGGCGCCGGGTCCCGCAGCCATCCCCGCGAAAACCCCGAGCCTCTGGCGCTCCGCCCTGGCCTGGCAAGTCAGCCTGTTCATGGGCCTGCAGTCCCTGGGTTTCTACTCCACGATCTCCTGGCTCCCCAGCATCGTCCACGACCACGGCACCTCCGCGGCCACCGCAGGCTGGGAGCTCTTCCTGTTCCAGGCCGTGGGCCTGCTCGCCAGCGTCACCCTGCCCCTGCTCACACGCCGCAGCCCCGACCAGCGCCTGCTCGCCGCGACCACCTCCGTGCTCACCGCCGCGGGCTTCGCGCTGCTCGCCGTGGCACCGGGCCTGGCCCTGGTGACCTGCGTCCTGACCGGCTTCGGCGGCGGCGCGACGCTGGTGTTGGCCCTGACGTTCCAAGGGCAGCGCGCAGCGGAAGGACCGCAGGCCGCAGCTCTGGCCGCGATGGCCCAGTCCGTGGGCTACCTGGTGGCCGCGATCGGCCCGCTGCTGCTCGGCGCGCTGCACGGCTTCACCGGCGGTTGGGTCGTCCCGCTGACGCTGCTCGCCGCGCTCGCCGCCGTCCAGGCCGTCGTCGGGATCGGCGCCGGCCGCGACCTCACGGTGACGAGCCTGACGAGCCCTCCACCGGACGCGGCGAGCCCTCCACCCGGTTCCCCGACAACACCGTCACGATGACGCACACCGCGATGATCGCCTCGGCCCACAGGAACGCCGCGTAGTCCAGGATCGACCCGATCGGCGGGTTTCCCGGCGCGGTGTTCCGGAACGCCGCCAACGCGAACAACGATGCCGCCATCCACCCCAGCGCCGGCCACGTCAGCCCCTTGCGATGCCGTACCAGGAACCGCGCGCCGATGGCGACCGCGATCGCCAACGCCCACATCGCCGCCATCATGAACACCGCGAAGGCCAGGACACTGTCCGAGCGCGCGACGCCGACTGTGTAGACGGCTGTGCCGTTCACGGACTCGGCGTCCACCCGGGTCGCGAACAACACGTCGTTGTTGCTCAGCGTGGTGTTCACCGGGACCTGGCGCCCCTCGAACGAGGCGGTGAAGTCGATCTCGGTGTCGTACGCGTCGACGGGATAGTCGGTGATCGCCCCGCCGGACAACGCCACCGCCACGTCGGTGGTCGAGATACGCGAGTGCGCCACGTAGTTGAGGTCGGCACGGACCGCCGAGGAGGTCTGGATCACCAGATTGCCGGCGGGGGACAGGCCCTGCGGATCGGCGTACGCGCCGCGCGGCACGACCAGCACGCGCAGCGTCAGCTCCCGGCCGGCGGCGTCCACGCGCTGGATGGAGGCGGTGACGTCGATCCGGTTCGGCGCCGTGGACGCCAGGTCGTACTGGCTGTCCAGGGCCAAGCGTTCGCCGATCCAGAGCCACAGGCCGACACTCATGGCGAGCACGACGGCGACGATCACCGCGGTGGTCGCGAGCAGCCTGTGCGAATCAGCTGTCGAGCGTCCGGGCCTGCGGAACGACAGGCCGCTCACGCCGTCCCCGGCATGTCGTGCGTCGAGCAGTGGATCCCGCCTCCGCCGGCCGCGATCGCGTCGATCGCCACCGGCACCACCTTGCGCCCCGGGAAGTGCTCGCCGAGGATTCCCGCGGCCTGGTCGTCGGCGTCCGCGTCGCCGAACTTCGGCATGATCACCGCACCGTTCGCCACGAAGAAGTTCGCGTACGAGGACACGAACGCGTCCCCCTTCCCGGTGATCTTGTCCGGATCCGGCTGCGGCAGGTCCACGACCCGCACCTTGCGCCCCGCCGCGTCCGTCGCGTCGGCGAGCACCGTGCGCGCCTGGTCCGAAGCGCGTGACCAGACGTCCGAGGGCAGCCCCGGGAACGACTTGTCCAGCAGCACGGCTCCGGACGCCGCGAACCTCGCCAGACAGTCTACGTGCGCGTCGGTGATGTCCTGGCCCTTCACGCCGGTGAACCAGATCACCTTCCTGACTCCGAGTGCGGTCTTCAGCAGCTGCTCGATCTGGTCGCGGGTCTTGCCCGGGTTGCGGTTTTCGTTGACCAGCGAGCTCTCGGTGGCCATCAACGTGCCCTTGCCGTCGGTCTCCAGCGCGCCGCCCTCGGCGACCATGCCGGAGTCGATGCCCGGGATCTGGTACTTCTGGATGATCGCCGCGGCGACTCCGGCGTCCAGGGCGTGCTGTTGCTTGTTGCCCCAGCCGTTGAAGTGGAAGGTGACGCCGGCGGTCTTCCCCGCGTCCTGCACGAACACCGGCCCGGTGTCCCGGATCCACAGGTCGTCCACCGGGATCGGGATCACCTCGACGCCGGAGCCCACGGCGCTTTGTGCGGCGGCCTGCTGCTCCGGACGTGCGAGGAGTACCACGTGTTCGAAGCCGGAGATCGTCTTGGCGAGCGTGGCGATGTCCGCCTGGACGGCCGGCAACTGATCGCCCCAGATGGCGTCGGAGGCCGGCCAGGCCATGAACGTGCGCAGGTGTGGGTCCCACTCCGCGCCGAACACCCGGGTCGATGTCCCGGTGGCGCTCGGGCTCGGGCTAGTGCTCGCGCTCGTGCCCGTAGTCGAGGAGGAGCCTGCCGCTGCATCACTGCCGTCCGAGCTGCTGCTTCCACAAGCTGCCGTACCCAACGCGACTGCTCCGATTCCCAGCGCGGAGGTCAAGGCGGCGCGGCGGGAGAGGGTGCGCTCGTACATCAGGCGGCTCCGAAAGGTCAGGTCCCGTTATGGATACTCACACGACGGCCGCACTCCGGCGATCGGGGCAGGGCCGTATTGGTGCCCCACCCCGCGGTGTCCGCGCAGGCCAGCGCCCCAAGCCTGACACTGCCTGAAATTTCAGTCAAGTTGACTCTTGACTAAAACTTCAGTCAGGAACACGATACCGGCGACCGCACCACCCC
>NZ_JAACYW010000417.1 GCF_015356825.1 Catenulispora rubra | reverse complement strand
TCCCTTCCGAGGACCCCGACCAGCCCGGCGACGTCCGCCCCGGCACCCCACCCCCGGACTTCGACCTACCGCTGGCCCTGAACTCCCTGGAGAAGTTCCGCACCCTCCAACCGACCCGCCTCCTGTTCAGCCACTACGGCCCGGTCCGCGACGTCACCGACACCCTCGCCCGCGCCGAGGAGGAGGTCCGACTGTGGGTCGAGCTGGTCCGCGACGCCCGCACCAGCCGCCTCGACCTGGACCACGCCATCGAAATGGTGCGCGAGAAGACCGCGGCCCGCTACCCGGTGGAGCACGCGAACGAGGACACGCAGACGAAGTTCGAGGAGCTGTCTTCGTACGCGTCGAACATCGTCGGGATCAACATGTACCTGAACAAGACGGACGGGTGGGAGCACCCGATGGCGGACGCGGCCAGCGCGGGGTGAGGTAGATCTTGACGCTCGCGCCGGTTGTCGGCGCGAGCGAACCGACTGTCGTCAGATCCACCAATCGGTTTATCGACAAGTCAGCAGCAGCGGGAAGGCCTCGACAACATCCTTCACCGTCGCTGTGGCCGCCCGAGGTGCGGGTTCGCCGTCCACGCCGATCCACACGGTCCGCAGCCCCGCCGCCGCCCCGCCTTCGATGTCGGCGTGCGCGTTGTCGCCGACCATCCATCCGCCGTTGGTCACGATGCCCAGCCGCCAGCCGGCGCGCCGCATCGCGACCAGTCCGTCGCGGACCTCGTCACGTAGTTCGACGTACTGCGGCATGCGGCTGCGATAGAGCCGCCACAGTTCCTCGACAGGCTCCGTTAGTCCGTAGCGCTCCCGCACTCGCGCGAAGAAGGCGTCCCGCTTCTGGCGCGGGTCCCAGGCCTCGACCAGCCACTCCTCCGCCTCGGCAGGCAGCGCGAAGCCGCGTACGAAGTCCTGCGCGAAGCGTCGGAAGGCCGGAGCGAGCACGATGAGTGTGTCGTCCAGGTCGAACAACGCCAAGGGACCCATGGCGATGATCGTACCGAGCGCTACTCTGGGTGTAAGGACCGCAGAGCTGGCGGGCCGCTACCACTCCGGAAGGGCTGCCGCAGTGACCGAAGCCGTTGTCGAGAACAGCACAGCCGAGAACACTGTCGTCGAGAACACTGTCGCCGAGAGCACCGAGCCCGTCATCGCCCCCGCCCCGGCCGAGGCCGCCATCACCTCCGAGGCCGAACTCCGCGCGCTGCTCGGCGAGCCGATGGAGCGCGCGATCAACAAGGAGCGCGTGCGACTCAAGCCGATCGACCGGCGCTGGCTGGCCGCCTCGCCGCTGTGCTTCCTGGCCACCAGCGACGAGCTGGGCAACTGCGACGTCTCGCCGAAGGGCGACCCGGCCGGCTTCGTCAAGGTCCTCGACGACACCCGCATCGCCGTGCCCGAGCGGCCCGGCAACCGGCGGGCCGACGGGTATCACAACATCCTGCGCAACCCGCACGTCGGCATGATCTTCGTGGTCCCGGGCCGGGCCGAGACGCTGCGGATCAACGGCCGGGCGCGGCTGGTGCGCGACGCCGCGTACTTCGACGCCATGATCGTCAAGGGGCACCGGCCGATCATGGCACTGGAGGTGGAGATCGAGCAGATCTTCTTCCACTGCCCGAAGGCCTTCCTGCGCTCCTCGCTGTGGAAGCCGCCGACGTGGGACCCGGACCAGCTGCCGCCGCACGCCGCGATCGTGAAGTCGGTGCAGTGGACGCGCGAGTCGCTGGAGGAGCTGACCGAGTACTACGGCGCGAGCTACGAGAAGAGCATCTACGTCACGAAGAAGTAGAAGAAGTAGCCGCGGGGCAGCCACTCGGCCAGGTGTGCGGACGCGCTCGTCGGCGGTCCGGCGGTGCCTGTCGGCGGTCCCGCGGTGCCCGTCGGCGGTCCCGCGGCGCTTGTCGGCGGCGGTGCCGCAGTACGCGTCGGCAGCACAGTGCAGCACCGTGCAGCACTTGTCAGCGGCGGCCGGTAACGTCGGATCATGGCGTTCACCTATCAAGTCGTCGTCGACTCCGCCGACCCGCACACCCTGGCCGACTGGTGGGCCGAGGCGATCGGGTGGGACCTGGAGCCCTCGAACGAGGACTTCATCCGCTCGATGGTCGCCGCCGGCCACGCGACCGAGGCCGACACCAAGACCCACAACGGCGTCCTGGTCTGGGCCCTCGGCCAGGCGATCGTGCACCCCGACGGCAAGGACGCCGGCCCCGGCTCGCGCATCCTGTTCCAGGTGGTGCCCGAGCCCAAGACCGTGAAGAACCGCGTGCACCTGGACATCAAGGTCGGCGAGGGGAACCTGGAGAGCGAGCTGGCGCGGCTGACGTCCCGAGGCGCCAAGGTGCTGCACCGGGGCCAGCAGGGACCGTCGCGCTGGGTCACCATCGCCGACCCCGAGGGCAACGAATTGTGTCTGCACTCGTGAGCGCCAGCCGTTAAAGTCGCGTTCATGACGTCCGATGCCACCGCCGTCCGCGTGGACAGCTGGATCTGGTCGGTGCGGCTGACCAAGTCCCGGTCGATGGCCGCCGACGCCTGCCGCGGCGGACACGTGAAGGTGAACAACGAGAGCGTGAAGCCCTCGCACCTACTGCGCGCCGGGGACGAGGTCCGGGTGCGGCAGGACCAGCGCGAGCGGGTCGTGGTGGTGAGCAAGCTGATCACGAAGCGGGTCAGCGCACCGGCCGCCGCCGAATGCTACGTCGACAACAGCCCGCCGCCCCCGCCCCGGGAGCTGTTCGTCGCGGTCGCCGTGCGCGACCGCGGGGCCGGGCGGCCGACGAAGCGCGAGCGGCGGGACATGGACCGGCTGCGCGGGCGGCCTTTCTAGGCTGCGGAACCGGACTCAGGGTATCCGGCGCCGCGGCGTCATTCTGCTTCGTTGTAAAGAGCGCGCCTGCGAAGACCGCGCCTACTTCTTGCGGCCGTACCGCGTCTCGGCGTACTTCTTCATGATCGCGAAGGTCTTCGGGTTGCGCGCGAACGTCGCCGGCTCGAACGGCGTCGAGTAGCGGCGCCGCGTGATCGCCTTCGGGCGCGTGAACTCGCGCAGCCCGTCGGCACCGTGGATGCGGCCGAAGCCGGACTCCCCGACGCCGCCGAACGGCAGGCCCGGGATCCCGGCGAAGGCGATGACGGCGTTGACCGAGGTCATGCCGCTGCGCAGGCGCCGGGCGATGGTCGTGCCGCCCCGGCGGGCGAAGACCGAGGCGCCGAGGCCGTAGTCGGTGGCGTTGGCCAGCTCGATGGCCTCCTCGACGTCGCGCACGCCCTTGACCGTGATGGTCGGGCCGAAGGTCTCCTCGCGCACCGCGCTGGAGTCCTCGGGCGTGTCCAGGAGCACGGTCGGCTCGACGTACGGGGCCTGCACCGCGCCGCTGCCGCCGACCAGGACCGTGGCGCCCTTGGCGATGGCGTCGTCGATGTGCCGGCGCACGACGTCGATCTGCGAGGGCATGGTCATCGGGCCGTAGGCGGCGTCCGGCCCCTCGCCGGGGGTCAGCGCCAGCTTCTGGATCTGCGAGGTCAGCTCGGTGACGAACCTGTCCTTCACCGAGTCCACGACGTAGACCCGCTCGATGCCCACGCAGGTCTGCCCGGCGTTGGACATCGCACCCCACAGCGCGGCGTCGGCGGCCTTGGACAGGTCCGCGTCGGCGGCCACGATCATCGCGTCCTTGCCGCCGCACTCCATCAGCACCGGCGTCAGCGACGGCGCGCACGCGGCCATCACCTTGCGGCCGGTCCGGGCACTGCCGGTGAACGCGATCTTGTCCACGCCCGACTCGCACAGCGCGGCCCCGGTCGGCCCGGTGCCGGTGATCAGCCGCAGCACCTTGTGCGGCGCGTCCGGGTTGGCCTTGTCGAACGCGTCGACGATCCACTTGCCGATCGCGGTGGTGTACTCCGAGGGCTTGAACACCACGGCGTTGCCGGCAGCCAGCGCGTAGGCGATCGAGCCCATCGGGGTGAACACGGGGTAGTTCCACGGGCCGATGACGCCGACCACGCCGAGCGGCTGGTACTCCAGCGTCGCGGCGTGGTTGGCCATCAGCAGGCCGGTGCCCACGCGGCGCGGGTGCAGCACCTTGCGCGCGTGCCCGGCGGCCCAGCCGATGTGCTCGATGGCGAGGAAGGCCTCCAGGAAGGCGTCGCCGCGGGGCTTGCCGTTCTCCCGGTGCATGAGCTCGCCGAGCTCGTCGAGCCCGCGGGTGATGACGCCGGCCCACTTGCGCAGCCGCCGCTCGCGCTCGGCCCAGGTCAGCGAGGACCACCAGGCGAAGGCCTGGCGCGCCTCGGCCACGACCGCGCGCACCTGCTCGGCGGTCATGGCGGGGAAGGTGGCGACCTCGCCGCCGTCGGCGGGGTCGTAGGAGACGAAACTGGGGGCGCCCGGTTCCAGGACGCCGACAGCCGCGCCGTTAGCTGAACCCTGATCGCTCATGGCTGACTGCCTCTTCCGTGCGGAGGTGAGGGTGGGTTGGGGACGGTTGGTCGGGACGGTTGGCTCCGGAGGGTGTCCGGTCGATCGCTACCGCCGGGTAACGTCGATGGTTCCGATCCTTCACCTCGAAGCGGCCTGGGGCAATAGGGAGTTGGGACGTGTGGTGGATCAGGTGGGGATCAGGTGGCGCGGGAACGCACGACCGGCGGCTGCCCCTGGGGGCGGCCGCCGGTCGGTGGTGGTGCGGGGTGGTGCTTGGTGGTGCTTGGTGGTCAGTGCCTAGCGCTTGTCAGAGCCGGAGTCCGCGTCGGAGTCCGAGTCGGAGGCGGCGAGGGGGTCGGCGGGATCGGACTTCGCGTCGACCTCGTGGTCGGCGACTCCGTCTTCACCGTCCTCATCCTCGTCGTCCTCGTCGTCGTCCTCGTCTTCGAGGTCTTCGTCGTCGTCGAGCTCTTCTTCTTCGTCTTCGTCGTCGTCGTCGTCGAAGTCCTCGGCGTCATCAGCGATGTCCGCGGCCTCGACGTCGCCATCCTCCTCGTCGAAGGCGATGCCGTCCATCTCGTCGACCCGCTCGGCGGCGTCGGTGAGGCCCTCGGAGTCGGCGTCGGCGGCGCGCATGAACCACTCGCGCGCCTCGTCCTCGCGCTCGGCGGCGAGCAGCGCCTCGGCGTAGGCGTAGCGCAGCCGCGCCGTCCAGGGCTGGATCTTCGCCGGCGTCAGGTCGGCGCCCTGCAGCTGCACGACGGCGGCCTCGGGCTGCTCCATGTCGATCCGCGCACCGGCCGCGACCATCCGCAGCTCGATCTGCGTCTCCTTGTCGAGCGTCTTGGCCTCCGGCGCGGCGGCCATCGCCAGAGCCCGCTCCGGACGTCCCAGGCCCCGCTCACAGTCGGCCATGACGGCCCAGTGGTCGTTGGTCCCGGTGATCCGCCGCACGGTCCGCAGGTCCGCCAGCGCCTCGGAGTACCGCCCGGTCAGGTACGCGGCCAACCCCGCGGCCTCCCGCGTCGAGGCCAGGCGCGGCGCGAGCTTCATCGCCGTCCGGGCGTGCCGGTAGGCGAGCTCGGGGTCCTCGTCGAGGTTCTGCCCGGCCATCACCAGGTGCCCGGCGACCAGCGTGGCCTTGGACCTCAGCAGCTGGGCGAGCTCGTCCTGGATGTCCTTGTCGAGCTTGTCGATGGTGGCGTCCGGCGAGATCTCCAGGACGTCCTCCTCGGGAGCGTCGCGGTCGACGACACCGCCGAACCCGACGCTGACACCGCCCTCGCGCTCGTCGAAGCCGCCACGCGCCTCGTCGTCGCCGATCCCGACGCGGGCACCGTCGTCGCCGAAGCCGCGCGGGGAGCCGAACTCACTGTCGCGACGGTCATCACGGGAGCCGGCACGGTCACGGGAGCCGAAGCCGGCGCGCTCACCATCGCGGCCACCGGAGTAGCCCCGGGAGTCACGATCGCCACGGGAGCCGGAACGGTCGCCGTAGCCACCCCGCGAATCGCCGCCGGCCGGACGCCCACCATCACGCGAGCCGAAGCCGCCACGGGAGTCACCACGACCGTCGGAGGGACGGTCGCCGCGCCCACGCGTGTCGCGCTCGCTGTAGCCGCCGTGCGAATCGCTGCTGCGTGCGCCACGCGAATCGCGATCGCCGCCGAACGAGCGCGGGCCGGACCCGGAGCCGCCCCGCGAATCCCGGTCGCCGAAGCCGCCACGGGAGTCGGAACCGCGCGAGTCACGATCGCCGTAGCCGCCGCGCGAGTCGGAACGGCCTTCGCGCGAGCCGGAACCGCCCCGCGAATCACGATCGCCGTAGCTACCACGAGAGTCAGATCCGCGACTGTCCCGCGAGCCAAAACCACCGCGCGAATCCCGGTCGCCGTAGCTGCCACGGGAGTCAGATCCGCGACTGTCGCGGGAGCCGAAACCACCACGCGAGTCGGAACCGCGACTGTCCCGCGAGCCAAAGCCACCACGCGAGTCAGAACCACGGTTGTCGCGCGAACCGAAACCACCACGCGAATCCCGGTCGCCGTGCCCGGAGCCGCCCCGCGAGTCGCGATCGCCGCCGCGAGAATCCCTGTCCCCATAACCAGAACCGCGGCCGCCTCGGGAATCCCGATCGCCGTAGCTGGAACCACCGCGCGAATCGGATCCGCGACCATCGCGCGAGCCGAAGCCACCTCGCGAATCGGACCCGCGACTGTCGCCCGGACCGAAGCCACCGCGCGAGTCAGAACCACGGTTATCACGCGAGCCAAAGCCACCACGCGAGTCAGAACCACGGCTATCACGCGAGCCGAAACCACCTCGCGAATCGGAGCCACGGTTGTCACGTGAACCGAAACCACCTCGCGAGTCGGATCCGCGGGTGTCGCGCGAGCCGTATCCGCCGCGCGAGTCCGATCCGCCGCTGTCCCGCGAGCCGGAGCCACCGCGCGAGTCAGAACTACGACTGTCCCGCGAGCCGTACCCGCCACGCGAGTCCCTGTCACCGTGGCTGCCGGAATCGCGATTGCCAGAGCGGTCGTCACGGCCGCCGCGTGAATCGCGGTCGCCGTATCCCGAGCCGCCGCGCGAGTCACGGTTCCCGTAGCCGGAACCACCCCGCGAATCGCGGTCGCCGGAGCTGGAACCGCCGCGTGAGTCGCGGTTGCCGTATCCGGAGCCGCCCCGCGAGTCGCGGCCGCCTGGCCTGTCGTCGCGGCCGCCGCGCGCGTCGCGGTTGCCGTATCCCGAGCCGCCGCGCGAGTCACGGTCCCCCGAGCCGCCGCGGGAGTCGCGGTCGCCGGAGCTGGAACCCCCGCGGGCGTCGCGGTCGCCGTAGCCGCGACTGCCGCCGGTGCCGGGGCGGTCACCATAGCCCGCGCCGGAGCGGCCGCCTCGGTCGCCGGCGCCGGGACGGCCAGAGCGGTCGTCGGCGGGGCGGCGGTTCTCACCGCCGCCGCGAGGGCCCTGGCCTCGGTCGCGGTCCCGGTCGGAGCGGCCCGGGTGACGGTCCGAAGATGGTGACATTGGATCCAGCTCCTGTTCCTGTTATGAGTCGGGGTCCATCCTCCCGCACCGCGGAAGAAAGGGCCAAACGCGACGAAGCCCCCTCCGGGAGATCCCGGAGGGGGCTTCGTGAAATTTAGTTCGGCCGCGTCCTACTCTCCCACCAGGTCCCCCTGGCAGTACCATCGGCGCTGGCGGGCTTAGCTTCCGGGTTCGGAATGGGACCGGGCGTTTCCCCACCGCTATGGCGGCCGT
>NZ_JAACYW010000416.1 GCF_015356825.1 Catenulispora rubra | reverse complement strand
ACCCCGGCGCGCGCCCTGAGCCTGGACCACGAGATCGGCTCGATCGAGGTCGGCAAGTTCGCGGACCTGGTCGTGCTCGACGAGGAACTGGAAGTGTGCGGCGTCATGAAGCGCGGCGAGTGGGCCGGCGCCCCGATACCCCCCGCGCCGCCCAAGAAGAACCGCAACGGCCTGATAGCGGCGGTCGGCATCGCCGCGGTGGTCGTGGTCGGCGGCGGCATCGCGATCGTCGCCTCCAACGGTGGCTCCGGCGGCTCCGGCGGCTCCGGCGGCTCGTCGGGCGGCACCGGCGGCGGCACCACCGGAGGCACGCTCGGCGGCACCGGCGGCACCGGCGGCATCGGCGCGCTGACCCCGATCCCCGCCACGTTCCCGCTCTCCAGCCTGGTCACCGACGCGGACGCCGCGCAGTACCTGCACACGACGCCCACCGCCTCGGCCCCGACCGACGACTCGACCGACGACCCCACCACCTTCGACAAGGACTGGCTGGTCGACACCGGGAGCTCGGAGCTGCGGGTCCAGGCGTCGAACTACAAGGGCGACAGCCAGCAGGCCGAGACCGACTTCGGCAACCACGTCTCGACCCTGGCGACCGACGCGCAGTACCAGGACGAAGGCGCGCTCGGGAACTCGGACAAGACCGGGATCCAGGTCGCCACCGACCAGAGCAGCGGCCTGCAGCACTGCAAGATCGAGATCCTGCGCGGCGGACTGGACGTGACGGTGACCTTCGTCGAGTCGGGCTCGGCGGCCAACGCCCAGACCGACGTGCTGAACCTCGCCAAGCTGGTCACCGGCCGACTGCCCGCGAAGTAGAACGCAGAACGCAGCGACACTGCTCGCGCGGCCGCGCCGAAGACCCCTGACGCGCGGCTGCGACCGGTTTCGGGTCCGCTCAGCCGCGCCCGATCCCGAGCAACCGCGATCCGCCAAATCTGCCCAACCGCCGCGCCACCAGGCCAGCCCTCAGCCCCGAACGCCCTGCCCCCGCGCCTGACACACCGTCACCACGCACCGCTCCAGCGCGTAAGCCGGATCGTCCCCGCCGCCCTTCACCGCGGCGTCCGCCTCCGCCACCGCCAGCAGCGCGGTCGCGATCCCGTCCGGCGTCCAGCCGCGCACCTGCTGCCGTACCTTGTCGATCTTCCACGGCGGCATCCCCAGATCGCGCGCCAGGTCCGCCGGCCGCGCCCCGCGCGGCGCCGAGGCCACGCGCGCCACCGAGCGCACCCCGGCCGCCAGCGCGCTGGTGATCAGCACCGGCGCGGTCCCGGTCGCCAGCGCCCAGCGCAGCTGTTCCAGGGCCTGCGCGGTCCGGCCGTCGACCGCCAGGTCGGCCACGGTAAAGCCGGACACCTCCGCGCGGCCGCTGTAGTACCTGGCGACCACCGTCTCGTCGATCGGCGCCTTGCCGTCCTCGGTGGTGTCGGAGATCAGCTGCGACGCCGCGGCCGCCAGCTCCCGCAGGTCGTTGCCGACCGCGTCCAGCAGCGCGCGCGCCGCCTCCTCGGTGATCTGCCGCCGGGCCGCCTTGAACTCGTCCCGCAGAAAGCCGATCCGCTCGGCCGGCTTGGTCACCTTCGCGACGTCCACCCGCGCCGCCCCGGCCTTCTCGACCGCGGTCAGCAGCGCCTTGCCCTTCACGCCGCCGTTGTGCACGACCACCAGCGTGATCTCGTCGGCGAGCCCGTCCAGCACGCTGGTCAGCATCGCCGCGTCGTCGGCGGCCAGGTCCTGCGCCGACTGAACCACCACGACCCGGCTCTCGCCGAACAGCGACGGGCTCACCAGCTCGGCGAACGTCCCCGGGCTGAAGTTCCCCGGCGTCAGATCCCGCGTCTCGGTGTCCGGGTCGACGGCACGCTTCGCGGCCGCGATCCGCGCCACGGCACGGTCGACGAGCAGTTCCTCGGCCCCGACGACGAGGACGAGCTGGGGCGCGGCGGCGACTTGGGCTGGCATCGGGTCAAGCATGGCACGGCCCGGTGACAAGTCCCTATTGCCCGGCCTGTCTCACGCTCGCCCAGCTTGCTTCACGCTCGCCCGGCCTGTCTCGCCCTTGCCCAGCCTGCTTCACGTTCGCCCAGCCTGCTTCACGCTCGCCCGACCTGCCGCGCGCTCGCCCGACTGCCCAGCGGCTGGCTGCTGGCTGCTGGCTGCTGGCTGCTGGCTGCTGGCTGCTGGCTGCCCAGTCGACCCTGACCTTGCCTACTTCTCGTCCTTGGCCTTGGCCGCGGCCTTCATCTCCTTCTTGAAAGCCCGCACCTTGACCAGACTCGCCGCATCCAGGACATCCGCCACCGACCGCGTCGAGCCCTTCACGCCGTAGTCCCCAGCCGCCTCCCGCCAGCCGTTCGGCGTCACCTCGAACTGCTTCCCCAGCAGCGCCACCAGGATCTGCGCCTTCTGCTTCCCGTACCCGGGCAGCGCCGCGACCCGCTTCAGCAGGTCGGCACCGTCCTTCGCGCCGGTCCACACCGCCGAGGCGTCGCCGCCGTACTCCTCGGCCACGGCCCGCGCCAGCTTCTGCGTCCGCTCGGCCATCGCCTTCGGGAACCGGTGGATCGCCGGCACCTCGGAGAACACGGCCACGAACTCCTCCGGGTCGTACCCCGCGATCTGCTCCGCGTCCAGCCGCTCCACCCCGAGGCGCGTGGCCAGCGCATAAGGCCCCGAGAACGCCTTCTCCATCGGGATCTGCTGATCCAGAAGCATCGCGGTGAGTACCCCCAACGGATCCTCCGCGAGGAAAGCGTCGGCGTCGGGATCCTGGGCCAGATGCAACGTCACCATGCCTCCAGCCTGACAGAACCGCCGCCGTGCCACTGACGGTTCTGGTCCGTTCGAGGCACCGAATCCTGGAGCCTTAATCCTCGCGCCTCAGTCCTCGGACCCCATCCGCGCCAGAACATCGGCGATGAACGCCCGCCCCTTCGGCTCCAACCACGGACAGGCCAAAACCAGGTGGCACATCGACCCCAGCACCGTCACGGCACGCTTCTCAGCCACCTGCATGAACAGGCTCAGCCGGTTCAGCAGCCATTCCAGAACGTCCTCGCGCGTCTCCGGGAACGCCCACGCCACCGCGACCAGCGCCATCCCGGCCGCCTCGCAGACCCAGTCCTCCGGACCGTTCAGCAGCTCCACCAGGATCCGGCGCCGCTCCGAGCCCACCCACGGCTGGTCGGCGCCGTGATGCGCGATCCCGACGCACGCGATCGTCTGCACCGAGCGCACCCAGTAGTCCGGCACCTCCATCGCGAACCCGTCCGGCCACGGCGCGTCCTGCGGCACCGGCGGGTGCACCAGCACGCCGAGCAGGTCCGCGACCGGCACGCCGGCCAGCGCGACCGCGTGGTCGTACAGCGACGTCGGCCCCGGCCAGTTCGGCGTGGCCAGGTCCCGCACCAGCGCGGCGGCCTGCTCGGACGGCGGCCCGACGGCCGGGACCGCGTCGCAGTCCTCGTACCGCCACACGGATATCGCGACGTCGGCGGCCGGCAGGCGCGGGTCGGGGTCGCCGGCCTCCACGAACCCGACCTGCAGCCCCGGAATGACCAGCCGCAGCGTCTTGATCGCGCTCGGCGGCTCGATGATCGACACCGACATCTGCCCGGACACGCCGAGGTCGTCCTGCCCGATCAGCTGCCGCAGCAGGTTGATGCAGGACTCGGTGCCGCCGATCACCCGGCCCAGCCACGGCAGCCGCTGGACGTGGTGGCCGACCAGGTAGCGGGCGTAGTCGTGCTCGGGGTGCGCACGGTGGTAGTCGGTGAGCTCCAGCAGGTGCGCGGTGTCGCCGTCGGCCTCGAACCGCATGCCGAGCAGGGCCGGCATGGCCTTCTCGTGCTCCGGCTCGACCGCGACCAGCTTCTCCAGCAGCGCCAGGCCTTCGGGGCGCCGCCCGGCGTAGGCCAGTAGCTCGGCCAGGTCGACCACGAGGTACGTCTGCGACGGATCCTGCTCGATCGTCCGCGTCCACAGCTCGATGGTCTCGTCGATCCGACCGGCGCGGCGCAGGGCGTTGCCGAGCATGATCGCCCCCATCGTCCCGGCCCCGTCCCAGATCGCGGCCTCGCCCCACTCCACGGCCAGCTCGGTGTCGCCGAGCCGCCGGGCCAGGCCGGAGGCGACGGCGGCGAGCTGCGCGTCGTCGCCGCGCGCCACCACGGCCTGCACGACCACGTAGAAGTGGACCAGCGCCGCCAGCTCCTCCTCCGACACCGGGTCGCCCAAGCCCTGGCACAGCCGCAGCACGGCCTGCGTCAGCGACTGCGGGCTCAGCCGGGACGGCAGCTCCGGGTCCGCCATCCACGCCACCGCGGCCCACGGCCGGGCCGGCGCCGCACCCATGACGCCGGCCAGCAGCAGCACGGCCTCGTCCAGCCGGCCGAGGCCCGCCAGCAGGCTGGCCCGGCACGCGAGCTCGCCGGTGTAGCGGGAGTCCGCGGGGAACAGCTCCAGGGCCGCCACCGGACCGCCGACCCGCGCCACCAGCTCGGCCAGCACCTCGTGCGCCTCCGGCAGTGAGGGGTCGGTCCCGATCGCGCCGGACACGTGGTTGGCGGCGTGCCCGGGGTCGCCGCCGTCGAGGATCAGCCGCGCGACCGCGACCTCCCCCTCGGCCTCCAGGCGCTCGCAGCACCCGGTGTCGCAGGCGTTGGTGTGGGTGTGGGTGTGCTGGTCGGCGTGTTCGTTCTGAGTGCCGTGCGCGTCCATGAGCCGGCTCCCCTCCAGACTCGGCGTCGGATAGGGGCACGAGACTATCCACAAGCTATGACGCGCAGCGACAGCCCTTTTCTTCTCCTTTCGCTTTTATGACTATCCGTGACAACTGGCTGGGGGTGGCGGCTAGTGGCGTATCGCCACCCGCAGCCGACCGGCGGTCCCGAAGAGCACGACCTGCCCGTCTTCGTCGGTACGGAAGACGCGCGCCCCGGCGCCCGAGGCCAGCGCGACGGTGCGCGGCGACGGATGGCCGTAGGTGTTACCCCTGCCGACCGAGATGACAGCGACCCGGGGATGCACGGCGGCGAACAGGTCCGGGTCCTGATGCGCCGAACCGTGATGCGGCACCTTCAGGACGTCGGCGGCGAGATCCGGATGCGCGGCGAGGATCGTGGCCTGCGACGGCGGCTCGATGTCGCCGGTGAGCAGCAGCCGGAGCGGGCCGTCCCGGGTCGCGACCGTCACCTGGAGCACGACGCTGGAGTTGTTCGGGCCGGAGCCCTCCTCGCCGCCGCCGCGTGGCGAGGCTCGTGCCTGGTGGCGGCCTTTTCGGCGGCTCTTGCGGGCGGATTCGGGCGGCGGTGGAGGTGGCGTCGGCGGGCTCGCGGTCGGGTCCGGCCACAGGACGTCCCAGGACACCGGGCCGAACCGGCGGTGCTCGCCGGCCGCCGCCACCGAGGTGCTGACGCCTGCCGACGTGGCCCAGGAGGCGACTTCGGCGGCGCCCTTGGGCGGGTCGGGGTCGTTCGTGGTCTCGATCTCGGTGACCTTGCGCCCCTTCAGGATGCCGGGGACGCCGTCGATGTGGTCGGCGTGGAAGTGGGTCAGGACCACCAGCGGGACCTTGTGGATCCCGAGCAGTGTCAGACAGTGGTCGGCCTTGGCGGGATCGGGGCCGGTGTCGACGACGACGGCCTCGGCCGGGCCCACGGCGAGCGCCAAGGCGTCGCCCTGGCCGACGTCGCAGGCTGCGAAGATCCAGTTGGGCGGCGGCCAGGCGGCGGTGCGGCCGCGGATGACGAACACCGCGACGCCGATGGATATCAGCACCAGCAGAAGGGCTGCCGCCGCTGCGATCATCCGAGCGCCGGAGCTGGTCGGGCCGCCCCGAAAGCCATCCCCTCCGCGGCTTTCGGAGCTCTCCAGGCCGCGCCAGCCGGGGTCGTACCCGCGGCGGCGTCCTCCGTCAGGCCATGAGCCGGGCGATATCCAGGGTCCTTGCTCGTTCATGACGCCTCCTCCTTGTGGTGGGTCACCGCAGCCGTGATCAGGAAGACGAGCGCGTAGACCGCCAGCAGCGCCAGCGCCCCGGCCAGCCCGTCGGGCCAGGCGACGGTCGCGCCGGGCAGCCGGGATCCGTAGCGCGCGACCGCCACGATCCCGTCGGTGGGCCACTGCGCCAGCCACGCCACCGCCCGCCCCAGCGGCAGCCAGACGGACGCGGCGAGCAGGGCCGCAGCCCCGAGCACGGTCGCCGGCCCGACGCAGAACTCCGCGAGAAGGTTCGCGGGCAGCGAGAGCGGCGTGATCGCGGCGGTGAAGGTGACGAGGATCGGCAGGCAGAAGGTCTCGGCCGCCGCGGTGCAGGCCAGCGACTCGGCGATGCGGTGCGGCACGCGCCGGTCGGTGAGCGCCTGCTGCCACCCCGGCGCCAGGACGAAGAGCCCGGCGGTCGCGGACAGCGAGAGCGCGAAGCCGTAGGAGCGCGCGAGCCAGGGGTCGAACAGGAGCAGCAGCGTGCCGCCAGCGCAGAGCAGCGGCAGGCCTCGCGCGCGGCGGCCAACGGCGGCCAGGAGCAGGCCGAGGACGGCCATCACGCTGGCGCGGACCATCGAGGGTTCGGGGCGGGCCAGGACGGTGAAGCCGATGACGACGGCCAGGCCGGTGAGGGTCAGGAACCTGCCTCGGACGCCGGCGAGGCGGGCGATCGGCATCGCCGCCGTCAGCACGAAGACGAGGTTTTCGCCGCTCACCGCAGTGAGGTGCGTCAGTCCGGTATCACGGAACGCGGTGGCCAGGCTCTCCGGCTCCTGCGACACGTCGCCGATCACCAGTCCCGGCACCAACCCACGCGGGTCGGCGGGCAGACCGGCGCAGGCGTCGCGCAGGGCTTGGCGGAGCCGTCCGGCGAGCCGCTGGAGCCGGTCGGGCCCGGCCAGGACTTCGGGCGGGCGGTGCACGGAGAGGGTGGCGGCGTCGGGGGTGTCGTCGTGCGCGGGACGGAGGCGCCCGGTGATACGCACGCGGGTGGAGGGCAGGAACCGCCACGCGTCGGGGTCGGACGCGAGCGCGGTCGCGGGCAGCCGCGTCCCGAACTCGTTGACGCGCTCGATGCGGAGCGGCACGACGGCGAACGGCCCGCGCGCGGAGGTCGCGGTGTGGGGGTCGTCGGTGACGACGGCCTCGACGGTGACGTGGGCACGCGCCGCCGCGAGTCGCGGGAGCGGCCCGGTGTGGGTGGCGATGGTGCGCGTGGTGGCGGCGGTCCCGGCGCCGGCCGCGACGAAGCATGCTGCGGCGAGGGTGCGGCGGCGGGTGCGGGTGCGCGTTCGGGTGCTGGCGTTGTTGCTGATGTTGTTGCCACTGCGGAGCAGCAGGCCAGCACCGGCCATGGCGCATCCTGCCCAGAGCAGGAGCACGGCCCGTGTGGCGAATCCGTCGCCGACGAAAGCCGCCACGTACGCAGCCATCAGGATCGGCACAAGCCGCAGGTCACGACGAGGGCGCTGGTCGTGCTCGACGGAGCGGAAGGTGACGGTCAGGCTCATCGCGTCACACCGTCACCGAATCGCGCATGTCCGCGAACTTCCGCTCGCCAATCCCCCGCACCTGCCGCAACTGCGACACCGACGCGAAGCGCCCATGCTCGGTCCGCCAGTCCAGAATCCGCTGCGCCAGCGAAGGCCCAACGTCCGGCACAGACTCCAGCTGCTCCAACGTCGCAGTATTGAGATTCACCGGCTGCGCAGGCTTGCCC
>NZ_JAACYW010000415.1 GCF_015356825.1 Catenulispora rubra | reverse complement strand
ACCTCCGCCAGCTCCTCGTCCACGTAGTGCAGCGCGACCCCGTCGTCGCACCCGTAGCCGTCGGGCAGCGTGCCCTCCTGCACGAGGCGCTGGAACAGTGGCCGGCGCCGCTCCTCCGACTCGTAGTGCGGGCAGTAAGACCCCTTCAGCAGCCCGAGCCCGTCCGTGTACGGCCGCAGCTCCGGGCCGAACGAGTCCGTCGTCCCGCCCTCGAACCAGCAGATTCCACCGGCGCTCGACCCGAGCAGCACCACGCCGGACTCCCAGGCCTTGCGGAACACCTCGTCGAGGCCGTGCACGCGCCATACCGCCAGCATGTTCGCCACGCTCCCGCCGCCGACGAACACCACGTCCTGCGACAGCAGGAGGTCTTCGGGGTCTGCGACGTTCGGCATCGGGAACAGCGCCAGGTGCCGTACCTCGCCGGGGGCGCCGGCGAGGCGGTCGTAGAAGCGCTGCGTGGTGGCCGGGTTGTCGCCCTCGGCGGTGTTCAGTACGCACATCTTCGGCCGGGCCTTGCCGCTGAGGCGGATTGCCTCCTCGCAGTACAGCGGGAACGCCTCGCGTGGCATGAGTGCCCCGCCGCCGATTGCCAGGATGTGTTTCCGTCCGTCTGCTGCCATGGTCTCGACCGTAGCGCACCGCAAAACGGCACCTCATAGGGCCTCAAGCCGCGCCCCGCGACCCCGCCTCGTGACCCCGTTCCAGCAGCTCGCAGTTGCGCGGCGGCGGTGATCGGGGCAGGCTTGCGCAAAGCGGTGCCGCCGCCGAATCCTCAACGCGGCGCGCCCTTCCCCCCGCTCAACCCGGCCCGTAACCCGGTGCCGCCGCTAGTTTGGTGCCCATGGACGCGATCGACGCTGCGGAGCTGGCCTTGAGTCTTCCGGACATTGACCCGTCGCAGCCCAGCCCAGCCCGTATCTACGACTTCTGGCTCGGCGGCAGCCAGAACTTCGAGGCCGACCGCGAGGCCGGCCGCCGCGCCGCCGACGCCATGCCCACCCTGGTCGGCGCGATCCGCGCCAACCGCGCCTTCCTCGGCCGCGTGGTCCGCCACCTGGCCGGCACGGTCGGCGTCAGCCAGTTCCTGGATCTGGGCTCCGGCGTGCCGACGGTGGGCAACGTGCACGAGGTCGCGATGGAGGTGAACCCCGAGGCGCGCGTGGTCTACGTCGACGTCGACCAGGTCGCCATCGCGCACTCCCGCATGCTGCTCGCGCAGACCCCCAACGCCGTGGCGATCCTGGCCGACCTGCGCCGTCCCGACAGCGTCCTGGCGCATCCGCTGCTGCGGCAGACCCTGGACCTGACCAAGCCGGTCGCCATCCTGATGAACGCGGTCCTGCACTTCGTCCCGGACGCCGACGACCCCGCGGGCATCGTCGCTGCTTACGTCGAAGCCGCCGCCCCGGCCAGCTACCTGGCCCTGTCCCACGCCGCCCCGGACCTGGCGCACCCCGGCGAACAGCAGCAGATGCTCGACGACTACCAGCGCTCGACCCGCGTGCCGTTCATCAACCGGGAGCCCGAGGTGATCCAGAGCTGGCTGACCGGCCTGGAGATCCAGCCGCCGGGAATCGTCACGGTCGACCAGTGGCAGCCGGAGCCGAACAGCGTCGAGACGCCGATCTTGCGCACGTACGGAGTGCTGGCGCGCAAGCCGTAGCGAGAGAGGTTTTGGGCCGGAGCCGGGATCCACCCCCGGCTCCGGCCCAAAAACCGCCAGCAGTAAGTCGTTAACTCTCCGAATCCCAGTGCGCGACCGGATTCCCGTGCCACCGAGTCCCGGCTCGCAAACGATCTCCCCGCATCACCAGCGAATACGGCCCGGCCACCGCCGCGTCGTCCAGCTGCGTCCCCGGCAGCGCGATCGCGTGCGGTCCCAGCGTCGCCCCGCGCCCCAGCGTCACCGTGTCCATCCGCATCAGCCGGTCCTGGAACAGGTGCGTCTGCAGCACGACGCCGCGGTTCACGGTCGCGCCGTCGCCCAGCGTCACCAGGTCCGTCTCCGGCAGCCAGTGGCTCTCACACCACACACCCCGCCCGATCCGCGCCCCGAGACTGCGCATCCACATGTTCATGAACGGCGTCCCGATCAACGACGCCCCGAGCCAGGGCATCCCCAGCTCCTCGATGAACGTGTCGAACAGCTCGTTGCGCCACACGAACGAGCTCCACAGCGGCTTCTGCCCGACCCGGAACCGCCCCACCAGCAGCCACTTCGCCGCCGTGGTCAGCAGGCACGCGACCACCCCGGCGGCCAGCAGCAGCCCCATCGCGGCCGGCAGCGCGCCGTACAGCCCGAGGTTGTCGTACGCGGCCTGCACGCCTATCACCGCCAGGTCCCCGAGCAGCACCGTCAGGAACAGCGGCAGCCACCGGCACAGCTCCACGAAACCGCGCGCCGCCACCAGCCGGAGCGGCGGGTCGTACGTCCGCGCCGTGGACTCCCCGCCCTCCACCTGCCGCTGCACCGTGAACGCCGGCCGCCCCAGCCACGAATCGCCGGGCGATGTGCGCGGCGGGGTGTCGGAGTGCACGCCGATCAGCGACTCGTCCGCGACCCGCCGGAACGGCCCGACCATCCCGGAGTTCCCGACGAACGCCCGCTTCCCGACGTACGCCGGCCCCAGCCGCAGCCAGCCGCCGCGGATCTCGAACGGCGCGATCAGCGAGTCGTCGGCCAGGAACGCGTGGTCGTCGATCTCCATCAGGCTGGGCAGCGCCAGCACGGTCGAGGCCTCGACCCGCCGTCCGACCTTGGCCCCCAGCAGCCGCAGCCACACCGGCGTGGCCAGGCTGGCGTACAGCGGGAACAACGCGACCCGCGAAGTCTCCATCAGCCGGTGCACGACCCACACGTTCCACGCCACGCGGCCGTGCGCCGCGTACACCCCCGGCACGATCTTGCGCGACAGCACCCGCACCACCAGCGCGGTCAGCAGCGCGTAGCAGATCACGGTGACCACGGTGAACGGCACCGACGACAGCAGTATCAGGTCGGCCAGGCCGCCGGGCTCGGGATGCGCGCCGCGCCACAGGTACAGGAACACCAGAGCCGGCGCCGCCGCCAGCAACGGCAGCAACTGCATCGCCGGCAGGGTGACCATGTAGACCAGGTTCCAGAACCCTGACGTGCGGTACTCCGGCGGCGGCCACTTGAACGTCGGCACGTTCTCGTCGCGCCGCGCCGGCGTCCCGTGCCACCGCTGGCCCTCCGGGACGGTCCTGGACACGCAGCTGCCGGACGCGACCTCCGCACCGGCGCCGATGTCCGCGCCGGGCATCAGCATCGACCGGGTCCCGACCGAGGCGTGCGGCCCGACCCGGATCCCGCCGACGTGCAGCAGGTCGCCCTCGATCCACCAGCCCGCGCAGTCCACCTCCGGCTCCAGCACCGCGCCGTCGCCGAACGCCGCCATGCCGGTCACCGGCGGCAGCGAGTGCAGCTGCACGTCGCGCCCGACCCGGCACCCCAGTATCCGCGCGTAGCGGGACGCCATCGGTGTGCCGGTGACCCCGGCCAGGCTGAACGCGCCGACCAGCCGCTCGGCCGTCCACAGCCGCAGATGCGTCCAGCCGCCGCGGTGGTAGGAGCCGGGCTGCAGGTTGTGCGTGAACACCCGCGCGCCGACGCCGCTGATGACCACGCGCGCCGGGGCGCTGCCCAACGCCAGCCAGCCGCCGACGATCAGCCACCACGAGGTGTGCGGGGCCCACTTCACCGGCCCGATGATGTCGTCCATCGCCGCGATCCCGAGCACCCACGGGATGGCCGTGATGATGAACATGACCGCCAGCACCACGCCTTGGTACAGCCCGGCCGTCGCCGGCGTCAGGTGCACGCGGCGGTGCCGCACCCGCGGCTTTCCGGCCTGGCCGCCGGCCTGTTCGGAGGCGTCCAGGAACCGGGTCAGCTCCGGCAGCCCCGGGTGCTGGTACAGGTCTTTGACGGTGAACCCGGGGAACCGGTCGCGCATCTCGCCGACCAGCCGCGCCGCGGTGAGGCTGCTGCCGCCGAGGCCGAAGAAGTCGCTGTCGGCCTCGACCGGGACGCCGAGCAGCCGTTGCCACTGTTCGGCTATCCAGCCGGCGGTGCCGCCCAGACTCGCCGCCGAACCGGCCGCGGCCGCCTCCTGGCCGGGAAGGGGCCAGGGCAGGGCTTTGCGATCGACCTTGCCGGAGGTGCGCGTCGGCAGGTCGTCGACCAGCGCCAGCACCGGGACGAGCGCCGGCGGGAGCTTGTGGAGCAACAGTTCGCGGGCCGCGTTCTTGTCGAAGCCGCTCGCCGTAGTGCTCTCGACATCGGCAGAACGCTGATGCGGGATGCCGCCGGACTGCGAAACCGCGCTGTCGACGACCAGGTAACCGACGAGCACCTGCCCGCCGGCCGGGCTGTCCTTGACCGCCGCGGCCGCCGCGCGCACCCCGGGCAGCGCCTGCAACGCCGCGTCGACCTCGCCGAGCTCGATCCGGCGTCCGCCGATCTTCACCTGCTCGTCGGCGCGGCCGACGAAGATCAGGCCTTCGCGCTCGGCGCGCACCAGGTCGCCGGTGCGGTAGACACGCTGGCTCTGCAGGGCCGGATGCGGCGCGAACTTCTCGGCGTCCTTGGCCGGGTCCAGGTAGCGCGCGGTGCCGACCCCGCTGATCAGCAGCTCGCCGGTCTGGCCCCAGGGCACCGGCTGCCCCTGGTTGTCGACGACGGCCAACTCCCAGCCGTCCAGCGGCGTCCCGATCCGCACCGGCGATCCGGCGCGCATCAGCGAGGCGCAGGCCACGACGGTGGCCTCGGTCGGGCCGTAGGTGTTCCAGAACTCCCGGCCCGGCACCGCCAGCCGTTCGACCAGCTCCGGCGGGCAGGACTCGCCGCCGACGATGAGCAGCCGGACCCGGTCCAGGGCCTCGGCGGGCCACAGCGCGACCAGCGTCGGCACCGTCGAGACCACGGTGATGCCGCGCTCGACGAGCCACGGGCCCAGGTCGGTGCCGGCCTTCACCAGCGAGCGCGGCGCCGGGACCAGGCAGGCGCCGTGCCGCCAGGCCAGCCACATCTCCTCGCAGGAGGCGTCGAAGGCGACCGAGAGCCCGGCCAGGACCCGGTCCCCGGGCCCCAGCGGCTGGTTCTGGACGAACAGGCGCGCCTCGGCGTCGACGAAGGCGGCGGCCGAGCGGTGCGAGACCGCGACGCCCTTGGGGCGTCCGGTGGTGCCCGAGGTGAAGATCACCCACGCGTCGTCGGCCAGCTCCGGCGGGCCCGGCCGCCGGCCGGCCGTCCCGGGCCCGGGCTGGATCGCGCGGCCCTCGCCGATCACCGCGCACACCGCGGCGTCCTGCCAGATCATCTCGGCGCGCTCGTCGGGGTCGTCCACGTCGACCGGCACGTACGCGGCGCCGGCGGCGAGCACGGCCAGGATCGCGACGTACAGATCGAGGGTCCCGGACGGCACGCGGACGCCGACCTTGTCGCCGGGCCCGACTCCGCGCCCGCGCAGCGTGTCGGCCAGCGCCGCGACCGCCCCGCGCAGCTCGCGGTAGGTGAGCGCGGTTCCCGCCGCTTCCAGGGCGGGCGCCTCGGGGTGCTGCTGGACGGTCGCGTCGAGGACGTCGACGAGGGTCCGTGCCCGCGCAGCCTGAGCCACCGGCCAGACCGCGTGGTCCAGCGAGGCCGGCAGGATGCGCCCGAGGGGCATGGTCGTGACCGTGTCCTGGGTGGGTTGCATGAAGTTTTTCTCGAGTCGTCGTAGCCATTAAGACGTCAGGCCTGGCAGCCCTCGGGTGGCGACGCGACCGGCCATGCTCACCCCATTATGGTGCGTCGTTAGGTAAGAAGGGCGTTAAGAACAACTAAAGAGAGTAGTAGCACGGGGTGGACAAGGGGTTCCGGCAGGTCATCGCGAGTCCCGGAGCTTGAGGAACTTTGAGCCGCGGGTGCTGGACATCGGGTGTGTCGGCGTCTACCCGACGGCCTACGGGCTGGTGTCCGACGTCGGGCGGCTGCGCGCGGGGGACAGTGTGCTGATCCACTCGGCGTCCAGCGGCGCCGGGGGAGCGGTCGGGGAAGCCCGTGCTGCGGGTGGGGTGAGCGGGCTGATTGCTCTCAGCGCGCCGGTGCGTTCCCAGCCAGCAACACGGCCAACAACAGCAGCACTGACGCACCGGCGAGCTCCACCACGACGTTCCGCCGCAGCGCCGCCTCACTCCCGCCGTGCCACGTCGCCACGATCCCGCGCGAGCCCCTGGCGACGGCGATCACGCACAGCAGGACGGCGACCTTGGCGAGCAACAGGCGGCCGTACGTGGTGTCCAGCAGAGCACTGACACTCCCGACCTCCCGCCACGCCTGATACAACCCGGTCGCCACCAGCACCCCGACCGCCCCGAGCGCCAACCGCGAGAACCTCCGCACCGCCGCCGCCACGGCCGCACCCCCACCGGTCAGCAGCACCGCCATGACGAACAGCCCGCCGACCCACACCGCCATCGCCGCGACGTGCAGCGTCAGAGCGACCATCGCCACCGGCGCACCACCCCCGGTCGCGGCATGCCCGGTCGCGCCCCAGGTAGCTGCTACCGCGACGGTGAACGCCAACGGCAACACCGGCCCCTTTGCCCGCCGCAACACCGCATCCCCCACCACCGCCGCCACCGCGAGCACGACGAGGCGCGCCATGAACGCATGCCCCTCGCGCGTGCCGAGGGTGACGGAGAGCAGGGAGCGGTCGAGCAGGTGACTGAGCGACAGACCGCGCGCGGCGGGGGCGTAGGCAGTCAGCTGGACCAAAGTTCCGATCAGGAGGAGCGACCAGCCGAACGCCGCCGGCCAGGTGGGAGTCGCGCTCGGCGCCTGTGGCACTGGCTCGGGTGCGGGCTCGGCGGTGGCCACCTTCTCAGACAGCTGTCCGGCACCCGAGCTAACAGCCGGGCCTGCCGCGATGTCCTCGGTGGTCAGGCTTGCTTGGGTGGCGCGCGCGTTGGCGGCCAGGTCTGCTTGTGCGGCGCGCAGGTCGGCAGTCAGGCTTGCTTGGGCGCTCGAGTTGCTGGTCGGGTTTGCTGTGGTGTGCTCGGCGGCCGGCGAGCCGGTGGTCTTGTCGCCATCCTCCCGCCGCCGATACGTGTGCAGCGCCGCGACGCCGCCCACCATCGCGAGCCCCGCGAACCCGATCCACTGCCCGGCGTCGTACGTCGCACTCGTCAGCCGGTTGTGCCCGAGCCCCGCGACGCTGGCCGGAACACTCGCCGCCCCCACCGCGAACATCACCGTTCCGGAGCTCGCGTGCCCGTCGTCGGCCGCCGTCACCTGCCACACCACCACGAACGTTCCGTGGCGCGCATCCGGCGCGAGGTCCACCGCCAGGCTGTCGGCGCCGGTGGGCCCGGCACGCAGCGTCCCCGCGTCCAGCCGTCGGCCGTCGGGGCCGATCACCTTTACCGCGCTGAGCTTCAGCACGATCTCCTCCGAGAACCGCAGCCCCACCTGCGTCGGCTCGCCGCCCACGACAGCACCCTGCGAAGGCGTCGCCGTCACCAACTCCGCGTGGGCCGAAGCCGGCCCCGCGAACACGACGAGCGCCGCGAACACCGCCGCGCACACGGTCAGAATCCGCCGTCCGAGTGATGACCTCAGTGACATTCCCCAGCCGCCTTCCGCTCAGCTACGAACGCCGCGACGCCGTTCCGGTATCCCGCCAGCGTCTGCGCGTCCGGCTGGAACCTCCACGCCCCGCCCACGAAAACCACCGTGCTGCTCCCGGTCATCGAACCCTGATGCCAGTCGATCCGCACGTCTGTCGCAGAGACATCCGTCGCCGCGTCGATCAGGTACGGCTCGCCCAAAGCCGGCCGGCACTCCGTGTTCAGCCGCACGAAGTCCGCCGAACTCATCGCCGCCTTCCCCGCCGCCGACCACAGCCCCCATGCCTGCGCC
>NZ_JAACYW010000414.1 GCF_015356825.1 Catenulispora rubra | reverse complement strand
GGTGGGGCAGGAGATGTGTATAAGCGACAGGTTGAGTAGGGCGGGGCGCGGCTCAGGAAGTCTGCGCGGCGGCGGCCGCCTCATCCAGCGTCTCGACCCCCGCGGCGATCAGCACCTGGTCCGGCAGCACGATCACCAGCGAGGCCGGGTCGGCGTCGGCGTCGGCCAGCGCCGCCGCGCGCCACAGGTCGGCGGCCGGCTGCACCTGGTGCGTGGTCAGGGTCAGGGCGCTGCCGTCCCAGCCGAGGTAGCGTGCGCCGTCCACCCAGGGCAGTGCCGCCTCCTCGCCGAGGACCACCAGGTACTCGGGGTCGGCCACCAGGCGCAGCGCCGCGCCGTCGGCCAGGAGCGCCTGCGCCAGTTCGGCCAGCGCGTCGGCCACCGGGCCTATGCCCAGCACCGCGACCGCCGGGAGTGCCGGCTCGCGGCGCTGCCAGGACTCGACCGTGTGCCGGTCGTGCCGGTCCGCCGCCTGCCGCACTTCGCAGATCGTCATCGTCCCGCCCCCGTCGCTCGGTTGTTCACCGCAAAAGGATACGCAGCGCGGCGGCGCCGTGGCGGTGTCGGACCGGCATGCGAGCATGGTCACATGCTGCTGCGCATCGAGGGACGCGAGCTGCCGGGGATGCCGGGCATCGCGGTCGCGGTCCAGGCCAGGGCCAAGCCGTACGCCTTGCTGGACCCGGTACCCGGCGACGCCGCCGAGGCGGCCTGGGACCTGGCGGTCGAGCCGTTCACGACGAAGCACGGCGAGCGCACGCTGCGGGGCAGCCACGTGCAGGACGGCATCGGCGGACGCTTCGTGTACCTGTCGTGGTACCGGATCGGCGAGGACGGCGAATACGCGATGTTCTGCCGCGCGAAGCTGATGCTGTCCGGGATCCCGCAGGACGTGTACGAGGCCGGCGTCGCCTCGGGTGCGCTGCTGGCCCGGTGCGGCCTGACCAATGCCAAGGGGAACCCGGTCACGGCCCGCCTGGTGCCGCCGGCGGTGGAGTGGACCGCGGGCTGACTGGCGCCGGTATTAGACTCCTGACACGTTGTTGCCGCGCGGCGGACTGGCGGACTGGGAGTGGGTTGTGACGGACGAGCCGATCGAGTCGATACCGCCGCCGCGACCTGGGACGGTACCGGGCTCGGGGCACGCCGCCGGGTTGTCGATGAGCGGCAATCCGTTCATGACGCCGATGCGGTCGATCCCGCCGGAGATCCGGGCGATCCCCGCGCGCACGCCAGGCTTCGCGCCGCGTCAGCGATCCACGCCGGCGGAACCGGCCGCCCTGCGACCGGCTGAGGCGCCGGCGCCGCCTCAGCAGATCGAGGTTCCGGTCCAGGAAGTGCTGTGGGAACCGTCGTGGGAGGGCCCTGAGATACCCGACGGCGGCCGGCGACGGAACAACCTCATCATCGGCGCCAGCGCCGCAGCGGCCGTGGCAGTGGCGATCGGCGCGATCTCGCTGACCCACGGATCCTCTCCACCGACCTCCGCCGCCGCCGACGGGAAGTTCAACGCGGCGTTCGGTCCCGGCGCCGGTGACCCCACCGAGGGCGCGCAGAACGGCGGCCAGCCCCTGGACGGCGCCACCTCGGTGCCCGGCGGCCAGAGCACCACCAGCAGCGGCGTGGGGGGCAGCGCGTTCGGGAATCAGAATGCGAATCCACCCGCCACGCCCGCGCCGCCACCGAAGCCGAGCACCTCGGCGCCGAAGCCGCCGCCGGCCTCCAGCAAGCCCCCTGCGGTCTGCACCGGCTGGCACACCTCACACGTCCCCGCTCAAGACGGCAAGGGCTTCGCGGCCGCCGCGTCCGCACTGCGTTCGGGCCCTTACGACACCTGCGGCAGCGTCGGATCCTTCCGAAGCGGTCAGCACATGTACATCTGGTGCCACGCCGCGAACGGCTACGGCGCCACCTGGGTCTACGGCCGCATCGACAATGCCAGCCCACCTGGATGGCTCGCGCTCACCACGCTCAAGCCCGGCGCCAAGCTCGGCCCCGTCTGCTGACGCTCTGAGGCTCCGACTCGCCGCACCATTCCAGCGCCATTCCAGCGCCGTCAAAGCGCCAGCCGAGCATCCCCCGAGCGGCGGCCGGCCGGCCCGGCGGACGGGCGGCCGACCGCCTGGGCCGGCGCCGACGGCCGCGCGAACCCCGCGCCCCGCCGACGTCGGCGCCGCCGGACAGTACTTGCAGGACACCCGGCGGCAGTCCATCTTCTTCGAATATACGCGCGAATGAGAGCCCTTCGGCGGATGTCCCACCGGCATATTGCGTACCGTTCTGTGGGGCGCCTCCCATCCGGTGGCGGGAGTTCCCCCGGTGCGGAAAAATGCCCCATATGTACGACTGGGACGAAGTCCTGCGCGACGCGGAGCGCCAGCCCGGGGCCGGCCCCGGCGGCCAGGACCGGCTGATCGTCAACATGGGCCCGCAGCACCCCTCGACGCACGGCGTGCTGCGGCTGATCCTGGAGATCGAGGGCGAGAGCGTGGTCGAGGCCCGCTGCGGCATCGGCTACCTGCACACCGGGATCGAGAAGAACCTGGAGTACCGGAACTGGACCCAGGCGGTGACGTTCCTGACCCGCGCCGACTACCTGATGCCGCTGTTCAACGAGACGGTCTACTGCCGCGCGGTCGAGGCGCTGCTCGGGGTCGAGGACGAGGTGCCGCCGCGCGCGAACGTCATCAGGGTCCTGCTGATGGAGCTGAACCGCATCTCCTCGCATCTGGTGGCGCTGGCCACCGGCGGCATGGAACTCGGCGCGATGACCGTGATGACCAACGGTTTCCGGGACCGCGAGCCGATCCTGGACATCCTGGAGGCGGTCACCGGCAACCGGATGAACCACGCCTACGTCCGGCCCGGCGGCCTGGCGCAGGACCTGCCGGACGGCGTCGTCGAGGGCATCAGGACACTGATAGCCGAGTTCCCCAAGCGGCTGCTGGACTACGAGCGCCTGCTGAACGCCAACCCGATATTCATGGGCCGTACCAAGGACGTCGGGTACCTCGATCTGGCGGGGTGCATGGCCCTGGGCATCACCGGCCCGGTCCTGCGCGCCGCCGGCCTTCCGCACGATCTGCGCAAGGCCGAGCCGTATCTGGGCTATGACACGTACGACTTCGACATACCGACCGAGACCGGCTGCGACGCCTACGGCCGCTACCTGGTCCGCCTGCACGAGATGGCCGAATCGCTGCGCATCGTCGAGCAGGCCCTGGACCGCCTGGAACCCGGCCCGGTGATGCTCGCCGACCCGAAGATCGCCTGGCCGGCCCGGCTGGCGCTGGGCGCCGACGGCCTGGGCAACTCCGAGCAGTGGATCCAGCACATCATGGCGCAGTCGATGGAGGCGCTGATCCACCACTTCAAGCTGGTCACCGAGGGTTTCGCGGTGCCCGCCGGGCAGGTGTACTCCTGTGTGGAGTCCCCGCGCGGCGAACTCGGCGCGCACGTGGTCAGCGACGGCGGGACCCGGCCGTTCCGGGTGCACCTGCGCGACCCGTCCTTCACGCACCTGCAGGCGGTGTCGGCGATGGCCGAGGGCGGGATGCTGGCCGACGTCGTGGCGGTGGTGGCCTCGGTGGATCCGGTGCTCGGCGGCGCGGACCGTTGAACAGCGCGGACCGTTGAACAGCGCCGACCGCTGAACGGCGCCGAACGTTCCTGCGGCGGCTTCACACAGGTATTGACTGCGCACGTCCCGTGACTAGGTTCGAATCAATCGGACTCTGCAAAGGGGACGCACATGAACCAGAAGCACAAAATGCGGCGACGCCACGGCAAAATCCGCCGCCATCGCACCATCGCCCTCATCCGTCACCACCACCTGCACGGCAGGCACCTCGGCTAGCGACGCGCCGAAATTCTCTTTACACAAACCCTTGTCGCGTAAACCGTCCTCGGCCACACTGTGGGACATGGAGCATTTCGACGTGGTCGTGGTCGGCGCGGGCCTGTCCGGGATCGGCGCCGGGTACCGGCTGCAGACCGAATGCCCGGAGCGCAGCTACGTGATCCTGGAGGCCCGCGCCGCGATCGGCGGCACCTGGGACCTGTTCCGGTATCCCGGCGTGCGGTCCGACTCGGACATGTTCACGCTGGGATACCCGTTCCAGCCCTGGCGCGGCGCCGATTCCCTGGCCGACGGCGCCGTGGTCCTGGACTACGTCAAGGACACCGCCCGGCGGCACCGGATCGAGGAGAAGATCCGGTTCCGGACCAAGGTGGTCGGCGCGGACTGGTCGAGCGAGCAGGCGCGCTGGTCCGTCGCGGTCGAGCAGACCGGGGACGACGGAACCGTCGAGCGCCGCACGCTGACCTGCGACTTCCTCTACTCCTGCGCCGGCTACTACAACTACGACAGCGGCTACACCCCCGACTTCCCGGGCATCGAGGACTACCGGGGCACGGTCGTGCATCCGCAGTTCTGGCCGGAGGACCTGGACTACGCCGGCAAGCGGGTCGTGGTCATCGGCAGCGGCGCGACGGCCGTCACCCTGGTCCCGGCCATCGCGGCGGACGCCGGGCACGTCACCATGCTCCAGCGCTCCCCGACCTGGATCAGCCCGCTGCCGGGCCGGGACAAGCTGGCCGACCAGCTGCGCGCCGTGCTGCCGGCGAAGGCCGCGCACCGGATCATCCGGGCCAAGAACATCGCGTTCACGGTCGGCGTCAACCAGTTCTGCCGCCGCCGTCCCCAGGCTGCGCGCAAGCTGTTCACCAAGCTGGTCTCCCGGGTCGTGAAGGACGAGGAGATGGTGCGCGAGCACTTCACGCCGAGCTACAACCCGTGGGAGCAGCGGGTGTGCGCGGCGCGCGACGCGGACTTCTTCCGGGCGCTCCGCTCGGGCAAGGCCGAGGTGGTGACCGACCACATCGAGGCGTTCGTGCCCGAGGGCATCCGGCTGAAGTCGGGCAAGGTGCTGGCGGCGGACGTCGTCATCACCGCCACCGGGCTGCGGCTGCTGGCCTTCGGCGGCATCGCGCCGCGCGTGGACGGCGTCGAGGTGCCGCTGGCCGAGCAGTTCGTGTGGCGCGGGGCGATGGTCACCGGCATCCCGAACTTCGCGGTGTGCGTCGGCTACACCAACGCCTCCTGGACGCTGCGCGGCGACCTGACCTCGCGGCTGGTGTGCAAGATACTGAACCACATGGCGGCACGCGGTTACTCCTCGGTGGTGCCGGTGCCCGACGGCACGTTGCGCGAGCGGCCGCTGCTGGATCTGAGCTCGGGGTACATCCAGCGCTCGATCCAGGAGTTCCCGCGCGCCGGGCACCGGAGTCCGTGGCGGGTGCGGCAGAACTACATCCTGGACGCGGCCACCACGCTGCGGAGCGATCTGGACCGGACGCTGCGGCCGACGCGGCGGGAGAAGGCGGGAGTGGGGTCCTGATGGCCGGCGTGACGCCCAAGCTCACCCCGTTCCGCTTCAACGGCGCGGTCGCGGTGGTCACCGGTGCGGCCGGCGGGATGGGGGAGCAGCTCGCCTACGGCCTGGCGCTGCGGGGTTCGCACCTGGTGCTGGTCGACCGGGACGCCGACCGGCTGGAGAAGGTCGCCGGGATCGTGACCCGGCGGCGGCCACGGGGTTATTCAAAGATACAGACGCGGGTACGGACCTTCGTCGCCGATCTGTCCGACCCCGGCTCGGTCGCCAAGCTCGCCGCCGACATCCTGGACGCCGAACCGGTCCTCAATCTGCTGATCAACAACGCCGGCGTGGCGCTGGCCGGGACGTTCGCGGAGACCACGGCCGAGGAGTTCGACTGGGTGATGGCGGTCAACTTCGCCGCTCCGGTGGCTCTGACGCGCGCGCTGCTGCCCCGGCTTCGGGAGTCGGTCGGCAGCCACATCGTCAACACCTCCAGCCTGTTCGGGCTGATCGCGCCGCCCGGTCAGACTGCCTATTCGGCCAGCAAGTTCGCGCTGCGCGGCTTCACCGAGGCGCTGCGCCACGAGCTGGCCGGCGAGGTCGGGGTGACGAGCGTTCATCCCGGCGGTATCAAGACCCGCATCGCCCTGGACGCGCGCGTCGCGTCCGGTGCCGACCGGGAGCAGAGCGAGAAGGCCATGCGCGCCTTCAACAAGGTTCTGACGTACCCGGCGGACCGCGCCGCCGCCCGGATCATCGAGGGCGTGCGGCACCGGCGCGGCCGCGTGCTGATCGCGCTGTCGGCGCGGGTGCCGGACGTGCTGGCCCGGTTGTTCCCGGCGACGTACTGGGAGTTCTTCGTACGGCTGAACCCGCGCGCTGCGCGGCGTCGCTAGTGGCGCGAGCCTCTTCTCAGCGGTCCGAGCGTGCGTCGATCAGACAGATGAACGCCAGCGCGACGGCCACGATGGCGGCGATGAGGATGACCAAGCCCATGGGGAACATGTGCGACTCCTCGGATCGATGCGTGGATCGGTGCGGTTTTCATTAGAGCTTCGATCCGGCACGGCGGATCGTCCAGAGGTGAATACCTGGCGATCCGCGGGAATTGACCGACGCCCCGCAATGTATCAACAGCTGAATACGTAGTCGGTGAAGTACCGACCCTGATTCGCTCCGTGTCGCCGCCCTCTAAGCTTCGGTTGGTGTGGTCCTGGTCTCGGGCACGTGGCGATCTGCGGGCCGTGCTGCGGTCGCGCGGGAGCATCCACGCCGCCGTGCACGCTGCCGCGCTGTGGTTCTGGACGCCGGCCGCGGCCTTCGGCTCCTGGGCGCTGTACCGGGCCCTGGGCTGGGGTCCCCGCGGCATCGGCGGGGACCTGCGGGGCGCGGTGCTGGGCTGGGTCGGCGCGAGCCTGGTCGTGCTGGCGGTGCAGGGCGCCCGGCGCGGGGAGGTGGCCGACCCCGAGTTCGAGGCGGCCGCGCCGCCGCATCCGGTGCGCCACGTCGTGCGCTACGCGGCCGTCTTCAGCGGCTACATCGTGCTGGTCGTGACATTGGTCCTGGTACCGCTGGCACTTATCCTCAGCATCTGATCGGTCGCTGATCTATCCTCGACGCATGCGCGCGGCCATCCTCGTCGAAGGAGTGAGCGACCAGGCCGCGCTGTGTGCGCTGGCCCGCCGCCGGGGCCGCGACCTGGACGCCGAGGGCATCGAGGTGGTCGCGATGGACGGCGCCACCAACGCCGCGCGCTACCTGCACGAATACGGGCCCGAGGGGCGCGGCGTGTTGCTGGCCGGGCTGTTCGACGAGGCCGAGGAACGCTTCTTCCGCCTGGGTCTGGAGCGCGCCGGCCTGGAGCTCGGTCCCAAGACCGAGGACCTGGAGGAGTTCGGCTTCTTCGTCTGCCGCGCCGACCTGGAGGACGAGCTCATCCGCGCGGTCGGCGCCACCGAGGTGCTGCGCCTGGTGGCCGCCGAGGGGGAGGAGCGCTCTTTTCGGACGCTGCAACGGCAGCCGGCGATGCGCGACAAGAGTCTGATTCACCAGCTGCGGCGGATGATGGGGGGCCGCAGCGGGGGCAAGGAGCGGTGGGCGCGGCTGCTGGTGGAGCGCGTGCCGTTGGAGCGGGTGCCTTATCCGCTGGACGCGGTGCTTGCTTGGTTGTGACCGGGTGCTGCGCTGCCCTGGGGTGCTGGGGTAGCTGGGGTGCCGGGTGACGCAAAAGCCTGATGCCCTGCAGCGGGGTCAGCGTGCAGGGCATCAGGGTTCTCAAACGGACCGGATCAGCCGGCCGGCTGGGTCAGCTGGGTCAGCCGGACTGTCGCGACCTCAGCAGGGCCCGTTGTCCGTCCACACGCCGGCCGAGCCGCCGGGGGTGTCGGCCTCGGTCCACCACTTCGCCGTCCACTGGTGGCCGTTGTAAGACACCACGGCGCCGCCGGTGTACGCGGTCTGCGAGTTCCACGGGGCCGCGGTGCACGTTCCGCCGCCGCCGCCCGAGGACGAGGAGGACGACGTGGGCGGGGTCGTGCTCGGCGTGCTGGAG
>NZ_JAACYW010000413.1 GCF_015356825.1 Catenulispora rubra | reverse complement strand
GCTCGGCGGACCGCGTCAGCATGCGATGACAGATGACAACGGAACGGAGCGGGGCCCCTGGAATTCCAGGGGCCCCGCTCCGTTCCGTTGTCATCTGTCATCGCATGCTGACGCGGTCCGCCGAGCTCACACCTTCCCGGACAACACCGCCCCCAGATACCCGTCGACGTCGCCGTCGGCCTTGGTCCCGAGCATGGTCCGGGTCCAGGCCCGCCGCTCGTGGTCGATCACCGCGAGCTCCCACACGCAGCCGGCCTGCCGGGAGGGCGCCCGCGCGATGTCCGCCGGCTCGGAGAACCGGGCCGAGTAGGCGGCTGTCGACAACAGGCAGCCGTACGACCACCACCCGACCACGTACGAGTAAGCGTTCGTCGACCGGTGCGCGATCACGAATCCGACCCCGTACCGCCCGCCCCCGACGCCGGGGCGGGGTAACGCCTCCACGGCGGCCTTGCGCGCGCCCTCCCGGGCCGCCTCCTCCAGGTCGCCCCCGGGCGTCGCGGAGAGCCCGTGGAGCTTCACCCGCCAGTCGTCGATCTCGAGCAGGCCGAGCGGCCGTACCCGCCGGGGGGTATACGGCACCGCACCGAGTGGCTCTGTCATGAGGCAGGATGCTGGCACACCTCGGGAATCGACTCAATGCCCTGCGCCAGCTTTCACCCGGCGCGGGGTGGCGCCGGGTGTTCGCCACAGCGGTCCGGCCGGCGGACGGCACCGGACCGGATGCCGGACCACATCCCGGAACGGGAGGACGGGAAGTGACGATTTGCCGCACGCAAAACCGGCGGCTGACCTCAAAACGAGCGAAACGGTCTAGGAGCAAGCATGGCTAGACAGGTGGCCTGCCGCATCCTGGTTGGCTGCAAGGGCCACCTGGCGACGCCAGGCGCCGCTCATAGGCCACTGCGGCTCCGCCGCCATATAGCTCAGCGCGCGGCGAATCGGCGCTTCCCGCCCTCAGCCCATCAGGCCCTCGACCAGCCATTCCACCATCGCGCCGAGCCAGTGGTACATGACCACTATCTCGTAGCGGTCGTCCTGCTCGTCGATGCGGTCGAAGGGGTTGTCGTCGTCGTCCTCGATCTCCAGCCAGACCGCGAGCACCAGGCGGATGTCGTTGACCGCGCCGAGCCAGGAGCGGGCCTGCTCGGCGTCCAGGGCCAGCTCGTCGCCCGGCTCGTAGTCCCGCAGAGTGTCGAGCACCTGCCGGGCCGTGGCGCGCTTGGCCTCGCGCAGGTCGGGCTCGGTGAGCCTGCGGAACTCGCTGGCCTCTTCGGCGTCACCTTCGTAGGCGTCCGGGAACAGCCGCGCCAGGGCCGGGTTGTCCGGCTTCTTCACCGGGCCCTCGGCGATGCCCAGGGCGGCGGCCAGCGAGTCGGGCTCCTCGCCCAGCGGGTCCTCCTCGTCCAGCAGCGCCAGCTGCCCGGCGAGCAGGAAGCGCAGGACGTCGGTCTGACCGTCGGTGAACGCGCCGACGATCCGCCCGGAGCGGTCGGCCTGGAAAGGCAGGAGCACGTGCGGATCCCCGATCTGGTCGTTCAGCCGTCCTGGCGCTGCACGGTCGCCCACAAGCCGTAGCCGTGCATCGCGGCCACGTCCTTCTCCATCTGCTCGCGGCCGCCGCTGGACACTATCGCCTTGCCGAGGTTGTGCACCTCACTCATCAACCGCTCGGCCTTGCCCTTGCTGTAACCGAAGTAGGTCATGAACACATAGGTGACATAACTCATCAGGTTCACAGGGTCGTTCCAGACCACGGTGACCCACACCGGGTCCTGCACCGGAGCCGCCCGGGTCTCCTCCGTGGCCTCCGGAACGACCTCCACCGGCGCGACACTCATCCCACCAGACTACGCTGATAGATCGTGAACAGCACCGCGCTCCTCACGGACCACTATGAGCTCACCATGCTGGAGGGCGCCCTGCGCAGCGGGGCCGCCCACCGACGCTCGGTGTTCGAGGTCTTCGCCCGCCGGCTGCCCGACGGCCGCCGCTACGGGGTCACCGCCGGCACCGGCCGCCTCCTGGACGCCCTGGAGGAATTCCGCTTCGACACCGCGATCTGCGACTTCCTGCACTCCTCCGGCATCGTCGACGAACCCACCCGGGACTGGCTGGCCGGCTACCGCTTCACCGGCGACGTCCACGGCTACGCCGAGGGAGAGTGCTACTTCCCCGGCTCCCCGCTGCTGATCGTGGAGTCCACCTTCGCCGAGGCGGTGCTGCTGGAGACGCTCGTGCTGTCGGTGCTGAACCACGACAGCGCGATCGCCTCGGCGGCCTCCCGGATGACGTCGGCCGCGATGGGCCGTCCCTGCCTGGAGATGGGCTCGCGGCGCACCCACGAGGAGGCCGCCGTGGCCTCGGCGCGCGCCGCCTACCTGGCGGGCTTCTCGGCGTCCTCCAACCTGGAGGCGCGCCGCCGCTTCGGCGTCCCGACCACCGGCACCTCCGCGCACGCCTTCGTCCTGCTGCACGACAGCGAGCGCGACGCCTTCAGCGTCCAGGTGGAGACCCTGGGCCGGGGCACGACGCTGCTGGTCGACACCTACGACGTGGCCGAGGCCGTGAAGACCGCGGTCGAGGTCGCCGGCCCCGACCTCGGCGCGGTCCGCCTGGACTCCGGCGACCTGCTCTGGATGGCACACCGGGTACGCAAGCAGCTCGACGAGCTCGGCGCCAAGCGCACCAAGATCGTGGTCACCTCGGACCTGGACGAGTACCAGATCGCGGCGCTGGCCGCGGCCCCGGTGGACTCCTACGGCGTCGGCACCCAGCTGGTCACCGGCTCCGGCGCCCCGACCGCCGGCCTGGTCTACAAGCTGGTCGCGCGCGGCGCGAGCGTGGACGCCGACGCCCCGATGGTGCCGGTGGCGAAGAAGTCCTCTGAGAAGGCCACCCGCGGCGGCCGCAAGTTCGCCTGGCGCCGCATCGGCTCCGACGGCGTGGCGCAGGAGGAGGTCGTCGGGACCGGCTCGGCGCCGGAGGCGCTGAAGGCCGAGGGCCGCGACCTGCTGATGCAGTACGTCGCCAAGGGCGAGGTGATCGCGCGGCCGAGCCTGGCCGAGATCCGCGAGCGCCACGAGGCCTCCCGGGCGGAGCTGCCGCCGTGGTCCACGCAGCTCTCGCGCGGCGAGCCGGCGATCCCTACGGTGTATCCGAGCTAGCAGCGCCCTACGAAACCCGACGAAGCCCGACGAAGCCCGACGAAGCCCGACGAAGCCCGACGAAAGAGACCGAGCATGACGCGCGCACTGATCGTCGTCGACGTCCAGAACGACTTCTGCGAAGGCGGCTCGCTGCCGGTCTCCGGCGGCTCGGCCGTCGCGGCCGGCGTGAGCGCCCTGCTGGCCGCGCCGGACCGCGGCGGCTTCGAGCACGTGGTGGCGACCCGCGACTGGCACACCGACCCCGGGTCGCACTTCGCCGCCGAGCCGGACTACGTGACCAGCTGGCCGGTGCACTGCGTGGCCGGGACGAAGGGCGCGGAGTTCCACCCGGACTTCGACCGCACGCACGTCGACGAGATCTTCTCCAAGGGCGCGTTCCAGGCCGCGTACAGCGGGTTCGAGGGCGTGGACGGCTCGGACACGCCGCTCGGCGACTGGCTGCGGGCGCACGGGGTGGACGAGGTGGACGTGGTCGGGATCGCCACCGACTACTGCGTGCGGGCGACCGCATTGGACGCGGTGAAGCTGGGGCTGCGCACGCGCCTGCGGACCGATCTGGTGGCCGGGGTCGCGGAGGGCTCGACGGTCGCGGCGCTGGCCGAGATGAGCGCGGCCGGAGTCGAGGTCGTGCCGGCGACTGAAGGCTGACAGCGACTCACCACAGCACACCGACTCACCCGCACACCGCGGCACCGGCTCGCAGGCTCAGCAGCGCACCGACGCGCTGGCTTGCCGGCCAACCAACTCGTCGACCAACACGTCGACCAACACGCGCGGCGGCGGCACGGCCGAAACCGGCTGGCCGCCGCGCATCGCGAGCCGCCAAGATGGCCGACATGCCCGGCAGACTGGAACTCAGGACCCGGATCAGCCGCGTCGGCCTGGACGGCCGCGAGTACCGGGTGATCCGGCCGGACCGTCCTGCCACCCGCCTGGTCCTGCACGACGACACCATCTGGTACTCCGGCTACGCCGACCGCGAGGCCCTGAGCCAACTGGCCACCCTGTGGTCCCTGGCGGCCGTGTCCCCACGCTCGATCATCCACGTCCCGACCCGGCACAACGCCTCACCCTTCGAAGGCCGCAGCGTCGATCTGGTGCTGTCCTTCGCCCTGCACCAGCTCCGCCCCTCGCGCTGGAAGGCGATACGCGCCCGGCTCGGCGACGGCGCGCCGCACAAGATCCAAGTCCCCGACTTCGCCGACGCGGAGATGGACTACACCCGCCTGCACTACCGGGAGCACCGCGACCTGCTGAACTTCGACTCCGCGGGCGACACGCTCTTCGTCACCGGCAGCCGCGAATCCTTCCAGCAAGCGGCACACGAACTCAGTACCGTGCTGGCCGAAGCAGTCCGTCCCGGCGCGCGCAACCACGACGCCGTCAGACACGTGTGCGCCGAACTCACCGCCGGCGGATGGCCGCCGGCACGCACCCGGCACAGCACGCCGGACATGCTGCACATCCAGTACCACCCCGACGACTGGCCGCCCCGGGCCGCCTGAATCTACCGATCTACCGCGCGCGCCGCCGCTTCAAGCGCGTCACGTACAGCACCGTCACGACCAGCAGCACCACGACCATCCCGCCGAGGTAGGCCTCGGACGTCGTGTCCAGCACGTTCATCTTCGTCGGCACGGTGATCTTCGCGGCGAGCTTGTCCTCGCGGTCGTGCACCGACTTCATCAGCAGGTAGCCCAACGGCAGGATGCCGATCGCGGAGATCAGCAGCACCGCCAGCGTGTGCCCGACGCGCTCCAGCGGCCCGGTCTTCACCACGACCTTCGGCGCCTGCTTCTTCGGGCCGCGCGGGGTGTCGAACTCGGTGCGGGACGAGCCCTGCGGCGAGTCGGCCTGCTTGGGGCCGGTGGTGATCTCCGGGCCGTCGAACGGCTTGCCGTCCGGACGCAGCAGCCGGATGCGCAGCGCCTGGTTCGCCGCGGACAGCTGCGCCGGGGTCTGCCTCGGGGCGACCGGCATGCCCGGCGCCCCGGCGATGGAGATGCCCATCCCGGCGGCGCTGGCGACCTGAGGCGCCTGCCCCTGGCGCGGGGCCTCGGGCAACGGGCTGTCGAAGCTCGTGTCCGCCAACGACCTGGGCGGCGTGAAGACGGGAGGCTTCGGCTCCGGAGCCGCGCCCGGGAAGTCCGCCGGGGGACGGTGCCCGAACGGGGAGGACTCCGAGGGCTTCGCGTCGTCGAAGCTCACCTCGGACAGCGGACGCGGCGGCGCGAAGGCCGGAGCCTTCGACAGCGGAGCCGCGACCGGGTCGAGATCGTCCTGGTACGACGAATCCTGCGTCGCGTCGTCCGGCGGCGGAAGGAGATCGTCGAAGGTCAGTTGCCCGATGGACGCCCGGCCCGGCGTATCGCCGCCTGAGGCGGCAGAAGCGGCGGCGGCACCGGCGGCAGAAGCAGCAGCCGCAGCCCGCGGCGGCGGGGGCACCGCCCCCGACTCCACAACCACCTCCGCGTCCCCGGCGCCGCCGGCCTTCTTAGGCATCGGCTTGCTGGTGCCCGGGACCCACTTCGAGCCGTCCCAATACCGGATGTATCCGGGAACTGAGGGGTCGGGGTAATAGCCGGGACGCGGTGTACTCTCCACGATCACCGAGCCTAGAACACCGCCGCCCAAACCTGTACGGGTGCCGGGATTCCTTACGCAACCTTGGGGAATCCCTACACCCGCACGATGACCAGCCGCTACGTCCTTTGCAGTAGACGCCTCAGCCGGGGCTCACAGGTTGCCGCGGCGCTCCTGCTCGCGCTCGATGGCCTCGAACAGCGCCTTGAAGTTCCCCTTGCCGAAGCCCTGGCTGCCGTGCCGCTCGATGAGCTCGAAGAACACGGTCGGGCGGTCCTGCACCGGCTTGGTGAAGATCTGCAGCAGATAGCCCTCCTCGTCCCGGTCGACGAGGATCTTGCGCTTCTGCAGCTCCTCGACCGGCACGCGCACGGTCCCGATGCGGGCCCGCAGCTCCTCGTCCTCGTAGTACGAGTCCGGGGTCTCCAGGAACTCCACGCCCGCGGCGCGCATCGCGTCCACGGTGGCCAGGATGTCGCCGGTGTTCAGCGCGATGTGCTGCACGCCGGGGCCGCCGTAGAACTCCAGGTACTCGTCGATCTGCGACTTCTTCTTCGCGATCGCCGGCTCGTTCAGCGGGAACTTGACCTTGCGGGTGCCGTCGGCGACCACCTTGGACATCAGCGCCGAGTAGTCGGTGGCGATGTCGTCGCCGATGAACTCGGCCATGTTCGTGAAGCCCATGACCTTGTGGTAGAACTCCACCCATTCGTCCATCTTGCCCAGTTCGACGTTGCCGACGCAGTGGTCGATCGCCTGGAAGATGCGGGTGTCGGGCTCGACCAGAGGCGCGCGCTCGACGTAGCCGGGGGCGTAGACGCCGCGGTAGCCGGACCGGTCGATCAGCGAGTGCCGGGTGTCGCCGTAGGTCGCGACCGCGGCACGGACCAGGACGCCGTGCTCGTCCTCGATCTCGTGCGGCTTCTCCAGGCCGGTGGCGCCGTGCGCGACCGCGTACTCGTAGGCGGCGTAGACGTCCGGGACGGCGATCGCCAGGTCGGTGACCCCGTCGCCGTGCTCGGCGACGTGCCGCGCGATGTCGGTGCCGGGACGGACCGAGCCCTCCAGCACGAAACGCGCACTACCGGACACCAGCACATACGACACCCGGTCCGCGCGGCCGGTCTCGGGGCCGGAGTAGGCGACCACCTTCATGCCGAAAGCGGTCGAGTAATAGTGGGCGGCCTGCTTGGCGTTGCCGACGGCGAACACGACGGCGTCCATCCCCTTGACCGGGAACGGGTCGGCGGAGGTGGCGGTGAGGTCGGCGTCGACCTTGGCGGGGGCAGCGGTTTCGGTCATGGTCCAAGCTTCGATCCGCAGATCAAACTGCGCAATGCAAGGTCGGAGAGCTATACAATCTGCTCAGCCAGAGTGCCCAGCCGAGGGCATTTCTGTACAGTGTGACCAGCGACACATCGTCTTGAAACCGACATGGAAGGGAAACGCCCGATATGTCCCTGCATGAACCGTCACCCTCGATGATGCAGATCGACGGCCTGGACGCCCGGCTGCTGGCCCTGCTCACCGAGGAGCCGCGGATCGGGATCCTGGAAGCGTCGCGGCGGCTGGGGGTGGCGCGCGGGACCGTGCAGGCGCGCCTGGACCGGCTCCAGGCCCGCGGCGTGGTGCGCGGCTTCGGGCCGGTCATCGACCCGGTCGCGCTCGGCTACTCGGTGACCGCCTTCGCCACGCTGGAGATCCGGCAGGGCCGCGGCGCGCAGGTCCGCGAGCATCTGGCGGCGATCCCGGAGCTGCTGGAGATGCACACCATCACCGGTGTCGGCGACATGCTGTGCCGCATCGTCGCGCGGTCCAACGCGGACATGCAGCGGGTGATCGACAAGCTGGTCTCCTTCGAGGGCATCCAGCGGACCTCGACGGTGATCGCGATGGCGAACCCGGTGCCCTACCGGGTGCTGCCGCTGACCGAGGTGTGCGCCGCCGAGCACTCGACCGAGCGCCCGGAGGGGTAAGGACTGCTCCAGGGGTTTCTCAGGAGTCGCATTTGGTCACGGACGTCACGACTTGCCAGAACGACGTTTCCGGGGATACGGCTATCCGTTAGGTTTGCTGCGTGTCCGAGCCGATCGAGGAACCCGCCGCCACCCGGCCAGCCCGGAGCACTTCTCCAATGCGCATCTCCATAGGCTGAATACCTTTGAAAACCCCGTAGCTG
>NZ_JAACYW010000412.1 GCF_015356825.1 Catenulispora rubra | reverse complement strand
GTGTATAAGAGCCAGCCCCAGCACCCCGGCCGCCGTCCCGAGGAACAGCCCGGCCTTCAGCCGCTGCGCCGGCGGCTGCGCGGTGCCCGCGTCCCCGCCGACCAGCCCCGCGGTCAGCCGCCGCACCATGAACTTGTGGGCCTGCAGCTCCTGCCGCCGAGTCGCCACCGCTCAGCCCGCCAGTCCGCGCGCCCAGCCGAAGGCGCCGAGCACCCCGAGTGCCAACGGCACCAGCGCCATCAGCACGAAGTACTCGGAGATGTCGGCGGCGCGCGCCGCGTACGGCGGGTCGTCGGTCTGCGGCTTCGGCCCCACCGAGGCCGCGATCAGCCCGACCACCAGCGTGGCGACGGCGATCCCGGCGGTGGTGGCGACCGTGGTGCCGTGGGTGTGCCCGACCGCCGAGGCCCGCCAGGCGCCGCCGGCGAGCGCGAGCATGCCGGTGGCCTGCATCAGGAGCCTGAGAGCAGTCCGGGCGAACACGCGGGCCCGGAGCAGGAAGGCGATACCGAGGTCGGCGGCGGCGATCGTGCCGAGTACGCCGTGGGCGGCGGCGAGAGTCGCACCTCCGGCGGCCAGGATCCCGCTGCCGATGAGGAACGCGCCCATCAGCCGGTCCACGCGCGCGGAAGTCTGCCACAGATCTGCCTGGTGTCGGGCGGGCAGATCGACTTGGATGCGCTCGGCGGTGGCGGGCAGGGCTGGAAGCCGTTGACCGGAAAGGCGGAAGGCGAGCCTGGGCACCGCCAGGACGAAGCCCAGAGCCAAGACCGCGGTGATCGTCGCACTCTTCGACAGCGCGCTGTGCAGGCCGGTGCCGAGCGCTCCGGCGATCACTGTTCCCACCGCGATCAGCGCGGTCGCCACGAACGGCTCCAGGCCACTCGCACCGGCCTCCGGCTCGTCGAGCACCGCTGTGCCGGTCTGGGATCTGCGCGGTGATGAGGCCGGGGCGGCCTTCCGGCCCGGGGCCCTGCCGCCGACCGCCGAACCGCCACCCGCCGAGCTGGCACCCGCCGAGCTGCCGGCCATCGAGCCGCCGACCGCCGAACCGGCACCGACCGCAGCCGCGGCACCGGCCGACGCCAGCAGCGCGGCCGCTCCGGCCCACAGCGCGGCGGCCGACTCCGGATGCGTCATGGTGTGCGCGAAGGTGTCCGCCGCGAGCCAGCCGCCGAGCGCGGCCCAGCCGACGGCGGCGACGCCCAGCGCGGTCGCGGTCGGCCGGGATCCCATGATCCGGCCCGCGACCGCGGCGGCGATCAGGATCAGTACGGCGAGCGCGCCGGCGATCCCGGCACGCTGCCCGACCGGGCCCGACCCGGCCGCCACGCTCGCCGCGCCGGCGGTCAGCGCCACCGCGCCGAGCACCGGTCCGGCCCAGCGGCCGGCGGTCTCGCGGAGCCGGTCCTCGCGCTCACGCACAGCGGTGGCCAGTCCGTCAACCACGTCGTCGAAGACGGCCGTCGGCGCGGTGGCCCGGCGCGGCCGCAGGTACAGGGTCTCGCCGTCGAGGATCTGCAGCTCGGCCAGGGTGCGGGCGGCGGGCAGCGGGGCGCCACCGACGCGTTGCAGCACCCAGCCGTCGTGGGCCAGGCCGGCGTCGGCCAGCTCGGGCCCGGCGAAGCTCAAGACCGCTGGTAGGAAGTCCGCCAGCGGGACGGCCGTCGGCAGGGCCAGTTCCAGCACGTTGGCGGGGGTCGCGATGGAGAGGCGGCACAGATCGGCCTCAGGCAGCGTGGCTCGGATGCTCAACGTCCCGCTCTTCTTTCCTTTGCACACCGGTCTGGACGAGTGCTCGACTATCGCGGGTCGTGTGACCAGGCCGCCAGAGGAAGCAGAGCTGACGTTGAGCATCCGTGAGTACCGGCCAGTGCCGCGTCGCCCCGCGCCGCAGTTTCCTCAAGATGAGATCGCTTTCCAGGAACCGCCGGCGATCCCCGAACCGGTGTCCGGAGGCCTCGGACAAGCGGTGATGGTGCTGCCGATGGCGGCCAGCAGCGGCGCGATGGCGATGATGTTCCTGCAGCCGGGCGCGCGGGCCACCAACTACCTGGCCGGCGGCATGATGGCGGTGTCCTCGCTGGGCATGGTCGGCACGCAGCTCGGCCGGGGAGGCGGCGACAAGAAGGCCAAGCTGTCCGGGGACCGCCGCGACTACTTGCGGCACCTGGACCAGAACCGGCGCCAGGTGCGCAAGCACATCGACGCCCAGATCAAGGCCCTGGCCTGGCGGCACCCGGACCCGGCGGCGCTGTGGTCGGTAGCGATGAGCGGCCGGCTGTGGGAGCGGGGACCTGCCGACCGGGACTTCGGCGAGGTGCGGCTGGCGACCGGGCCGATGGCGCTGGCGGTGAAGATGGCGCCGCCGCAGACCAAGCCGATCGAGGACCTGGACCCGGTGTCGGCGAACGCGTTGCGGCGGTTCCTGCAGGCCTACAAGACCATTCCGGACCTGCCGATCGCCGCGAACCTGCGGGCGTTCGCGCGGGTCGCGTTCGACGGCGACGGACCGGCGACCCGGGCCGTGGTGCGCGCCCTGCTCACGCAGCTCGCGGTGTTCCACAGCCCGGAGGATCTACGGATCGCAGTGCACTGCGGCGACACCACGCGCGAGCGCTGGGAGTGGGTCAAGTGGCTGCCGCACGCTTTGCACACTTCGGAAGTCGACGCGGTCGGCCGGGTACGGCTGATCAGCGACAGCTTCGCGGATCTGGAGCGGCTGCTCTCTCCCGGCGACTTCCGGGAGCGCGGGCCGCACGATCCGAGCGCGGCGCCGACTTCGCGCGAGCCGTTCACCGTGATCCTGCTGGACGGCGGCGAGCTGCCGGCCGACCACCGTGCGCTGCGCAGCGGCTATCGCAACGCCGTGCTGCTGGACCTGACCGGCGCGGCCGTCGGGCCGGACGTCCCGGTGGCGACGCTGCGTCTGCGCGCGACGCGGGAGGGTGCGGACGCGGCGCTGGCGACGGTGACCTCGGACCGGGCCGGCGGCGAGGATGTCAGTCCCCTGGGACGCGCGGCGACGTTGAGCACCGCCGAATCCTCGGCCACCGCACGGATTCTCGCGCCGTTGCGAGTCAGCGGGGCCGGGGACGCCGGCGGACGCGGCACCGGCGACATCTCCTTCACCGGCCTGCTCGGCATCCGCGACGCCCGCGCCCTGGACCCGGCGCAGGTCTGGCAGCCGCGGCCGAACCGGGAGCGGTTGCGGGTCCCGCTCGGCCTCACCGAGCAGGGGCTGCCGGCCGAGCTGGACATCAAGGAGGCGGCGCAGGGCGGGACCGGGCCGCACGGCATGATCATCGGCGCCACCGGGTCCGGCAAGAGCGAGCTGCTGCGCACGCTGGTGCTGGCCATGGCGGTGCGGAACGATCCGGAGATCCTGAACTTCGTGCTCGTCGACTTCAAGGGCGGCGCGACGTTCCTGGGGCTGGACAAGCTGCCGCACACCTCGGCCGTGATCACCAACCTGGCCGACGAGCTGCCGCTGGTGAAGCGCATGTACACGGCGCTGCACGGCGAGATGGTGCGGCGGCAGGAGCTGCTGCGGGCCGCCGGGAACTACGCCTCGCTGCGCGACTACGAGGCGGCACGGAACTCCGGGGTGCCGCTGGCGCCGATGCCGTCGCTGTTCCTGGTGGTCGACGAGTTCAGCGAACTGCTCGCCGCGCACTCGGAGTTCCTGGAGCTGTTCGTGATGATCGGCCGGCTGGGGCGCTCGCTCGGCGTGCACCTGTTGCTGGCTTCGCAGAGGCTTGACGAAGGCCGGATCCACGCGCTGGAGGGCCACCTCTCGTACCGCGTGGGCCTGCGGACCTTCTCGGTGGCCGAGTCGCGGGCCGTGCTCGGCGTCGGCGACGCCTACGACCTGCCTTCGACACCGGGCCACGGGTTTCTTCGCTGCGGCACCGATCCATTGATCCGATTCCGCGCGGGATACGTGTCAGCACCGTATGTCCCGCCGAAGTCCGGCGAGGAGGCCGAGGATTCGGGGCGCTATCACGTGATCCGGTACCGCTCGTCGTACCTGGCGCCGCGTGTCGCCCCGCAGACGGAGGAGGCGGAGACGGAGGCCGAGGAGGAGTTCACCAGCCCGCCGATCTCCGAGACCACGCTTCAGGTTCTGGCCTCGCGGATGCAGGGGCAGGGCCGGCCGGCGCACCGGATCTGGCTGCCGCCGCTGTCCACGCCGCCGACCCTGGACGCGTTGCTGCCGGAGGCCGTCGCGGCGCTGACCGGCGGGCTGCCGAAACCCGATCCGCGGGCGACGCGGTACGGCTCGCTGGCCGCCGCCGCCAGTCCCGCACGCGGCGTGACCGGGCCCGACGACACGCTGCTGGCCGTGCTCGGCGTCACCGACCGGCCGTTCGAGCAGCGGCACGATCCGCTGGTCGCGGACCTGGCCGGGGCCGCGGGGCACGTCGCGGTGGTCGGCGCGCCGCTGTCCGGCAAGTCGACGATGCTGCGGACCCTGATCAGCTCCCTGAGTCTGCGCTACACGCCGCGCGACACCCAGTTCTACTGCCTGGACTTCGGCGGCGGCGGGCTCACCGCGCTGTCGGACCTGCCGCAGGTCGGCGGGGTCGCCGGGCGGCTGGAGGGGGAGAAGGTGACGCGGACCGTCGCCGAGGTGTCGATGCTGCTGGCCGAGCGCGAGCAGGCGTTCGCCGCGGCCGGGGTCGGGTCGATGGCGGAGTACCGGAGGCGTCGGCGGTCCGGGGACTTCCCGGATGATCCGTTCGGTGATGTGTTCCTCGTGATCGACGGTTGGTTCACCTTCCACCAGGACTACGAGCGGCTGGAGCCGGCGATCCAGGACATCGCCGCGCGCGGGCTCGGTTTCGGCGTGCACCTGGTGATCACGGCGGCGCGCTGGACCGAGGTGCGGCCGTGGCTGCGCGACCTCATCGGGACCCGGCTGGAGCTGCGGCTCGGCGATCCGATCGACTCCGAGGTGAACGCCGCGCTGGCCAAGGAGGTGCCGGCGATCCCGGGCCGCGGCCTGACGTCGGGACGGCTGCACTTCCTGGCGGCGCTGCCGCGCATCGACGGAGATCCGGACTCTGCGACGCTCGGCGAGGGCACGCGGGACCTGGTGCGGTACGTCACCAAGGCGCACCCCGGGCAGGCGGCGCCGCCGGTGCGGATGCTGCCGACGCTGCTGCCGGCCGCGCGGCTGGCGCAGCCGGCGTCCCGGACGGCGGTGGCGCTGGGCTGGGACGAGACGCGGTTGCAGCCGGTGCTGCACGAGTTCGCCGCCACGCCGCACCTGATGGTGTTCGGGGAGAACGAGAGCGGGAAGACGAACCTGCTGCGGCTGGTCGCCAAGGCGGTGACTGAGCGGGCCGAGCCGAAGGAAGTCAGGGTCCTGCTGGCGGACACGCGGCGCCGGCTGCACGACGCGGTGCCGCCGTCGAAGCAGCTCGGGTACGCGGTGACGGCCGGCGCGCTGGAGGAGCTGCTGAAGGAGATCACGCCGGTGCTGTTGCAGCGGGTGCCGGGGCCGGATGTGGAGCCGGCGCGGTTGCCGTTGCGGGACTGGTGGAGCGGGCCGGAGCTGTATGTGGTCGTGGACGACTACGACCTGATGATCGGCAGCCGCGGGACGCCGCTCGGGCCGCTGCTGGAGCTGCTGCCGCAGTCCGCGGAGATCGGGCTGCACCTGGTGCTGGCGCGGTCCACGGCCGGTGCGGCGCGGGGGATGAGTGATCCGGTGCTGCGGCGTCTGTGGGAGTTGAGCACGCCCGGGTTGTTGCTGTCGTGCAGCAAGGACGAGGGGGTGTTCCTCGGGGACGCGCGGCCGGTGCGGCTGCCGGCCGGGCGGGCGCAGTTGGTGAGCCGGCGGAGCGGGACGATGGTGGTGCAGACGGCTTGGGCCGGCGAGGACGCGGCGTGAGAAGGCTTTTGTGCTGCGGGACGGTGAGCGCGCTCGTCGTCGGACTTGCCGTCGTCCCGGTCGGCGGACTGCCCGCTGCGGCGGCTGACGACTGCTCGCCGTCGGTGCAGGCGGTGCCGGTGACCGCGCAGGTGCCTTGGGCGCAGACCGCTTTGCGGTTCGGGGATCTGGCGCCGTTCATCGGGTCGGGCTCCCGGATCAAGGTCGCGGTGGTCGATTCGGGGATCGACGTGGGCGCGCCGCAGCTGGCCGGGGCGGTGGACGTGGCGGACAGCGCGTCGCTCGTCGATCCGAAGACGTATCCGGCGACGGCCGACGCGCTCGGGCACGGGACGATGGTCGCCGGGATCATCGCGGCGCAGGCCCGGTCCGGGTCGGGGGTCGTGGGGCTGGCGCCGTCGGTGGTCAGCTTGTTGTCGATCCGGGCGTACAAGACGTGCGAGAGCGAGGACGCGCCGATCGCCCAGGGGATCCGGGAGGCGGTGGCTCGGGGCGCGAAGATCGTCAACGTGTCGGCGGGGAGTTCGACGAACTCGCCCGATCTGGCTTCGGCGGTGCGGGACGCTCAGGCCGCCGGGGTGCTGATCGTGGCCGCGGCGGGGAATCTCGGCGCGCAGCAGGACGGGGATCCGCCGCAGTATCCGGCTGCTTATCCGGGGGTGATCGCGGTTGCGGCGGTGGGGGCGGATCGGGCGGTGACGCCGTACTCCGAGCATGGTGCGTATGTCGGGATCGCTGCTCCCGGCGGGTCTTCGGACGCGCCGTTGTTGGGGATCGGGCCGGCGGGCAACGGGACGTTGGCTTCGGGGCTGGGGACGTCTTTCGCGGCGCCGTACGTCACGGCTACCGCTGCGCTGGTGTGGAGCCGGTATCCGTCGCTGACGGCCGCGCAGGTGCGGCAGCGGTTGTATGCGACGGCTGATCGGATGGCGGCCGGGGCGCCGGACGCTTACTACGGATGGGGGATCGTCGATCCGTATGCGGCGTTGACTTCGGTGTCGACTCCGGCGCCGGCCACTACGCCGCCTCCGGCCGTGCCGGCTCCGCTTCCGTTCGCCGCGGCTCCGGTGAAGCAGGATTTCACCGGCCGGGCTTTGGCCGTTGGCGGAGGCGGGATACTGTCCGCCGGGGGAGTCGCCGGTGCTGCTTGGTTGGCCCGGCGCCGCAAGCGTGCCATGCAGCCGCTGGGTTCCTCTGAAAAGCTCTGATCTATGGCTTGAGTGTGATTCGAGTCTGTCCGACACGATTCTTGGGGAACGGCGTTATGTGGGGTGAGGGAACCGTCCTGGCCGGTCGGTACCAGCTGCGCCAGCGGATCGGCGGCGGGTCGATGGGCGATGTGTGGCGTGCCCTGGACACGGTGCTGGGGCGCGAGGTGGCGGTCAAGATCCTGCTGCCGGCGCTGCTGGACGACGCCGGCTTCGCCGCCCGCTTCCACACCGAGGCCCGGGTGCTGGCCGCGCTGAGCCACCCGGGCATCGTGTCGGTGTTCGACTACGGCGAGGCAGACGACCCGCGCACGGCGTTCCTGGTGATGGAGCTGATCACCGGCCGCCCGCTGTCGGACCTGCTGGACGAGAGCGCCCCGCTGTCGGAGGCCACGACGCTGACCGTGGTGGCGCAGACGCTGGAGGCGCTGCAGGCGGCGCACGACCAGGGGATCGTGCACCGCGACGTGAAGCCGGCGAACCTGATGCTGCGCGGCGGCAGCGTGGTGGTGACGGACTTCGGCGTGGCGCGCACCGCCGACGCGCGGCGCCTGACGGCGGCGGACGTGGTGCTGGGCACCGCGGTGTACGCGGCGCCGGAGCAGGCGCGGCACACGGCGGTGACGGCCGCGGCGGACCAGTACGCGGTGGGGGTGATCGCGTACGAGTGCCTGACCGGTACGCCGCCCTTCGACGGCGGGACCCCGCTCGGGATCATGATGAAGCACCTGCAGGAGCCGGTGCCGCCGCTCCCGGAGATGGTGTCGGAGCCGGTGCGCGAGCTGGTGATGCGGGCCCTGGCGAAGGACCCCGAGGCGCGGTACGCGAGCGCGCGGGAGATGGCCGAGACCGCGCGGCGGCTCGCGGCGCGGGGGGCGCGGG
>NZ_JAACYW010000411.1 GCF_015356825.1 Catenulispora rubra | reverse complement strand
GATGTGGGGCCGCCGCCCACCCGCCCAGTGTTGATCATGGCGTGTTTCGCGCCCCATCCGGGATGATCACCGGCTGGGGCGCGCGTCACGTCTGGGGCGGTCAGCGCTTGGCGCCGCCTTTGGGGATCGGGACGATTGCGGTGTGGTCGAACGGTGCCCGGCCCTTGGCTGCGGATGGCTTCACTTCGATGGCGACTAGGTAGCGGGACAGGATCGCGCGCTTGCCCGCCGTGTCGGCCTGCTCCCACTCGGCGGCCACCTCGTCAGGGGTGTAGCGGGGCGCGGGTGCGGTCTGCTCCTTGGCCACAGTTGCTGTGAGCGTCTTGATGGTGGCCTCCATGGCGGGCACGGAAGAGAAGAACGTTTCTTTGCTCACGCTCGGGTCTCCGGTGTTGTACTTGTTGCGCATGTCCGCAAGTCGCTCTTGCAACTCCTCAAGCCGTACCGCGTTCGCGCTGCGCTCGACCGGCGCGGCGGGTGCGGCCGTCTGGCGCGGGGCCTTGCGCTTGAGGTACCGGAACAGCCAGTCAGTAATGAACGCGTCGACCGGCGCTGCCTGGCGATAGGTTTTGCCGCATCCGCCGTGGGCGACCCCGGGGCACTTGTAGACCACGGTCACTCGGTCCGGGTACTTCTTGCGCCGAATCACCGTGCCGATCAGACCCGTACCGCACACTGTGTCGTCGTTGCGTGTGCTACCGCACTTGAGCATGCCGGACAGCAGGTACTTCTTCGTCGGCGGCAGTACCGGGGGCTTGCCCTCGTGGGCGTCCTTGACCATTTGGCACAGCTTCTCCCAAGTGGCCACCTCTAGAATCTCGGGCAGACCGTTCTTCACATAGTTGCCCTCAGCGTCCTTGATCGCGTCTGATGCTGGATCGGCCGCGTTCATGTTGCCGTTGGAGTTCTCTCGCATCGCCCCCCGATACAGCGACAGTCCCGCGATCGTCGGCGACAGCAGCAGATTGCGCACCGTGCTTGCACTCCAGTGCTCGGCACTCATCGGGCGTACCGCACCGTGCTCCAACAGAACCGTCGCGGACGTCCACGATCCGGTCTTCAGCACAGTAGCGGCGGCGGCCTGCACCGCCTTGGCCTCGTCCTCGATGATCTCGCCGTCCAGAGTCCAGCCGAACCGGCGTACCTTGCGCCGTGTGCCGTTCACGGCGTCCTCAAGCTTGGCACGGGACACTCGGCGTGCGGTGTCCTCCGACGACTTCAGCGCGGCGGCTGCCAGCACACGGGCCAGCATCCGTCCCTCTGAGGTCAGCAGGTTGATAGAGCTGGTGATCCCGGTGACAGGGCGCTTGACGAACTCCACGATGTCGATCAGGTCTTCCAGGTCGCGCGGCTGGCGCAACAGCCGGTCCTGGTCGTAGACGATGATCCCATCAATCCGGCCGTGGTACAGGTCCTCAAGCATCTGGCGCCACTTCGGACGGTCCACCCGCCAGTCCACCGTGCCGTCCGGCAGCGTCGTCTTCTTCTTCCGGTAGGCGCTGGTGTCGTTCTCGCAGTATTCCTTGCCGACCTTCCAGCCCAACAGGTCGCCTTTCACGCGGCAGTCCTCGATCTGCCGTTTTACCCCCCGCTCCAAGCCGCGCGGGTCATCCGAGATTCGCACGTACACACCCGCGTTCTGCGGAACATAGGAGAACATGCCCTGGATCAGCATGATCCCCGAACGGTTCCCATCACCGTCCGCAACCCCTGTGACCTGCTGCCGGATTGCCCTCGCCTGCTGCTTCGTCATGCTTAAAGCTTACTTTGACACGCCCCCAGCTCGTCCCGCTCGAAGTGCGCCATCGTGCCCGGGCCCTTGGCCGGGATCCACTGGTCGTAGGCGCCGTGGTTCCAGGCCTGGTGGCCGCCGTTCCAGCTGTGGTCCAGGCCGTCCAGGAACTTCAGGCCGAGGTCCGGCACGCCGGCCGGCCGCCACGGCAGGATCTCGTTGCCGGAGGCGTCGGTCTGGTGCCAGACCGCCTTGCCGTTGGGCAGCCGGGCCGGACGCGGGTCGCCGAAGCCCCGCACCCCGCGCAGGGTGCCGAAGTAGTGGTCGAAGCTGCGGTTCTCCTGCATGAGGATCACCACGTGCTCGATGTCCTTGATGGTGCCGGTGCGCCGGGCGGGCTGCACGGCGGCGGCGCGGGCGATGCTCGCGGTGAGCATCGGCATCGAGGTCGCGGCGGCGGTGCCGCCGGTGATCTGGAGGAACCTACGACGATTCACTGCGGTCATGGGGGCGGAGCTCCTTGCGGCAACGGACATTGGGCGCGGAGCGCCTCCCCCGAAGGGTGGTGGTGGGGAAGCGGCTGGCCGCTCCCAAAGTGTCCGCACAGCACGACGAACACTCAACCACCGCAAGGGAAAACTTCGCCGAAAGGCCTACGAACCCGCGGGATGATCGTCGCGCAGCCAGGACACGACCCCGACGACGTGTCCGACCACGTTCTTGGTCGGCACGAAGCCCGCGTCGCCACCCTTCTTCAGGTAGTTCCACGACGAGTCGCCGGAGTGCTCGCGGTTGTCGCCGAGCACCCACAGGTTGCCGGCCGGCACGGTCACCTTGTACGTGCCGTTGTAGCAGGGCATCCCCTGCTTGCCGTTCATGATGAAAGAGGACTCGTCCAGCGCGACGCCGTCGCGGTACACCGGGCCGTCCTGCGTCTTGCACTCGATGGTGTCGCCGGCCACGCCGATGATCCGCTTGATGAGCAGGTCGTCGTGCTGGTCCGGCAGGATGCCCACGGCGGCCAGGATGTCCGGCAGGTTGATCGCGCCGCCGGTGCTGCCAACCGAGCTCATCAGCCAGTTGTGCGGGTCGTGGAAGACGATCACCTGGTCGCGCGCCGGGGCGCCGCCGACCCAGGTGGACAGCTTGTCGACGAAGACGCGGTCGCCCTTGTACGTCGTCGGCTCCATAGACGGCGAGGGGATGTAGTACATCTGGACCAGGAACGTCTTGATCAGCGAGGTCAGCGTGAGCGAGATGACCACATAGCCGAGGATCTCCAGCCAGGCCGGGATCCGGCGGCGCTTCGTCGGCCGGGCCCGGGCGGCGCGCCGGCCGCCGCCACGGCTGGGGGTGGTGAGGTCCTCGGGGTTCCCGTCGGCGCCGGCCCCGATCGGGTCGGTCTCGGGCCCGAGACCCCCGGATGCCGTGTGCGTGTCGCCTGACTCGCCGTAGCGGTAGCCGCCGCCGTAGCCGTTGTCGCCGCCGTAGCCGCCATAGCCGTTGCCGTTGCCGCCGCCATAGCTGCCGCCGAAGCCGTCGCCGTCGCCGAAAGGCGGTTCCGCGGGCTGGGAGCCCACGGCCGCGCCGGGATCAGTAGCGGCCACGTGCGCCCCCGTTTCCAGTCCTGGGATATCGGTTCACTTTATGGCCGATCTCCGGGTCTAGGAAGAGCCCACTGGTTCAGTCCAGTAACCGGACGGAGATCGGCAACAACCGCACCCCAGCTTAGAGTGGGCAGCAATCGGGACGATCCAGCCAGGCATCAGGAGGCTCTTGTGTCCGCCGTACCGTCGCCCCAGAACGACGACGCCGCCGTAGAGACCCCGACAGAGACCCCGACAGACCACCCGACCGAGAACTCCCCGCGCCCGGCCGACGACGCCGAGCTGCGTGCCGCCATCCGCCGCCTGGGGGACCTGCTGGGCCAGACCCTGGTCCGCCAGCACGGTCCGGACCTGCTGGAGCAGGTCGAGGCCGTCCGCGCGTTGGGCAAGCAGGGCGCGGACGTGTCCGAACTGCTCGCCGCGGTGGCCCCCGGACAGGCGATCATGCTGGTCCGGGCCTTCACCGCCTACTTCAACCTGGCCAACACCGCCGAGCAGGTGCACCGCGGACGCGAGCTGGCCGCCACCCGGGCCGCCGAGGGCTCGTGGCTGGGCCAGGCGGTGGACCGGATCCAGGCCGCGGGGCTGGCCGGCACGGCCGCCGACGCGGTGTCGCACCTGTCGGTCCGGCCGGTCTTCACCGCGCACCCGACCGAGGCCGCGCGCCGCACCGTGCTCGCCAAGCTGCGCAAGGTGGCCGAGCTGCTGGAGGCGCCGCAGACCGCGTACAACGAGCGCCGCCTGGCCGAGACCGTCGAGCAGCTGTGGCAGACCGACGAGCTGCGGATCACCCGGCCCGAGCCGGTCGACGAGGCCCGCAACGCCGTCTACTACCTGGACGAGCTGGCCGCGCACGCCGCCCCGGAGGTGCTGGAGGAGCTGGCGTTCGAGCTGCGGCGGCTGGGCGTGGAGCTGCCGCTGTCCGCGCGGCCGCTGAGCTTCGGCTCCTGGATCGGCGGCGACCGGGACGGCAACCCGAACGTGACGCCGCAGATGACGCTGGACGTGCTGGAGCTCCAGCACGAGCACGCGATCCGCACCGCGCTGGCCACCATGGACTCGCTGCGCGACCTGCTGTCCACCTCCGAGCGGATCGCGGCGCCGACCGACGCGCTGCGGGCGTCCCTGGACGCCGACCTGGAGGCGCTGCCGGAGATCCCGAACCGCTACAAGCGGCTCAACGCCGAGGAGCCGTACCGGCTCAAGGCGACGACGATCCGGCAGAAGCTTCTCAACACCCGGACCCGGATCGCCGAGGGCCGCCAGCACGACCCGCGCCGGGACTACCTGGGCACCTCGGAGCTGCTGCGCGACCTGAGCCTGATGCGCGAGTCGCTGCACGCCGACCGCGGCGAGCTGATCGCCACCGGCGAGCTGGAGACCTCGATCCGCACGGTCGCCGCCTTCGGCCTGCACCACGCGGTGCTGGACATCCGCGAGCACGCCGACGCCCACCACCACGTGCTGGCGCAGCTCTTCGACCGGCTCGGCGACCAGCCCTGGCGCTACGCCGACCTGCCGCGCGACTACCGGACCCGGCTGCTGGCCAAGGAGCTGGCCTCCTCGCGGCCGCTGTCCCCGCTGGGCCAGGTGCCGTCCGAGACCCTGCTGGACGCCGCCGGGGCGAAGACCTTCGGGGTGTTCACCGCGATCCGCACGGCGTTCGAGAAGTACGGCCCGGACGTCATCGAGTCCTACATCGTGTCGATGACCCGCGGCGTGGACGATCTGTTCGCGGCCGTGGTGCTGGCGCGCGAGGCCGGTCTGGTGGACGTGCACGCGCGCACCGCCGCGATCGGGTTCGTGCCGCTGCTGGAGACGCCCGAAGAGCTGAAGATCGCCGGGGCGATCCTGGACGAGATGCTGTCCGACCCCTCCTACGCGGCGATCGTCGCGGCGCGCGGCAGCGTGCAGGAGGTCATGCTCGGCTACAGCGACTCCAACAAGATGGGCGGGATCTCCACCTCGCAGTGGGAGATCCACCGCGCGCAGCGCGAGCTGCGCGACACCGCGCTGCGGCACGGCATCCGGATCCGGCTGTTCCACGGCCGCGGCGGCAGCGTCGGGCGCGGCGGCGGCCCGTCGCACGACGCGATCCTGGCCCAGCCGTGGGGCACGCTCGACGGCGAGATCAAGGTGACCGAGCAGGGCGAGGTCATCTCCGACAAGTACGCGATCCCGGCGCTGGCGCGGGAGAACCTGGAGCTGACGCTCGCCGCGACGCTGGAGGCCACGGTGCTGCACCGGGCCCCGCGCCAGTCCGCGGAGGACCTGGCGACCTGGTCGGCGACCATGGAGGGCGTCTCGGCCGCGGGCCAGGACCGCTACCGCGAGCTGGTCGAGCACCCGGACCTGCCGGCGTACTTCTTCGCCTCGACGCCCGTGGATCTGCTCGGCGACCTGCACCTGGGCTCCCGGCCCTCGCGCCGCCCGGACACCTCGGCCGGCATCGACGGCCTGCGCGCGATCCCGTGGGTGTTCGGCTGGACGCAGTCGCGGCAGATCGTGCCGGGCTGGTTCGGCGTCGGCACCGGGCTGGCCACGGTCCGGCAGAACCCTGATTTCGCCGGCGTGGACTGGCAGGACATGTACGAGCGCTGGCACTTCTTCCGCAACTTCCTCAGCAACGTCTCGATGACGCTGGCGAAGACCGACCTGCGGATCGCCCGGCACTACGTCGAGACCCTGGTCCCGCGCGAGCTGCACCACTTCTTCGACACCATCACCGAGGAGTACGAGCGCACGGTCGCCGAGGTGCTGCGCATCACCGGCGAGTCGGAGCTGCTGGGGCAGAACGCGACGCTGGCCCGCACGCTGCGGGTGCGCGACATGTACCTGGACCCGATCTCGTACCTGCAGGTCTCGCTGCTCAAGCGGCAGCGGGAGGCGGCGAAGGCGGGCCGGCCGGTGGACCCGGACCTGGCGCGGGCGCTGCTGCTGTCGGTGAACGGCATCGCCGCCGGGCTGAAGAACACCGGCTGAGCGGATGCGGCGGTAACAGCGGGATCGGCAAGAACGGCAGAAAGGCAGAGGGCGGCGTCCACCTGGACGCCGCCCTCTTGTGTTCTGAAGCTCTGTGTTGGTTCTCGAGGTCTGTGTTTGTTCTGAGGCCGCTGAGGCCACTGCTATCTGACGGGCGCTTCGTACCGTTCGGCGGTGCCGCTGACCCGCGACACCCGGCGCTCCCTGCCGCGCTTGAACAGTCCCGACACACAGATCCCGCCGACCGCCGCGGCGATGAAACCGTTCAGGACCATTCCCATCGACGACATCCACAACTCCCAGGTTAAGCACTGTTTTCGGCCCGCCCCGTGATCTAGGAATCTATTACCTGGGGAGTAATCGCGCCAGGTGTCACGGCCCTGCGAAGCTTGATCTCGTCAGCGAATACGACAGCTTGAGGAGACCAGCGAGATGAGTGCCTACGCATTGGCAAACGTTCGTTCCGTCGAGCTCTGCCCGGACATCGTGGAGTACCTGGAGCGGATCCAGGGGACGATGGATCCCTTCGGTGGACGCTTCATCTTCCACGGCGGCGAGAAGGAGGTCGTGGAGGGTTCGTGGGCCCAGGACCTCATCCTCATCGAGTTCCCCGACCCGGAGTCCGTGCGCGGCTGGTGGAACTCGCCGGAGTACCAGGCGATCAAGCACCTGCGGACCGATCACATGGCGGCCGACATCGTGCTCTTCGACACGCTGCCGAGGGACTACCAGGTCGGCGAGACCGCCGCGAAGCTGGCGAAGCTCATGTGAGCAGGCCGCGCTTGTACGCCTCGGACACCGCGGCGGCGCGGTCGCGAACGCCGAGTTTGGCGTAGGCGTGCAGGAGATGCGTCTTGACCGTGGCCTCGGAGATGAACAGGCTGCGAGCGGTCTCCCGGTTGGTGGTGCCGGCCGCGACGAGGCGGAGCACTTCCAGCTCGCGCTCGGTCAGCGCGTCGGTGGCCGGCGCGGCGGCCGCAGGGGGCGCCTGGACCCGGGTCATCAGACGCTGCGCCACCGTCGGAGCCAGCACCGGCTGGCCCGCCGCCGCAGCGCGGACGGCCCGGATGAGGTCCTCGCGCGGGGCGTCCTTCAGCAGATAGCCGGTGGCGCCGGCTTCGATCGCGGGCAGGACGTCGGACTCGGTGTCGTATGTGGTCAGCACCAGAACCCTGACGGCGGGCTGCTCGACGCGCAGCCGCCGGATGGCGTCGACTCCGCCCATGGTCGGCATCCGCAGATCCATCAGCACCACATCGGGCCCCGACTCGGCGGAACGCGCCAGCGCCTGCACCCCGTCGGCAGCCTCCCCGACCACCTCGAAGCCCGGCTCGCCGTCGAAGACGCCGCGCAGGCCGTCGCGGACGATCGGGTGGTCGTCCACGATCAGCAGGCTCGGGCAGCAGGCGTGGGGCGTGGGGCGCGGTGGTCATCAGGACTCCCCGTCGGTAGCGGTGGTGGTAGCAGTGTCGGTGACGGTGTCGATGGCGGTGCTGGTGCCAGTGGTGGCAGCTGCGGTGGTGTGAGTGGTGAGTGCGATGAACGCGTCGTCCAGGCTGCTCTGCTCGACACGCAGCTCAGCGGCGATGATCTGCCGCCGGGCCAGATACGCGGTGACCGCGCCGATCACCTCCGAGGTGCCGGTCACCTCCAGGTAGGCGCCGTGCCGCTCCACACCGCGGACCTCCGGCAGCGCCAGCAACTGCGCGTCCTCCACCGGCTCCGACGGCCGGAACCGCATCCGCTGCCCC
>NZ_JAACYW010000410.1 GCF_015356825.1 Catenulispora rubra | reverse complement strand
GGGTGGGAGGTTGCGGGTCTGGGTGCTCGACGTGGTGCGGTTGGTTTGTGGTTTTACAGGCGTTTTTACGGCTTCGCGCATGGTTGGATGGCCCCGCAGGGGACGCAGTTCGGTCGTGCGGCGCATGTCGTGCTGGCGGCCGCCGGTATTCGCGGACACGACCGCGCACCGGTCCGGGTCTCTGCGGCGGTGCGTTGGCGGGTGGCGGTTTTCGCGTGCACGACCGCGCGTGAGTCCGAGTCACTGCGCACGCGTCATGTGGGCGGGTGGCGGCTGCGTTTGGTGGGTGCGTTGAGGCCTCTGGCGGGCCTCCTCGACGAGGGGGCGACCCGCGCGTCGGGTTGTTTGGCGGCGGTCCGCGACTGTTCGGCTTTCTATCCGCTGTTGCTTGCGCTGCGTTGTGCGCTGGCGGTGCTGCTTGTGGTCGCCAAGGTTCTGGGTCCCTCGCCACGTAGTCGGCCACGCGCCAGCCGTCACCAACCGCAAGGCGCCCGTCTTCACTGCGGCCGGCAGCCTGGCCGCATCAGCTCGGCTGTATTGCCGCCGATGTCAGCCGCCGGCGATCCGTAAGCTGAGCCTCGGGCCGTCGCGTGGTCGTGTCCGCGTTCGCCGCCGGCCGCCAGCGCAACTTTCGTCGCGCGATCGAACTGCGTCCCCTGCGAGGCCATCCAACCATTGGCGAAGCCGTAAAGATCGCCTGTAAAACCACTGATCAACCGCACCGGCCCGCCACCCCCGGCCAAAAACCCTCCGGCGCCTCTCAACTTCCGTGCCCTTCGGAGGCTCTACCCAGTGTGCGTGCCGAGACCACCGGTGCGTGGGTGGAGGGAAGGAGAGCGGGGTGCCGCCGAATGGCGCTCACCGAGGGTGAGGAGCAGGCGTTCTGGCAGTTCGTGGCCAGCCGTCGGCAGCAGTTGGTCCGGACTGCTTATTTGCTCGCTGGGGATCATGGGCATGCCGAGGACTTTGTTCAGGACGCTTTGATCCGGGTTCATCGGAACTGGCGGCGGATTGAGCGGGTTGATCAGCCGGAGGCCTATGTCCGCCGGATCATCGTCAACCTGGCGAACTCGTGGTGGCGGCGGGCTTTGCGGCATCGGACGCATGTCGAGTGGCAGCCCCCGGATCGGCCCGACGCGTACGACGGGCATGCGGCGGTGGACCGGGAGGACGAGTTGTGGCGGGCGTTGGCCACGCTGCCGCCGGGCATGCGCGCGGTGATCGTCCTGCGCTACTACGAGGAACTCACCGAGGCCGAGACCGCCGCGCTGCTGGGCCGGTCGATCGGCACCGTCAAGAGCCAGGCCTCGCGCGGGCTGGTCCGGATGCGCGAGGCGCTGTCCGAGGCCCGGGACGAGGTCGCGACCGATGAGACAGGAGTCATCCATGACGGACCAGGAGCCCGGGGGGCCCGGCGGCTTCGGGGAAGAGGTCTCCCGCATGCTCCACGCGCGAGCCCTGCGGTACCCGGAGCACACCGACCCGGTGGGCCTCACCAGAAAGCACCTGAAGGCGGCCGCGCATCGCCGGCGGGCGATGGTCGGCGCCACGACCACGCTGGCGTTGACCGGCGGGGCGGTGTTCGGCATCGTCGCCGCGTACCCGTCCGGCAACGGTGGCGGCGGTCCGGGCACTGGCACGGGGACCGGCGGCAAGGTCGGCAGCGTGGCGGCAGCCCCCGACTACGTCGCGACGGCCGCGTGCCCCGAGAACACGAAGGTGCCGGTGGACGTCCCGCGCGGTGCGACCAGTGCGCAGATCGCGAACGCGTTGGTCCAGTCCGGCGTGGTCAAGAGCGCGCAGGCGTACCTCAACGCGGCGAACCGGAACCCGGCGTCCGGCGGCATCACGCCCGGCACCTACGCGATCTGCCCGCGGATCTCCGGCGCCAGCGCGGTGTCGGAGCTGTTGAAGAAGTCGAACGTGTCGAACGCCTCGCAGATCATCGTGACACCGCACGAGTGGGGCAAGGCCGTGATCGCGAGCCTGATCGACAAGCGCAAATGGAAGCAGGCCGACTTCGACACGGCGATCGCCGACAACACGATCGGCCTGCCGGCATGGTCGGTAGACTCGATAAACCACCAGTTCACGATCGAGGGCATGCTGGAACCGGGGACATACTGGATCACCTCGTCCGACTCGCCGCGGAGCATCCTGGCGCAGATGGTGGCGAACCGGATGACGTTCCTGAAGAGCATCGGCTTCGAGGCCAAGGCCGCAGGGTTGACCTGCGGCACCGCCAAGTGCACGCCGGAGCAGGTGCTGACCGTCGCCTCGATCGCCGAGGCTGAGGTCAGCGACCCGTTCGACGGTACCCGGGTCGCCGAGGGCATCTACTCGCGCCTGGAGGACGACGACTATCTGAGCGTCGACTCCACCGCGCTGTTCGCGATCGGCCACCTTCCCGCGGGCGAGCGCCCGACAGCGGCCCAGGTCCGGGACCCGGGCAACCCGTATTCGACCTATGCGCCGCACCACGGTCTGCCGCCGACGCCGATCAGCGTCCCGTCGGACGACATGATCAAGGCCGCGCTGGCGCCGACGCACGAGGGCGACTACTCCTGGTGCGTCACCGCCGCCGGCACCAACTTCTACACCAAGAGCCAGCAGGCGGCTCGCGACAAGGCGTGCCACTGATACCTACAGCTAATGGGAACACCAAGCGCGGCGGCGTGCCAGGGACTGTCTGGCACGCCGCCGCGGTCTATGGGTGACGCCGCCGCGTCAGCGCACGTTCAGCGCGGTGTCGTCGAGCACGAACGAGGTCTGAAGCTCGTAGTCCTCGCTGCCGGTGAACTTCAGCGTGACGTTCTGGCCGATGTAGCCGGCCAGGCTGAAGGAGTGCTGGGTGTAGCCGCTGTTGGCGTCGAGGTTGCTGTACGTCGCCAGGGTGCCCAGGACCGTCCCGGAGCCGTTGAGCACCTGGACCTTCAGCGTGTCGTACGCCTTGCCGGTGCTGGTCTCGGCGGTGTCGACGTGCAGCCAGAACGAGAAGGTCGCACTGGTGCACGACGCCGGGATCGTCACCGTCTGGGCCAGGCTGTCGGTGTGGGTGGTGCCGTAGCCGTCGAGCCAGGCGTCGTAGTTGCCGGAGTGGGCCGGCTCGGAGGTGGTGTCGCTGTTGATGACGCTGGCGGACGTCGCCCACGGCGAGGCGCTGCCGGTCTCGAAGCCGGGGTTGCCGAGCAGCTGCGCCGCGGTGCAGCCGCCGCCACCGCCGGAGGAGTTGACCGTCCAGGTGAAGGAGGTCGAGCCCGAGGCGGTGCCGGAGGAGGCGGTCACCGTGACCGTCGAGGATCCGGTGGTGCTCGGCGTGCCGGTGATGGCGCCGGAGCTGCTGATCGACAGGCCGGCGGGCAGCCCGGTGGCCGAGTAGGTCAGCGACTTGCCGGCCGAGTCAGAACCCGAGATCTGCAGGGTGCTGATAGCGGTCCCGGCGGTCGAGTTCTGGCTGCCGGGGTTGGTGACGGAGACGGTCTCGGTGCCGCTGCTGCCGGTCTGCAGGCCGGTGATGCCGTCGGGGGTGCCGATGCCGGTCGGGCCGTCGTAGCCGACGCCAGCGGTGCACAGGTACGACGGCGAGCAGCTGCCGTCGTTGCCCGAGGTGACGTCGTAGAAGTTGGCCGTGTGCTGGTAGATGTCCTGCGCCGGGGTCGCACCGGCGTTGCCGGCCAGGGCGAACATCGCGGCCACCATCGGCGAGGACGCGGACGTGCCGCCGACTTCCTGCCAGCCGCTGTTGCCGTTGGACGTGTCGTAGACGGCGACGCCGGTGGCCGGATCGGCGTCGGCGGCGACGTCGTTGTCGATCCGGTTGGAGCAGCCCGACGGCAGGTTCAGTGCCGCCTGCCACGACGGCTTCGCCTCGTACGACGAGCAGCCCGAGCCGGTGCCCTCGGAGCCGTTGGTGGTGTTCCACACCGACTCGGTCCAGCCCCGCGAGTTCGAAGCAGTCGTCAGGTTCGTACCGCCGACCGACACCACGTTCGGCGACGTCGCAGGGTACGACGCTCCGTAGTCCGAGTCGCCCGCGGAAACAGTCGTCACGACGCCCGAAGCGTGCGTGAAGTACGTGCTGTCTTCCGAGGTCTCGGAGGAGGACTCGGAGCCGCCCCACGAGTTCGATATGTAGCCGGCCACGTTCGCCGCCGCGGCCTGCGCGACGTAGAGACCGTTGCTGGAGTCGTCGTTCGCCTCGACCAGCACGATCTTGCACAGCGGGCAGATCGCGGAAGCCATGTCCAGGTCCAGCGACTCCTCGACCGTCCAGTCGTCGCCCGACGGCGGCGCCGAGGGCAGCGGCGAGGTCTGGCCGTTCTGGTTCACCTTGGTGAAGTTCGCCGCGGGCAGGCCGGCGGCCGAGCGGTACGCGGCCAGGTCGGACGCGGCGTTCGCGTCGTCGAAGGCGTCGACGATCGCGATGGTCCGGCCGGCGCCGTTCGAGGCCGCGGCGGAGGTCAGGTTGTACGCCGACTGGAGCTGCGAGGGACCGTAGCCGACGCCGCCCGGGATCGCGTTCGGGGCGGCGGACGCCGGCGCCGCGACGGGGTGGATGCCGTTGCGCTTCAAGGCGAAGCACGACTGGTGGCCGACCACGATGACGGCCGGGCAGGCGTGCGTAGAACCCTGATTCGCCGCCGAGAGCGCGGGCTGCGCCGCGTGCGCGGAACCGGCGGCTTCTGCGGCGATCAGGTTCGCGTGTGCGGACGCGGCGGTGGGGCTCGTGGTCCCCGACGCCGCACTGACCGACAGCGCGCCGCTTATGGCGACCACTGTTGCCAGGCACACGATCGCGCGCAGGCGTGTACTGATTCTCACTGGGGTGGCTTCCCTCTCGATGTGGGGAGGTGGCAGGACTGCTGCCGTCAGGGAAGTTAGCCGTGCGAACTAAGTCGGTCAACGGACGCTGATGTAAACACACGGAGAAGAATGATCGTCAGTCACTCAGGGAGCTGTCACTCAGGGAAGCCGGCGGCCCTCCAGCGCCGTGCGCAGCGCCTCAGCCTCCTCCTGCGACAGCTGCTCCAGGAAGTGGACGAACGACACCGTCTGGTTGTCGCTGGTGGCCAGCGCGTCGCACATCAGCCGCGCCGTATACGACTCGCGGGAGGCCGCAGCCTCGTAGGCGTACGCCCGACCCCTGCGCTGGCGGCTGAGCCAGCCCTTGCGCCGCAGCTTCTCCATGACGGTCAGGACCGTCGTGTAGGCCAGATCCCGGTCCGTGTTCAGGTCGGCCAGGACGTCGCGGACCAGGACCGGACGGTTGTGCCGCCACACCCGATCCATCACTTGGGCTTCCAGTTCCCCGAACTGCCGCAGAGCCACGAGCAAAGCCTAATCGAATCCGCCCTTCAACATCTACTAATTGGAGTAGTAGCGTTACTTCATGGCTGTGCTGGGCGAAGCAGGTGTCGTAGGAGCGCTCTACTGTTGCGTTCCCAGACGTGGCGACGAGGATCAGACGCCGGTCGACGTGCAGGAACGGCAGGGACGCACGTATGCCGCCGGGATCGGGGTCACGGTGCCGGCGCACCTGGTGTTCGCCGATCAACGCCGTTCTGTGTGGAATTCGGGCAGTGCGCGGCCGGCGTGGTCCCGGCTGCTTACGGCCGTGCGTAGTGGACGCGTGCCGGCGGTGGTGGTGATCAAACCGGCGATGCTGGTCCGCCATCGCGCCGCCGACGCGGTCGAGTTGCTGATCGCGGCGCAGGAGCACGGCGTGGACCTGTACTCGATGGGCGACTCGTTGGATCTCGCGGATCCGCGCGGCCGGGAGGAAGCCTTGTCCCAGGCGCGGCATCACGCAGGCAAGGCCGCCTCGCTGTCGAAGACGGTGCAGAAGCTGCGTCGTCAGACCGCTGATGACGGCCTGCCACACGGCGGCGGCCGCCGGGCCTACGGCTACGGCCCCGGCATGCAGCCGCTGATCCCCGAGGAAGCGGAGACGGTCCGGGAGATGTACTCGCGCTACCTGGCCGGAGACAGTCTGCGGGCCATCGCCGGAGACCTGAACGCGCGCGGCGTCCCGACCGTGACCGGCGCCAAGTGGACCACCGGCGGCGTCAGCCGCATCCTGGTCGCCCCGCGCTACGCCGGTCTCCGCGTCTTCCAAGGCGGCGTGGAGTCCATCGACGGCCTGCGGCAGGCCGTGTGGGAGCCCTGCATCGGCGTCGAGGACTGGCAGCGGGCTCAGACCGAGCGTGCCGCTCGCACGGCCGTGGCGGATCGCCGGCCCCGCGCGGACTACCTGCTGACCGGTCTGGTGGTGTGTGAGCGGTGCCGCGACCACATGGTCGGCTCCATCGTCGGCGACTACCGGATGTATGCGTGTCCTTCGAAGAACAAGCCGCAGTCCGACCGCTGCAACCGGCACATCGGCGCCAAGTCGTTGGAGGACTACGTCCAGCAGGCCGCCGTCGAGGTGTTGCAGAACAGCAGCAGCACCCCGGCGCCGTCGGACCTGCCGGTCACGGTGCGCCGCGGCCCGGTCGGCGCCCCCGGCCGCACGAACCAGTTCCGGGTCGGCCACGGCCGGGTGGAGACGCAGAGTGCGAACGTCCTGGACGGCGTCGTCACCGGCCCCGAAGCCCCCGGCGCCTGGTCGCGGCTGCCGGAGCAGCGGCGTCGCGCGGTACTGCGGTTCCTGTTCGCGTCCGTCGAGATAGGGGACAAGACCACCAGCCGCAGCGTTTTCGACACCAGCCGGATCAACATCCTGCCGGGCCTGTCGCTCGACGAGTACGCCGTGGGTGGCGGGCCGGCGTCCGGTCCGCCACCCACGGCTCAGGAGAGCGTTAGGAGGGTCAGTTGACGTTCAGGGCGTTGTCGTCCACCACGAAGGACGTCTGCAGGGAGGAGTCCTCGGTGCCGGTGAACTTCAGGGTGATGGTCTGGCCGATGTAGCTGGCCAGGCTGAAGGAGTGCTGGCTGTAGCCGCTGTTGTGGTTGAGGTTGCTGTAGGTCGCCAGCGTGCCGAGCACGGTGCCGGAGGAGTTCAGGACCTGCACCGACAGCTTGTCGAAGGCCGTGGTGGTGGTCGTCTCGCTGGTGTCGATGTGCAGCCAGAAGGAGAAGTTCGCCGTCTTGCAGGTGGAGGCGATGCTCACCTTCTGCGACAGGGTGTCGGTGTGCGTGGTGCCGTAGCCGTCCAGCCACGCGTCCCAGTTACCGGAGTGGGCCGGCTCGCTGATCGTGTCGTTGTTCAGCACGCCGGCGGTCATCGACCACGGGGCCGAGCTGCCGGTCTCGAAGCCCGGGTTGCCGAGCAGCTGGGCCGCGGTGCAGCCACCGCCACCGGAGGGGTTGACGGTCCAGGAGAACGTGGTCGAACCCGAAGCAGTGCCCGAAGACGCCGTCACGGCCACGTTGGAGGTGCCGGTGCCGGTCGGCGTGCCGGTGATGGCGCCGGAGGAGCTGATCGACAGGCCGGCCGGGAGGCTGGAGGCCGAGTAGGTCAGCGACTTGCCCGCGGAGTCGGTCGCCTTGATCTGCAGGGTGCTGATGGCAGTGCCCTGCGTCGAGGTCTGGCTACCGGGGTTGGTGACGCTGACTGTCTCAGTGGACTGCGAGTTAACCGTCCACGTGAACGAGGCGCTGCCGGAGGCGGTGCCCGAGGACGCCGTCACCGTCACGGTTGAGCTGCCGGTGCCGGTCGGTGTGCCGGTGATGGCTCCGGAGCTGCTGATTGACAGGCCGGCCGGGAGTCCGGTGGCCGAGTAGGTCAGCGATTTGCCGGCCGAGTCGGTCGCGGAGATCTGCAGCGTCGAGATCGCAACGTTCTGCGTCGAGGTTTGGGTGCCGGGGTTCGTGACCGAGACGGTCTCGGTGCCGCCGCCGCCGGTCTGCAGGCCGGTGATGCCGTTCGGCGTGCCGATCCCCGTCGGGCCGTCGTAGCCGACGCCCGCAGTGCACAGGTACGACGGCGAGCAGCTGCCGTCGTTGCCGGAGGTGATGTCGTAGAAGTTGGCGGTGTGCTGGTAGATGTCTTGGGCGGGGGTGGCGCCGGCGTTGCCGGCGAGGGCGTACATGGCGGCGACCATGGGGGAGGAGGCGGAGGTGCCGCCGACTTCGTTCCAGCCGGTGTTGCCGTTGGAGGTGTCGTAGACGGCGACGCCGGTGGCGGGGTCGGCGTCGGCGGCGACGTCGTTGTCGATGCGGTTGGAGCAGCCGG
>NZ_JAACYW010000041.1 GCF_015356825.1 Catenulispora rubra | reverse complement strand
ACACCGCCGCCGCCTTGCACCGCACCCCGTCCGGCGACTTCACCAGCACCGCCCACAGTTCCCGATAGCCAGCCGGCAGCGCCCGCTCATCGAGCACCACGCTCCAGAACGGGACAGCGGCCCGCTCCGAGGCGGCCTGCCGGCCGGCGGCATCGCCATCAGGCCCGCCACCGGCCAGCACCACCGCCAGCGTCGCCTTGGTGATCGCCACGTGCTCCAACGCCAGCTCGGCCTCGCCGAGCTCCGCCCCCACCCGCGCCGCCTGCTCCCGCAGTTCCTCGACCCGAGCCCGCACCGCGACCTCGTGAGCATCCAGCAAGCTGTCCGTCGAAGCCACCGGCGACCTCCTGGGAATCGAGCAATCCGACACCGGAAGCTATGCCACCATCACCGACCCCTTACACACTCAAGCTGACGCTGATTTCCCAGCTCAACGGCCCTGTTCGATTGAGCAACAGCCTCTGAGGCGAAGCTCGCGCACGTCCTCCGGTCGTGTCAGGTCGTATCCGACGGCGTCCCAGACAGTGGATGCGGCGGACGGCACGGGCAGCACGGTGAGTCTCACGACCTCGAACCAGGCGGCGCGAAGCGCGTCGGTCTGGGATCGCAGCCAGGCGTCCTGGAACCGCCGCTGGCGCCGTTCGGCCACGCTGAGGACGACCGCTCTGGCGGCCAACACCGCCAGCGCCATGACGGCCGCGGCGAGCAGCCACGGCCGCAGGCCCTCGACAAAGGCGAATCGACCGACGACCACCGCCGACACGGCGATCGCGGCCGCGCGGACCGTGACGCCGCGCGCCTCGGCGAAGGCGGGGACGACCAGCCACGTCAAAGCCGCACGCAGTGCGGCGGCGGCGCCGCGTGCCGGTGCGAGCGGTATGCGGAGTTCCGGGCGCAGCTGATCGGGCCCGAGTCTGGGAACTTCCATATCGGCGCTCATTGGCGACCGTCTCCCCCCTCTGGCATGAGAATCCGTCCCATAGCTGCATACCCGGCCTGAGGCCGGGAGAACGGGGGCACGTGTGCGACCGCAGCGACGCGATGCAGTGCACTGCCTTCCCTCGCCACTCGGGCTGGCCGCACTGCTCCGGTACGCGGCCCGAGACATCCCCCAGCTGGTCCGCGCGTTCGAGCGGACAGTCGATCCGCTCCTGGACCAGGGAATCGGCGATCCCGTGTTCCGTCAAGAGGCGCGCCAACGCCTGCTGGGCACGGGGTTCAAGGTGGGTCTGGCGATGTGGAGCTACGCCGGCGCGGCGCATGTCCGGTTCGATCCGGAGATGGCGGTGCTGGGCGGAGCCTTCACGCGCCTGTACGACGACTTGATGGAGGACCGGGAGCACATCCGTTTCGACGTCTTGTTCCACGGTCGCGGGTTCAACCCGGGGTCGGAACTGGAGGCGCTGCTGGCATCGCTGTACCGAACGATCGACGAGAAGCTGGGCCGGAGTCGGGATGACCCGCTGTTCGAGATCGCCCGGCGTGTCCACGCCTGGCAGATTGCATCCACACGACAGCGAAGTCCGGAGATCAGCAACGCGGACGTCCGCGAGATCACGCTTGGAAAGGGCGGCTGGGGAGTCGCCGCCCTGTGCGCGCTCCTTCGGCCCGCAATGAGCTCGGCCGACCAAGACGCCGCCGTCCGCCTCGGGGGTCTCCTGCAGGTCTTCGACGACCACTACGACCGCGAGCTCGATGCTGCCGACGGCATCGCGACGACCGCCACGCGGCGGTTGTACACCATCCGCGATCTTACCTCGGAGGCCGGCGCGGTACGACGGGAGCTGCGCGCACACTTCGGTCCAGGAAGGGAGCGGCGGTCTTCGGCGATGATCTTCGCGATGTTGGTGATCGTACCGATTCTCCGAATGCGGGAAGCCGTCGGAGGCGGATCACGGCGCCATCAGATGCTAAACAGCAGCAACTCGCGGCGGCATTTTCTCCGTCGCACATCGCCGCTCGACGTACGTGATCGCTGAGCGACAAGACGTCTGCACGGCGAGTACATTGCGAAACCGTACGCGAGGACGGGCGCCTCAAGCTGCGACACGCCCGAACGCACACACAATTTGCCGCAACTCGCGGGTGCCCTCGACCGCCCAGCGAGTCTGTCGCAGCACGACTAGTTCAGGAAAGACGTGAAGCTCTCCGGGCTGGTTGGCGACTACCTGGGGTTCCTGGGGTGGAGCGCACTGCTACGCGGTATGACGATCGCGTTCGTCTCTGCCGCCGCCTACGTCCTGGTCCGCCGGCTCGTTCGTACACCAGACTGGCAGAACGCGAACCGAGCCCTTCTCGGGGCCGGCTATCAGCGTTGTTGGGCCAGAAGGGAGCGCAGATCGGCCTCCGCAGAAGCGACGCACTCCATCATCTGACTCGCTTGTTCTTGCGGCATCACCCCCCGCCCGAACCCAGAGGCGTCAACGATAGAAGTCAATGCTTTGATGTCTTGAGCTGTCATTGAATCGCGGCTCGCTTTGTGGTCAAGAACCTCTCGTGCTGCATAGGCGTCGGTGCAGGCGGCGACGATGACAGCGGCTTGGAGGCGCGACGCCAGCGACGTTCGGCCCTGTGCGATGTCGAGTGCGGTAAGCCCGACGCGTATGCGGAACACCACCGTCGTGGGCTCGGCGATCTCTACGAGTGTCAGTGCCTCGCCCACAGCGACCTCGACGTGCCGATCGCCTTCAGGCATCCAGGTAGCGCAGTAGGCCCGCAGGACCGCCGCGGCCGTCTTCTCCCAGGACTCGGTGATGGCGCTGGCGTCGACCATCGCCGCAGCCTGATCGGCGAGACCTCTTTCCAACAGCGATATGACGGCGATCTGGCGGCCGTCCAGCAGCCTGTTGCCGACCAACTTGTGAGCGGCCAGGGCGGACGCCGCCTCGCCCCAGCGCCCGGCCTGTGCCAGAGCCCGGCTTCCATCTGCCCCGAGCGCAGCCCACAGCTGCGTGCAGACCGCGTGGTGGCCCGCCTGGTAGCGGGTGACGTCGGCCATGTCGATCCGGTACCCGGCGACGTCGGCCTGCCGACGCTCCTGTGCGGCGCGAAGCAGTTCTTGGAGGACGTCGTACGCGCCGACTCCGTTGCCGTCGCGGATCATCTGCCGGGGGATGTTCAGCACCGGCTGAAGCGCGAGCTTGGCCAGTTGCGGGCTCAGCGGCCGGGCGGCGTTGAACACTGCGTACTGACGCCAGCACAGGTCGCGGGCCTGATGGGGCATGCCGCAGTCCGAGGCGATGAGAGCGGCGACGTTGAACACCTCTGAGGCGAGCGCGACCTGCTGGTAGTGGTCGTCCGGCGCCGATTCCCGCCGGGTGCGCCCCAGGGCCGCGACGCGGGCGGCCAGAGGCCGGCCCGGCGGCTTGACCCGGCTCACCAGCGGGAATCGGTGTGCTATCGCGTCGACCGGCATGTCAGGCCCAGTCCAGGGCGATCCGGCTTCCGGGCTTGTCGACCGTGAACCGGCCGCGGAGCGTTTCCCGGCTGGGGCCGGTGGCGACGCGGAATGTGGGAACGGTGTCGCGATGTCCCTCGCTCCAGGCCCGGATCTGCTCGCCCGTGGCCTCGGCCAGCGCGGCGGCGTTCGCGCCGTGGCCGATGACCGCAGCCTCCCAGAAGCGCCCGGACTCGTCCTGGCCTTCACGCATAGACAGGTAGGCGATGGTGTCGGCCTCGACGGCGGCCATCGAGCCCCACGGGAACTGCGGACGGATCTTCCCGGACTCGACCAGCGGTCCGGATGTCGGCATGCGGGAGATGCCGCTGGGGAGGGCACACGTCAGCCACAGGTTCAGCCACTCCCACGTCGTCCCCTTGCGGAACTTCACGCCAGTGAACACCTCGTACCCCAAGTAGTCCAGCGCCTTGGTGATCGCGGTGGTGTCCACGTTCTGCTCGGCGTAGGTGTGCAGGGTCACGCCACCGTCTTCGCTCAAGGCCGTGATGACGCGTTCGTCGTCGGCGATGCCCTTGCGCAGCGGCATGAATGTGGCCATCTCCGAGGACACCGACACCCACTGGTCGCCGTCGCGCTGAAGCGCGATCGCGCGGGACACCCCGCCCCGGATACGCACGGGGATGACCAGGCGTCCGCCGGGCGCGAGCTGGTCCAGGATCGCGGCCGGTACGTTGCCCGCGCCGACCGTGAAAATGATCCGGTCGTACGGACCGTACGCGGGGAGTCCCGCGCCACCGTCACCCAGGACCGCGGTCACGTTGCCGACCCCGGCTGCGGCCAGATGGGCATTCGCACCGTCGATGAGGTCCTGATCGACGTCGATCGTCCATACGTGCCCATTGGGGCCGACCAGGTTTCCGATCAACGCGGCGTTGTAGCCGGTGGCCGCGCCTGCCTCCAGGATGCGCTCTCCGGGCTGCGCGTCGAGCTGCTGGAGCATCGTCGCCACGATGGTGGGCTGGGAGATCGCGGAGATGGCGATGCCGGTATCAGCGGTCTTGACGGTGACAGCGTCGTCGGCGTACGCGGTGGCGAGATCGACGCCGGGGAGGAACTTGTGGCGCTCAACGGCCAGGAACGCCTCGGCGGTGCGCGGGTCGTACAGAACGTCCGCGTCCTTGAGATTCTGGACCAGGGTGGCGCGCAGTTCGGAGGCTTGGTCGGCGGCGGTGGGGGTGATGGTGGACTCCATCTGGACGAGGCTAGCCGTGGGGGCGTCGGCGTCAGGGGCCGACACGTTAGACGCCGGTGAGAACACGACTGTCTTGGCCAGGAGCGCCAGCGCGGCCTGATGTACGCCGCTCAAGCCAGCCCGGTTGAGAGCGAAGATCGCGTGGTGGGCCAGGACCGCGCGCAACCCGACCTGTCGCGTTTGGCCTCGGCTTAGGTCTCCGTCATCGGCCAGAGCGCGTACGCGGGCTCCGGCCTTGGCGAATGCCTGTACCCGCGCGTCCCAACCGGGACCGGCTTTCACCTGTGTTGCGTCGGCGTGCATCAAGGACTGCACTGCGGCGCAGGACCGCGCCAGTCGCGCGCCTTCCGGCGCGGTGACAGGCGGTCGCTCGGCGGCGATTCTGGACCACACGTCGCCGATCTCGTACCAGTCCAAGCGTGCACCGCGCAGCAGCGTGGACAGCAGTAGCACGGCGGCCTCCCGTGCTCGGGGCCCGCTGGCGTGCTCGGCTGCGAGACCGATCAGGATGGTGCGGCTGTCGGCGCAGAATAGGTCGTGAGCGGCGTCCATGCCTGCGGAGCCGCCGAACGCCTCGACCTCCGGCTCGTAGACCCCGGGCCTCCACGCCGCGATCAGATCCTGGTTCGCCAGGGTGTCCAGGATGGACGGCAGGCGGTCGGCTGCCTTGGGGCCGGCTGCGCGCAGCCGCATACCGCTGTCTTTGCGCAGGAAGTGGAAGCGGGTGAGGTCGCCGTCCTCGATTGCCGATTCCAGTGCCGCGGACACCGCGTTGGCGCTGGTCGGGGTCAGGCCGTGCGGGCCAAGCGTCAGGGTCGTGTGTATCCAGGTGGTTGTTTCCATCGGTTCTCCCTAAGCGGTAAGTCAGTCGATCATCAGCGTGTGTCTAGCCGTTGGCCGAGGAGTTATTCACGGGATGCGGGGCCGGAGCCGATCCGACTCCGCTTCCATGAATCCCCGTCGGGGCGTCGTCGGCCAGGGGATTCCTGCCGCCCCTTAATAGGAATCGATGATCAGAGGGATGAAGCTCGCGGACGTTGCGCAACTTCAGGAAGCCACCACCGCCTACGCGAAACAGTTCAACGACCGGAGCGTCGCCGTGCGCACCAGCTCCTTGGGCCGCAGAGCAATCGAGCACTCTAACTTTTGAGCCCAAACGATCTGTGTAATCGATGATGGAGGTGTAAGAGTTAGCTCCCAAAGTGAAATTGCGGATCCGCTAACACCAACGATGCGACCAAAAGGCTTCTGATTCAGCTCCAACATCTGGCGACGACGTTTCAACGGCCCCGCGAGCTGCCACAGCGCGACGGAATCTCGGGTTTTTCCTGGCGGCGACGGCGGCCGTTCAGGCAGCAGTATCTCGCCATCCGGGCCGATAAGTACTAGGCATCTATCGAGCGCATGGGACCACCGTGTCAGCCATACCAGCGTGGGATCAGATCGCCTTCTCTCCCAGCTGCAAATCCTGTTGCAACTGACTGATAGGCGGAGCGCCAGAGTCAGCTGAGTAATCCCGATATCGCGACGGGTGGTCCGTAGCTCGCCAACGATCTGCGCTAAAACTTGCTTCGCCATCGCTGCGTCAACTTTAAGCATCGCAAAAAGTCTCATCGTTGATGCCGGATTCCATCTGGGCCCTCCACGCGCAGCACACTGAGTCCACCTGTGGAGAACATGATAGAGCACGTAGAAGGCCTATCCGGTCTTAGTTCGCATTAAGAGCCCTCACGTGGGATATCACCTCCGCTGCGGAACGCGAAGGTCGCGACGAATGACAGTGCGCCTCGGTGATCTCGGCGAAGCGGAACCCCGTGCGCCGAAGGCGCGGAATCTCATCGTCGATAGGCCGAATTTCCACAGAATAGCCGAGCTGCTGTGCCCACACGATGTGTGCGATCGGCTGCGGCGCTTCACGCACCAGCTCCCAGCGTCGGATCGAGTGCTTGCTGACCCCGACGAGTTCACCGAGTTCGCCCTGCGCCATGCCCAGCAACAGGCGGCGGTTCCGTAACGGGAGGGCTAGGCGCCGCCGCTGGAAGATTTCCCATGACTCGCCGGGGTTCCACCAGCTCACCGGGCCGCTGCGCAGCTCGCTGTCGTGACCCGTGATGACCAACCATTGGTTGAGTTCACGCGACCATTGGATCAGGTGCTCCAGCGTCGGCTCTGCCATGTGAGTCTCCCACTCTGAGACCGCTCTGCCGCGCACCGGCAGACCGGTGGCCAGTGAGTTCTGGGACAGTCCGGCGTCCAGGCGGGCGGCCTTCAGGCCGCGGACGATCCGCATCAGGGCCCGCTTCGCGGCGTAGTCAACATGTATTGCCATCAACGCGCCCAGTCGCCAGTGGTCGTCCCGACCGTTTTTTCACCCTCGCTTGCGGGGGCAGGCTCATGGCCGGACCGTTGGACCCGGGTATCGCCTGAGCCTGTTCGAATCCTTCCGCTTCCAAGGCGGCTTCGGCCCAGACCCAGCGTGTGCTCGTCGCCATCCACGCCCCACGTGGAGGACAGGGTGTCCGCGATGGTTAGGCCGCGCCCGGCGTCGTCAAGGTCTTCGGCGGGGTACACCGCGGGCGCCGTGGGCGCTCCCTGGTCATCGACCCGCACCTGGCACCGGTTCCCGAACCGCGCCAGCCATAGGACAAGCTCCCCACCGGTCTCGCCGCTAACCGTGTGTTTTATAGCGTTGCCAGCCGCCTTGTCGGCGACCAGCGCCACGGTGCGCGCCCCGTCGCCGTCGCCGTCGCCGAGCACCGCGACGGCGAACCGCCATGCCTCCACCAGGCATTCGAGTCGCCCTGCGAACTGCTTCGACCAGACATCCATGGCTCACCCACCCCCTCTGGAGGGCCGCTCGGTGATCCGTCGGCATCGGATCAGCGTCTCGGTGTGCTCGGCGACCTGCATCGCGGCCTGCCGCGGGTTGCTGCCGGTCTCGTGCATGATCAGACAGGCCAGCGCGGTCTGAAGACCCCGGTGATAGCCGTGCCACTCACTCTGGTCACGGCGCGCCTCCGTCTCTGCACCGCCGGCGAAGTAATCCCCGGCGTCGAAAGTCAGCATCGCGGCCAGCCCCAGCAGTGCCACGTAGCCGCTCGAATGGCCAGAGGACAGAAGCCGTCGTTGGAACTCCTCCTCAACTGCGGTCGCGGTGATGCTGAATATCGCCGGCACCCGACCGATCACCGGCCCGTCGCTGTGCTGGGCCAGAAAGGCTCGCAGGTCCTCCGGGCGACTCATACCGCACCCGGCGACAACATCGGCTCCGTCGCGGTCGCGCGTCTGCAAAAGCTTGTTTCCATAGGTTTTCTCCTGGTGCGGTAGTCAGTCGATCAGCAGTGCGCGACCCCAGCCGGTGGCTGGGGCGTTGTTCACGCGATGAAGGGCCAGTGCTGTGCCGGCGCTGCCCTCCAGGAATCCCTTCGCCGGCGCGTTGGCTGCGGACAGTTCGTCGGTGAGTGCAGCGATGGGCTCTGCCAGGAACGTAGGCTCGGGGCAGTCCTCAGCGATCGCCGCGGCGGTGGCGATCAGTCCAGCCCATCCGTGACACAGCGAGTCGTCGACGGTCAGGCCGCGAACGTGCGGGTCCATCAGGGCCGCGTAGGCTGCGTTCTCGGCCGCCGCAGCGGCGGTGCGGTCGCCCAAGGCCAGAGCCGCGAGCTGTTCAGCACGTGCCAGGCCCAGCGCGCCATAGCACCAGGAGGGCCGTGCCGACGCGGTGCTGACTTGCCGGGTACGGATCTTCTCGCGGGTGACCCAGTACGGGCGCTGCCAGACGGCCAGCCAGGCGGTGACCCGCTCGATGGCCTCGCGGTGCCCGGCAACTTCAACCCCGGCGCGCATCGCGAGCGCGAGCAGCGCCAGCGGCCCGGCCACCCCGTGGGCCATCCCGTTGTTGCCGTGCCCTCCGGGGAACTCCTTTGTGGGCTTGCCGTTCGGGCCGGTCGGGACCCACCAGCCCGGCAACTCCTCGCCGCCGTCGCGGATCGGACGGGTGAGGTCGACCAGGTAAGAAAGGACGTCCGCAAGCTGCGGGGTCTCCGGTCCGCGGGCCAGAAGGAGCCCTCCGAGCCCGGCTAGGCCTCTGATGAGGTCGAACTCTGAGAGGTTCGGCAGCTCCCCACGTGACCGACGATCCGCCGCCGCCTCCAGACGCGCGGTGACGATGCGGTCGGTGGCTGCTTGGACCGTGCTCAAGGCGGGGACGGCCAAGCCCTGCGCGGCGGCTGCCGACAGGACGAACTCCAGGGCTGGCGCGCCGTAGAACAGGCTGGCGTTGGCGGCGACGCTGACGCCGCCGGATACCGCGCGGTCGATGAGGGCCCTGGCGCGGTCGAAGTCGCCACGTTCCAGGTGCAGCAGTGCGATTCCGGCCGCGCCTTCGGCCAGCGACTGTCCCGGCCACTGCCGGGCCTCGCCGCCGCTCATGGTCTGTCCTCCGTCGCAATCATGGGAACCAGCAGGGCGTTGGCCAGGCCGCCGATCCATCCGTTGCCGTTTGATGGCGGAGAGTCGAGGAGCGTGGCGCGGCCAGCACGATGGACGGCTTGGCGAAGCAGCGCCGCGTGGACACCGGTTTCCAGATCGAGCAGGAGGTGCTGGTCGGCTTCGGCGAGGGTCAGGCGCAGCGGTGCGCGGCGGCGGTGAAGCAGGGCGTGCAGCACCCGCGTCCACTCCGTCAGGCTTGCCTGGCGTCCGGGAAGCTCGGCGGCCTCGACCCGCCACCGAGCCGGGATCAGGGTCGTGCGTCCAGCGTGAAGCTCGGGAGTGAACGGCAACGCGAGTGCCGCTCCCCAGTCGAACCCCGTGACCTGAGCGCACCCGGACCGTGTGATCTCGGCGAGGAACCTGGCCAGCGGCGTGGTATGGACGGGCATACGGAGATTCACCGCCGTTGTCGCCAGCGGCTCTACGGTTTGTCCAGTCGCGTGGCAAGCCAGAAACAGCCTGCCGTCGCGTAGTCCTACCGCGAGGTCTTCGGGCCGCAATACCCCGCGGGTGGGGCGGTGTTCGCCGACACTGATGACCGTCGGAAGGATCGGCATGGTGCGGGTCATCAGGTCGGCGGCGATGCGGGCAGGAGGGAATGACAGCTGCGCGACAGCCGCACCTTCCTGCACCGTCGGCAGACCCGCGTACAGTCGCGTGAACCGCAGGCGGTCGTCGGGGTCAAGCAGGGGAAGGAATCGGCCGGCCATGGCCCCGGCCGCGCGGGATGCGGTCAGAACCCGGATGCGGAACTGGCCGCGGTCGATCGCCTTAGCCGATGCGGCGAGGACCTGGACACACATCTCCAGGTGCGGACCGATCTGGCCCGCCGGTCCGCCCGCCGCGGCTTCCAAGAAGGTGACGAGGTCTGGGGTGAGTCTGATCCGACGGGTCCCCTCCAGCGCGGCCGTCCCGGCCAAGGTGAGTAGAGCGCGGTCGCGGTCGGAGGTCGCTGGGGCCGTCTCGACCGGGAATCCCAGGCCGGTGTCAGGTTCGGTCAGATTCAGGACACTGATCAGGACGTTCTCGCCGTACCGGTCGGCGAACGCCGCCGTGTACTTCGCCCACGCCGGTGTCCCGGCGGGGTAGGTAGCCAGGCGAGTCAGCAGGGTCGCGGCGGCCTCGATCTCGGAGGCGACCTCCGCGGGAAGCGTCACGTCGATGTCCATGCGCAGGTCGACGTCCAGGTGCCCTCCGGCCTCGGGAATCGCGCGGTTCATGGCGTACAGCGCGGCCTGGCGGCGCTGGCTGCGTTCGTCAGCGCCTTGGGCGTCGGCGATCCCAGCGATGGCCTGGCGAACGTCTTCCAGCTCGTGCAGCAGTGCGGCGGCGGACGCCGAACGATCAGCCTCGGCTGCGGTGAGGACCGTCAGCAGGTGACCGAGCGGGTCCGGGTCGGTGGCCGGTGCGTGGAACCCGGAGACCAGGACTCGGTGACGCAGAAGGTCTTCCAGGAGCTCAGCGGTATGCCCGGCGGTGGCTGTTGGGAATTGTGCGGCCAACTTGTCCGCAAGCTCCCCGCAGGTGATTGGGGCGACCGCAGCTTTCAGGACAAGTTTGAGGGCCTCGGTGAGCCGCATAGAGAACTCTGAGGTCCCTGACGCCGGGGCGATCAGGCGGTCGTCGTGGATGCGGCACAACGTGTTGGCGCAGACCTTTACCTCGGCCATCAGGACATGGTCCGACTCCAGTCTCGTGATGGCGGCCTGGAGGAAGACCGGGTCCATTCGGCCTTCGGCACGGTGTTGTAGGCCGACTCGAACGCCGCTGGCGGGGCCGAACGCCGCGGTAGTCACGCCGGCGAACGTGCCGAACGGGGTTGCGCGCGAGCTGGCGCGCACGGCGTACCCGGCCAGTGAGAGAGCCACCCTACGCGCACGCTTGGCGGACAGCGCGGCTCCGTCGGCTGCGGCCTGAACGCGCTCGGCCAGCACAGGGCTGGCGTACTGCACGGCTTCGGCCGTCGCCGGGTCGGACCACACCTCGGCCAGCCAGGCGCGCCACTGCTCGACGGTGACCTCGCGCTGCCCGTCCCACGCGACCGGCCACGGTGGGATTGGTACGGCAGCACGCGCGGCGGCCCGGAGCATCACAGCGTCGGCACTGCGGTACAAGCGGGGTGACATCGTCAGTGGTCTCCTTCCATCGCGCGGCGGTGGGGCGGGCCGCACCGGTCGGTGCGGCCCGCGACGGTTGTCAGCTGGACGAGGTGGTGCAGGCGTTCGGGCACGAGCTGCCGCAGTTGTCGTCGGTCGAGGCGACCAGCATGGCCGCGGATGGCCCGGTCTCCAGGAACGTGATGTCCAGGTCGGCGAACGGGCTCTCGGTGTCGGTGGCGGAGGCGGCGATGGCGGGCCGCTCGATGGTTTCGGTGCTGGTGGTCATGCGGTTTGCTCCTGTTCTGGTTGTTGGTTGTGCGCCCGTGGCCTGCGGTTTGCGAACCACGTGGTCTTGATGCACCGCGCCTGCCCGACCACAGATGACTGCGGGAGATCGGGTCACGAGCAGGCACGGTGGTCTGGTCGGCCGCGCTATCGCGCGTCCCTAACGAGGTCCGAAGAGGTGGACGGCCTCCACTTGCCCATGTCGTAGTCCGCGGTGAAGACGCGTTCGCGTCTCAGCCAGTCCTTGTCGCCGGGGCGTGAGCCGAGTCCGATCTCCTGGATCTGTTCTGATGCCGGAGCCGGTAGCAGCCGTCTGGGTCCGAGGATGATCACGCCTGGTCGTTGGCGGGCGTGCCGTCCTCGACTCGAGACCACGACTAGTGTCTTCATCGCTAGAACCTGCCGTGCTGCGGCCCGACGAGCTGCACGCTTGCGATCCGGCTTACGATGTCGTGCCCGGCGCGGATGGCGGTGCGGACCTCGACGGCGGCGGCCACGGCGGTCGCGATCGTCTGGTCCGTGGTCTCCTCGGCTGCGTGTGCCCGGCCCGCAGCGAAGGCATCGAATTGAGCGACGGCGCCCTTCCACGGTTCTCGGTCCTGCTCTTTAGGCAGCTCGGGGATTGCGGCGATACCCGCGACCATGCGGTGCCCGAATGCGGAGACGTTGGCGTTGAGGATGCCGGCCGGATTGTGGATGGGCGCTCTGGAGCGTCCGCCGTGCTCCTCCCGCTCGGCAGTGATGTCCTGGGTGGCGTCCGAAGCCTCGGCGCGGCTGGCAAGTGGCTTGGCCTCGGGCGGCACGTTCTCCTCCTTAGAATCGCGGTCTGGTGCGGGCGGCCCACGCCCCTTCACCTCGGCGCTCCGGCGTCGGGGGATCGTCGGTGCACCGCGCGGGCCGCCCGGTGGATCGGTGTGCTCGTCCGTCTCAGGGACTAGCGAGCACACCGGCTTGTGCGGTGCTGTTGCCTCCCAGCACACGGATTCCTTCGAGCTCATCGGGAAGCGGATCGGTGGTGGACCGGTCTCGCTTGGTCGCCGCGAGCATGGCGATCGTGGACGGCGACAGCTGCGAGCAGGTCTTGGCCATCTCGTCCACGCGGTAGAGCGTGGTGCGGTCCGGGCTGTAGATGTAGGCGGCTCTCGCCCCGCGACCGGTTTCCTCGGTGCCCCACAGGCAGCAGACCGCGAGGTAGGTCTCATACGGGTCGTTGAAGAACCCGGTGAAAGTCCGGACCTGGCGGTAGCCGTCCTCACCCGGGTCCCACCACAGCTCCATGACCACCGGCATTGAGAAAGGAGTCGCCGGCCAGGTCGGCGCAGCCAGAGGGAGTATCGACTCCGCCCGGCGTGGGACAGCACCAGCAACCTGCCAGCCGTATCCGTGCTGCAGATCGCCGCGCACCGGCAGCGCGAGCGCTGTCATCTGCTTCAGCAGCGCCTCGGCACGGTCGAATCGCAGCAGCTCGGCGCCGGAGCCGTTGACGATCCGCAGGAAGACCGCGGGCCGCTGTGACCGGCATGCGCGCGCGGACATTGGCTTGGCTGCCAGATTCGTGTCCATCGCAGGCTCCTGTCGTAAACGGTGAGTAGCGCTCCATGAAGGTGCCGCTGATCGCATGTCCGTCTCGACTCCCACCGGTGTACCTTCTTGCGCCTCGCAAGAGGTCGCGGAGTGCCTTCTGTATGCCGTCTTGGCTCACCACCAGTAAACGAAGAGGTGCTGGCCGCAACTACAGTGGAGAGCAAGCCAGAGCGTTTACACGGTTTAACCCCCCGGACGGACCCCCACCGCCATGGTCACGAAGTCACGCCAGCCCAATGAGCGCCTGCGCGAGGTCATCGCCGAGACCGGCATCGGATACGAGGCCGTAGCGCGTGCGGTGCGCCGGATCGCTGCAGAGAACGGTGAAGTCCTGTCCACGAACAAGTCCGCGGTCGCACACTGGGTCGCCGGCACCGAGCCCGCCGACCGCACCGCCGCCTATCTGGCCGAGGCGTTGTCCAGACGATGCGGCCGGCAGATGACTCGCACGCAGCTCGGCCTACGCGAGGCGGACAGTCCGACGCTGGCAGGCGCAGAGCCCATCGGCACCGCCATCGTTCTTGGCCGTGCAGACCTCGAACACCGCCACCACCTCGCAGCCGCGACTTACACCTCCGTCGACATCGCCCTTCCAATCGGGTATGACCACGAACCGGTGGCTCGGATGCTTGCCGCCAGAACCGGCAGCAACCGCGTCGGTGACGCGGAGATCTCGATCGTCCACTCCATCACGTCCGTGTTCTGCGCGGCGGACGAACAGCTGGGCGGCGGACACGGCCTGTCGACAGTCGCGGCATACCTCGCCGAGACCGCAGCCCCGATGCTCACCGGCCGATTCGCCAACGAGGGTAGCCGCCAGCGCGCCTTCGGATCTGTGTCAGAACTCGCCTGGCTGCTGGGGTGGAAGCACCACGACCTCGGACACGAAGGAGCCGCCCAGAAGTACTACGTGCTCGGCTTCCAACTCGCTGTCGAAGCAGATCCGCACGCACACACGGCCTGGATGATGCGCGCCATCGCACAGCAGGCGCTCAGCATGAAGCAGCCGAAGCACTGCGCGGATTTGATCGACGCGGCGCTACGACGAGGACGGATGTACCTCGACGGCGCGACCGAAGCACTGCTCCACATCACGCAGGCCAGAGCCCACGCCGCAACCGGGAACGGCCCGCACGTGGCCAGAGCGCTCCTCGACGCCGAGGACGCACTCGCTCGCGACGGAGGCGAGGCCCAGCCATCCTTCTCAGCCCTGGCCGGCCCCGCGGGCGGGACCGTCGATTCCCACACCGCCCGCACCTTGACCGCGATCGGGGACCACGCAGGAACCGAGGCCCGCCACCGCGCCGCCTTCAGCTCCTGGGACCCGGTTCAGTTCCCGCGCGTACACATGCTCACCCACGCCGACCTCGGCGACTGCCTGGCAGCCCAGGCAAGGGCCGACGAGGCCGTGGCTTCGTGGAACACCGCGCTCGACCTCGCCGAGGGGATGTCGTCGGGCCGCGGAGCAGCCGCCATGACCTCGATCCTGCCTACCCTGGCCTACTACCGGCGACGCGGCGTCCCCGGCGCGTCCGCGCTGGATCGCCGCATCCGCGAGGCCGATGTCTGAAAGGATCCCCGCGTGAGCCAGCCACCTCTGCCACCGGCTACCGAATCCATGACCTTGCTCGTCGCGGCAGTAATCGTCCACGACGTTACCAACGGGCGCATCGTCCTGATCCAGCGCGGCCCGAAGGCCAAGTTCGCCCGCGGCTGCTGGGACCTGCCAATCGGCAAGAACGCGCCGGGAGAGCCGGTGACGATGACGGCGGTCCGGGAGCTGAAGGAAGAGACCGGGCTGATCGTCACCCCTGACGATCTCGAAGTCGCGCACGTCATCCACGGATCACAGGGGGTTGAGTCCCCGTCGGGGTTCCTGACCGTCGTATTCGCGGCCAAGCGGTGGTCGGGCGAGCCAATGAACATGGAGCCTGACAAGCACTCCGCCGTCGAGTGGGTCGACGTCGCCGAGGTTCCTTCCAGGACGTTCGTACCCGACCGTCTCGACGCGATCACCGCCTACCTCACCGGCGCCGCGAGTATCACTTGCTCCGGCTGGTAATCACGCAATTCGCTAGCGGGACTGTGCCGTCTAGGTGCCGTCGAGCACTGTGAAGTGCCGTCTGTGTGCCCTCTTCGATTTTTGCGGTACAGCCTCCGCCATCTACGGGTAGGACTGGAACTGTCATCAGCACGCAGGACCGATAGCTCTTGCCCTGGAGAAGCCTCATGCCCGAAGCCGAACCGACTGCACTTCGCGTGCTCGTCGTTGAGCGTCGTTGGCGAACATACGAGACGTTCCGCCGCCACTTCGAGGAGGCCGCACGCACGCTTGCGGCTGAGACGAACGATCCCCGCTTGGCGGCACTCTCGGTGTCGCGGACGCAGTTTGAGCGGTGGCTCCGCGGCGGGTTGACGACACGTCCATACCCGAACGCGTCGGCCGTTCTGCAGCGGATGTTCTCCGTGGAGGTCGATGTGCTGCTGGGTCCGGCCAGCGAAGCCAATCTCCAGGAGCAAGCACAAGCGTTCAACCTGAAAAGCGAGATCACCATGGCAGCACACGAATCGTCCGAGCACGCCGCCTACGCCGCCGCCCGAGCCATCGACAACATGACGATCGAGCAGCTCCAGGAGGATGTCACCAAGGTCGCCAGGGAGTATCCGGAGAAGGCACCGATCGAGTCGTTCGCTGAGGCGAAACGGATCCGCGACCTGGCACTGTCTCTGCTGGACCGCACGGGCAGGCCCGCGCAGGAATCCGACCTGTACGTCGCCGCCGGGCAGGCCTGCGGCATCCTGGCCACCGTCTCCTTCGACCTCGGATACACCGACGCCGCATCCGAACAGGCCAGGACCGTGTTCATCTACGGCCGGATGGTCGGGCACGAAGGTCTGTGCGCGTGGGCGATGGGCATGCGGGCCCTGATCGCGAACTGGTCGGAGTTCCCGCTGGCGGCCTTGGAACTGGTCGCCAAAGGCCTGGCGACAGCGCCGGCAGGCACGCCGACCGCTCGCCTTCACGCGATCGGCGCACGGGCCTACTCGCAGCTCGGCAACGCCATCTCCGCTACCGAGTCCGCGGGGCTCGCGCTGTCTGCGGCCGACAGCGACGCACCGGCGGATGAGCTGCATGACGACATCGGCGGGGAGTTCAGCTTCGACGGCGCTCGTCTGCGCCGCTGCCTGGGCTCGGCGTATGTCAATCTGAAGCTGGCGGAACCGGCCGCGCGGCACGCACGGCAGGTCATCGAGCTGTACGACACGGGCGCGCCGATCGTGCGCATGCCGAAAGTCGCCATCGAGGCCCGGATCGAGCTGGCCCACGCCTTGATTCTCAGCGGAGACCTCGACGGCGCCGCGGACACGTTGGGCACTGTATTCGACCTCCCTCAACCCCAGCGCGTCCACGGGGTGACAGAGCGATTGGTGAAGGCGCGGCAGGCCCTGGCGCTGCCCAGCTATCAGGGCTCGTCCGAAGCACTCGACCTCGGAGCGCGTATCGAGGTCTTTGCAGCCGAGTCCGCCGGGGCTATAGCCCCGGCGCTGCCACCGCGCAGGTCCTAGCCTCTGGCCCCGGCCAGGATTTCGGCCTCCCTCTCGGGATCGATGCCCAGCTCTGACACCCGTTCGCTGGCGACGGCCTGTCCGCCGGCAGTGAGCCACTGCCAGGTGTCTGCCGCCGTGGTCCTAATGGGGCGGGCGGTGAGGCCGGCCGTCGCCGCCTTTGCTGAGGACACCTTCCACGTCCCGGGGAACGCGTCGGCCGATCGCCACAGCGGAATCTCCGTCCACTGCCGGATCCCGGCGGCGGCCAGCTGGTCGTCGCCTATCCACACGAACTCCGCGTCCGATCCCGTTGCCTGGCGGCAGGCTTCGAGGAACCCGGCGAACGTGGTGTGGTTCGCGGGAGCGGTGACGTTGAACGCGCCGCCGAGACCGTGCTTAGCGGCGCGGATCGCGAAGTCCGCTACGTCGCGGACATCGACGGGCTGGATCAGCTGGTCCGGATCGCCGGGGGCCAGGACACGGCCTCCCTCGGCGATGCGGCGGAGCCACCAGGGCAGGCGGCCAACGTACTCCCACGGGCCGAGGATGACGCCTGGCCGCAGGATGGTGGCACGGTCCGGGCCGAACACGTCCAGGACGGCCTGCTCGCACCCGGCCTTGGCGAATCCGTACTGGGTGGGGTAGCCCCGGGGGTCGGTGTATCCGAACTCGGGACCGGCGTCCGCGCGCGACTCCAGCAGTGCCGAGGTCTCGGTCAAGGGATCGATGGGCCAGCCGGTATATGCCGATACCGACGACACGAAGATGTACCGGCCGCTGCCGGCCAGAGCACGCGCCGAGGCGAGAACCACGCGCGGAACCTGTCCCGAGGGGTCCACCACCACATCCCACGACCCGGCATTGGTCAGGCGCTTCAGGTCGTCATCGGACTCCCGATCGCCGCGGATCGCCGCGGCCCCGTCAGGGTCAACACCGGAGCGGCCCCGATTGAACACAGTCACCTGATGGCCGTGCTCGATCGCCGATGCGGCGAGCGCCCTGCCAAGAAACCACGTTCCGCCGAGAATCAGGATCCGCATGGCGACCATCCTGCCAGGGCGACTTGCCGCGCCGTACGGGCCGGGGCTTGTCGTTGTGGAGGCCGACGTGGCCGACCGTCACGATGACGGTCGATTTGCGACAGGTGAGAGGGTTGCGGCGGCACCAACGACACTCCTGATCAGCGCAGACGGCAAGGAGTTGAAGCGATGGAGCGCTCTGGCTGAAAGCCAGGACGTGGCGTTCGCCCTCCAAGGCATCGGCCTCGTCCCGAAGACTTCCTCAGCCCTGTCCGCGCAGCTGGCCCCGTCCACGACGGCCCGCCGCCGCTCACGCCAGACCCCTGACCTCGAACGACGCCATTCTCTGAAACTCACTCCGACGACGGCAGCGGCCAGCACTCTCAACGAAGGCTGCTCCCGGTCTGCGCCTGCTGATCCCATACCGCGTCGCGGACCGTGTCCCAGAGCAGGACAGTGGCGGGGCGGACGTGTTGATTGCGGCGGATCGTAGCCTGCTGGCGCGGTAGCAGTCCAGAACTGGGTTGCCCGGTGTTTCGGCTGATTCGGCGGACATCTGCGCCAGGAAGCACTCGAGGACGCGAGGAAAGAGCTTCGACTCACCACGGTCTGCCCGGCGCCACGGATCTTCGGTGGGTGCGCGCTGATGGGCTCGGGTGCGACAGTCTGGCGGACGAATTCCTCGAGCCTCGGCACGACATGGTGGATGGTGTCTGCGGTGAAGGTGATGATGGCAAGGCTCGACCGCGCAACGCACGTCTGCTCTGACTCTGGTCCGGCGTGTTCACGCGGTCAGGATTGCGATACGCGCGATCTGACGATCTTCCTCCGAACACCCTGCCATCAGGGCCATGAGCGTGTCGGCCGCGGTCGAAGGGCCTGACAGTGCTTCCTGGGCTCTGAGGATGCGTCGTGCGACGTTCGGGAGCGGGTCGGGGAAGGAGATCGGTGCTTGCCGGAGTGCTCCGCGTGCCGCAGCGATGGCGCCCGGGACGTGACCGAGTGGTCCCAGGTGGTTGATGGTGCTGCTCAAGATGGCAGCAGCCTGGTCGGCTGCCGCCTCCGGATGCTGGTTGATCCCCAGGGCGCCCAGCGTGGCGCAGCTGACGAGCGTGGGTACCCATTCCGCTTGTGTGCGCTGGAATTCATCGAGAAGGCGGAGGTAGATCTTGCTGGCCGGTTCGAAGTTCATCCAGAAGGAGGGCTTGGAAACGGCTGCGGCGACGGCGGTCCGGCCGGGGTCGCCCTCGCGGCTGATGTCTCGCAGTCGTTCCCATTTCGGCGTGAAGTCTCCGATGTGGCCCCGGATGAGGTTCTGTACAGCTTGCTCGCATTGTTCCTCGGTCATCGCGCCGAGTCGGCGGAACGCGTGGAGAAGAGCCGCCGTCGAGAAGCAGCGGACGCCGGCCGTGCGTGCCACCGCCCGTACTGCGACGTCGTCGGCCCACAGGAACGCTCCCCGAGCCGCGGCCAGGCGGACGCTCCCCAGCCAAGGCACCTGCTGGTCTGGGGCAATCTGATCCAGGGCTGACGTGGACGCCGCCGGTGCGGGCTCTCGGCGCGCTGCGGCGGCCAGACGGTAAATGGCGTCGAGGCGTTCGCGTTGTTGCTGACGGGTCTCGGCAGACACCACCCGCAGGATGCCCTGTCCGGTGTCGGGATCGGTGGAGAAATACAGGCCTTGATCCTTGCTTGCGGCGTCTCGCGAGATGACGATGTCCATGAAGGCGTCGTCGGCGACAAGCACGTCCCGGAGCCTGCTGGCGAGCTGCGCATCGAGTTCGGGCAGCAAGGTGCGGGCATACAAGGCGGTGGTGTCGATGACGACCACCGCAGTTGGCGTTCCGCGCGCGATCAGAAGACCCCTGCGTGCGTCAGCCGCGCCCGGGTTCGGCTGGACGCCGAGCGCACCGAGGGCCTCCGCGATGCTCGCCTCGTCCTCGACCTCCTCGAATCCGGCGGTGATAGTCGCGAAGGCAAGACTCGTGATGATCTGCGCGTATCGGCGTCCATAAAATGAGCCGAGGGCTCCGAGCGGGAGAGCACCCCGAGCGACTGTCCATTCTGCGACTTTCCGGTTCTGTCCCCGCTCGGCAGTGGTGCTGTCGGCGGAGGCCATGGCTGCGAGGATCTCCTCCCCGGACATTTCTGGAGTGACGGGGACCGCACGGAACGCGGGGTGGCCGGGATGGTCCGTCAAGAACGTGGTCACTGCTGCCTGCAGACGCTCCAACAGGTCCGGATCCAGCGCCCCAGCCTGAGCCGGAGCGTCCGGGTCGCTCATGGTCACATCGAACATGATCAGAAGCGCTGCGGCGTGAAAGTCGGGCTCGTCGAACACATTCATCAGAGCGAGCCCGCGCTCGACGACGGCTGCAGGCTCCTGGTTCCGCGCCGTCAGCAAGAGGAGAACCTGCGCGAATGAAGCGTGGGGTGGGTGCGGCGGCTCGCGCCGACGGCCGGGGCTTATCGGGTCGGCGGTGAGGATTGTCCAGGCCAGATCGACGTCACCCCGGTGGGCATGGCACTGGGCCAAGGACCACAGGACTTCCGTGTTGAAGGGATCCTGCTCCAGAGCGGCCTCCCAGAACGACATCGCCCCAGGCCAGTCACCCCTGCTGGCCCGTAGATGTCCGAGCAGGCCCAGTGCCGCCGGGCGGCCGTGCCAGGCGGACGAAGCCGTGCCTAGGACGTGCTGGAGGAGCGATTCGGCACGCTCGCGCTGTCCGGCGACGGCCGCCACCCGTGCTGCCTGGATGACGAAGTCGTCGTAGTCGAACCGTCGGGCAGCCTGCACGAGCTCATCGACCGCGGCGTCGATTTCGCTCAAGGCGGCGTAGGCTTCCCCGAGCATGAGGGCCGCTGAGGGCACCTCCTCTCTGAAAGGGCGCAGCTCGGTGATTGCGGCAGCTGGGTCTCCGATGACTAGGGCAGCTCTTGCGCGGCTCTCCGCAGCGATCCAGCTATGAGGATCCGTTGTCAGGCTTCGATCGGCGGGCACCAGAATGCCGGCCTCCGCCAGCCCACGCTCGGCGAGGAAGCGCTCCTCGTCGGTGACGGCTGAAGCCAGGACGGTCTGCCAGAGCGCAGCCTGCTCTTCGTTCGTCAATTGCTCTGGACGATTGGACCGGGTGAGCAGCTGCGCGCGGCACCAGTCCTGGACGAATCCTTCCGGGAGGTTCGGGAGTTGCCTCTCCAGTGCCTCAGCGATGCCGGCATCGCACTCGGTGGCGGCCGTCGCGACATAGCGGATCATCGCCGGTTGACGAGCCTCGTTATTGGTTGCTGTGCCGAACTCGGAGCTGCCGATCTCGATGACACGTCGATGGTGCCGGGCCAGCCCCGCGGCCCGGGCCGCCATCGCTGCCGCGGGGGCGGAGTTGGCATTCATCCCTCGTCGCGCGTCGCGAACCTTCGACGCAAGTTCGCACGCTGCGTCAAGGTCACGCGCTCGGTCCAAGCTGCCGCCGGCGTAAGCCCGCTCGCACAGCAGGTCCGCCAAGGCCATTGCGGTCTGATCCATCCACCCGCGATTCAGCGCCGCCTGCAGGCGGTGGATCGCGGCGTCGTACCTTCGCGCCTGCGACAGCGACAGGTCTACGAGATCGGTGTTGGCGCCGATCCGCGCGTGCAGATCACGCTCCATCTCGTCCGTCGGGTCCCACCCGGCGAGCTCGACCTGTACCAACCGAACAGTGTCCGCGAACGGATCGTCCGTCCCGTCTGACGGACTCGCCTGCGTTGCACTCTCCAACGGACTCGAGCCGTTCGGGTTCGGAAGAGGTGTTGTAGCCATGCGAAGCCACGCAGCCACGAGCCGAAGGATGGGAATCGAGTCCGGGCTCACCTCAGAGGCCTCAATCAAAGACTCGGCACGGGCATTATCCTCGGCGTTGATCGCCGCCCATGCTGCCCACGCCATCAGATGATCACGAGCTGCCCCGCCGGCGGCAGCGGACCGCTCGAAGGCCATGCTCGCGGACGCACACTCGCGATACGCGAACGCGACGTAACCCAGGACCCGCCACGCAGTCGGCCGCACCGGGGTTTGCGCCGTGCCCAGGATTGCCGGAGGCGACTGAACCCACTGGGCGGCTATCGCTGCGGCGGACGCTTCTGGCGTCGACACCGCGCTGAGGACCTCGCGGACGCCTTCAGGCTCCTCCTCGAGCGCGCTCTCGATGAGTCGATGCAACTCCTGTGGCATCTTGGCAAGCGACTGGCGCAGCCGCGCCCGGGCCTCACCGCCACGATCGGCGCGAAACTCGTCCAACAACTGCTGCTGCACCACACCGTGCCGGTCGATTTTGGATTCGATCTGATCACTGCGGAACCTTGCGGCGTCATGCGCCACCGCAGTCGCCTTCGCTGGGTCCTGCGACGCGATGAAGTTCTGCATGAGCATCGAGGACACAACGGCAGTGCGGCTTGACTGCTCATCTACGGGCAGCCTCCGCCATCTGCGGGAGCGGCGCAGGCAGCGATCCACCGCTTCAGCAAGCTCCGTCGTGGGGGCCGGATTGCCGTCCACGACCACCGCCATCAACGGCGCGAGGATTTCGCCCTTCTTACCGTTCAGCTCACGTACCAACGCGATCCGCGGGCGGGGGCGCGGCAAGCCCTTCAAGGCGGTGTTGCTGAGCTGCACCGCCCAGTTCTTGGGCGCGACCATCTTGTACGCCTTGGCCGCGGCGTGCGGGCCGTCCTTCTTCAACAAAGCAACAAGCTTCGCCATGGAAAACGGATCGACCACTGCGGCTCCCTCAACACTTCCGGACTTCCGGTCAGTAGCATGCCATGTGGCACCGACAGATTGAGGCCATGCGTGCTTGGGCTTAAGCGTCTCCGAAAATCCGCTGGTCACGGCGTCGCAGGTGGCTAATGGTGCGCCCTTCGAAGACTTAACCGAGAGCTCGGCGATCCGCTATTAGTCAACTCTTGGACAGAGTCTCGACAGTTCCTGGGCTGATTCTGTCATATGGCTCAGTCAGGTCTTCGGGTCCGGGGTGAATGTGGGGGTAGAGAGCAGGTGATCGTGATGGTGAGGACGGATTCGGCGGAGGTCCGGCGGCCCGCGCCGGTGCTCGTGAGCCTGGCGTCCCCGCAGGGCGGTGGGCTGCCTGCGGTGTTGGACATACCGTCGGCGGGGCGGTTGTTGGGGATCGGGCGGTTCAGGGCGTATCGGTTGGCTGCGGCAGGGGAGTTCCCGTGCCGGGTGCTGCGGGTGGGGTGTGGGTGGAAGGTGCCGACGGCCGATTTGCTGGCCGTGCTGGGGCTAGCCGTCGCGTCGCCACTGGCCGCCGGCGGCGGGCGTGCGGGGCGTGGGAGCACGGACCAGGTCGTCACGTGGTGATCGCTCACTGATACAGCGGCGGTAGGGAGTCGGCCGAGGATAGGAGTGATCGTCGTGACTCCGGGTTCGGTGTTCAAGAAGTGCGGCTGCCGGGTGCCGGTGCTGGCGGCGGACGGCTCGCCAGTGCTGGACGCGGCGGGCAAGTCGAAGCTGTCCCGGATCGGTTCGACGTGTCCGAAACTGCGGCGCGGATCGGAGTGGAATCCCTCGCACCGGTCGTGGCACTTCCAGACCGGGTTCCAGGCCCCAGGCGTCGGCTGGCAGGTCATAGCCCGGGGCGGGATCGACAACCGGCCCGAAGCTGAGGCGCAGCTGACGGCGGTGCGGAACTTGCTGGGGATCGCCGACCGGGTGGCGGTCAACGTCGAGGCGGCGGGGAGGTTGAAGCTGGACATTGCCGCGCGGATCCGGCGGGACATAGCCGACACGCGGCGTCTGCCGGACTACGACACGGTGCGCCGGGCGATTGCCGCCCGGCAGCCGCTGGCGGACCGCACCACGGTCGAGCAGTGGCTGACGTCCTGGCTGGCGGACAAGGCCGATCTGGCGCCGGGGACCCGCCGGGTGTACGCCTGCCACCTGCGGCAATACCTGATCCCGCATTTGGGGTCGATCCCGTTGGAGGGGCTGCGGGTCGAGCACCTGCAGCGCATGTTCGCGGCCATCGCCGCCGAGGCGAAGCAGGCACGGGCCGACTACACCGCCCGGCACCGTACCGAGAAGAGGACGAAGGAGGAGTGGCGTGCCAACGACAAGGCCACTTGGCGGGAGGCGAAGGCGGAGCTGGCGGCAATGCCGCCGTACCGTCGCCCGTGTGGGGACGCGACCCGGGCGCGGATCCGGGCCACGTTGCGCTCGGCGTTGTCGGCGGCGTGTGCGCAGCAGCTGATTGTGGTGAACGTCGCTGCGTTGGTGCACCTGCCGTCGGGGCGTCCGCCGCGGGCCCGGGTGTGGACGGCGGAGCGGGTGGCCTGTTGGCGCGCGACCGGGGAGCTGCCTTCGTTGGTGATAGTCCGGACCCCGGCGCAGACCGCGGTGTTCCTGGAGCGGGCCGCGAAGCACCCGCAGTTCGCGCTGTTTCATCTGCTGGCGTTTACCGGGATGCGCTGGGGTGAGGCTGTTGGGCTGCGGTGGGTGGATGTGAACCTGCCCTGCCGGCTGGTTACCGTGGCGCAGCAGGTGATCCAGCTGGGCTGGGAGACCATGGTCACCGCGCCGAAGTCCGAGTCCTCGCAGCGGACCGTCCGGCTCAGCGACCCGGTGGCGGCCGAGCTGACTGCACGCCGTCGGCAGCAGAAGGCCGACAAGCTCGCCGCCGGGGCCGGCTGGACTGACACCGGGCTGGTGTTCACCGGCTCCGAGGGGACCGGGCTGCACCCGGCCTGGGTGACCGACCAGTTCCACCTGCTAGCCCGGGAGGCGGGCTTGCCGCCGATCCGCCTTCACGACCTGTGGCATGGGGCGGCGTCGATCGCGCTGGCCGCCGGGGTGGACGTCAAGGTGGTCTCCGAGATGCTCGGGCATTCCGGTACCGCGATCACTCAGGACATCTACACCTCGGTCTACCCCGAGCTCAAGCGCTCGGCCACAGCAGCTATCGCAGCAGCCATCATGCAGGCCCGAGCGAAGCTCCCTGGTCCACATGGCGCCCAGGAGACTGCGGCATGACGCAGAGCCCGTAGACGAAGGGCCGTCGACGTTGCGGCAACCTCGTGGCGTTGACCTGCGACGAATCGACCAGCGGACCGGAATCCGCTGGAAGCGAGCCAGGGCTTCCGCGAAACCGCAGGTCCACGCGGATCGAAATCCGCTGGAACCCGGACCAGCGGACGCCTACGACACGTTCCCACGCTCGCGCACGCGATCGTCCAGAGTATCGGGGTTCTGCGGAGACGACTTCGGGACCGCCCTGGTCCAATCCTGGTCCACGGCCCTGACGGGCCGTCAACAAGTTCAGCTGCCACGTATTCGAAAACGCAAAGCCCCAGCTCAAATGTCTGAGCTGGGGCTCCGCTACGGGTGCGCCGACAGGGACTTGAACCCCGAACCCGTGATTGAGAGTTTCCGGTAGATATTTGTCTGGTCAGAGTGCCGCGGCGGGCACCTGAGTAGGATGAGAACCCTGTGGTCGTGGGGTAGCTGTTTTGCGTGCAGGAAGGGTTCATGTATTATTCGGCGATTCTGCAGCAGGGTGCTCAGTCGTTGATGACGTCGATGGCCAGCGATGCTTGGTCGGCAGTGCGGGATTTCCTGGCCCGGCGGTTCGGTCACGGCGACCACGCTGAGACTGAGCGCATGAGTCGGCAGCTCGAGGTCTCCCGCGGCAAGGCACTGACGTTGGCTGGGGACGGCGCGGATGGCCAGATCCTGCTGATGGCGTACTGGGCTGGCTACCTCGACGGGATGCTTACTTTGCGGCCCGATATGGCTGACGCGTGGGGGAACTTTCGGACAGTACGGGCGCGAACGCGTTTAGCAATGTCAGCGGTATCGCCGAAAAGGTAGTTCAGGCCCGAGACGTCGAAGGTGGGATCACGATGAATTTGAGCCTGCCCGCCCTAGACACGCCGGCGGGCCGCCGAAACCGGTATGTCACGCGGTTTCGGCGGCCCGTGGGAGAGGTGTAAACGAGCGGGTGTGTTTACGCGGGCATCGAGAATTCGCCGTTGAAGACGCCGAGTTCGAATGCGTCCCATTCGCCCCGGTTGAACACGAGCACCGGGCTGTCTGCCATGGTGCTGTTGCGGACGTGTGCGAAGTCGTTGATGAACCGGACCTCGACGCAGTTCGAGTCGTTGCCGCCGCTGAAGCTGCTCTTGAACCATTGCTGATTGAGTCGCGCCATGTGTGTCCCCCTGTTTGCTACCGCGCGCCGCGAGAAGCATGCCCGGCGGCGCCTGTGCGAGGCGAGGTATCCGTCGCTTCGCTACGGTGTCCCCCGTGGCCTCGTATTGGGGGTATTCCGCAGGTGGTTGCAGCAGGCTTGCAGCGGTCTTAGCGCACGGCTTGTGTGGCTGGGGGAGGGGGCGAGTGCCACGTCGTTCGTGGTGACTGCGCGCTGTGTCGCTTAGAAGGGTGACCGTCATGTCTGCCTATGCGGGCGTGATGCGTGTCGGAGCCCTCGATCTGACCGTTCGTGAGGTGGCACCAGGAATCGTTTGTAGATCCGCGGCACGCCGATGGCGTTGGCGGTTGTGGAGTGAGGGCCGGCTGACGTGCTTATGGAGCAGTTTCGGAGTCGGGGATGGCTGCGGGATGGTGGAGGTGCTGATAGATGGTGTTGGCCCGTTGAGCGAAGGCATTTGCTTCCGGGTCCTTGCGTAGGCGGAGCACGTCTGCGATGGCGCGAAGTGCGTGGGCCTGGTCCAGAGGGGCTTTTGCGGCGCCAGCCTCGTCGAGGGCTGAGTGGTAGAAATCTAGGGCATCGGTGAGTCGTTGTTGGCTTCGGTGGGCGTGTCCTGTGGCCAGTTGGATTCGGGCCTGACGGAGCGGGTCGTGGGTCGATGCCGCCAGTTGTGAGGCCTGTTGGAGGTGCTGGAACGCGGTGTGGTGGTTGCCGTGATGGGTGTGGGCGTCGGCGAGGCTGATGAGGGTGTCGATTTCGTTTCGGCGGTCGCCGAGGGCCTGGAACAGCTCCAGAGCAGTGTGGAATGAGGACTGGGCGGCCTCGTGCTCGCCTCGTTCGCTGTGGACGGCGCCGATGTTGCTGGCCAGAACGGCGACGTTCTGGGGGTCGCCGAGGTTGTCCACGATGGCCTTGGCTTGGCGGAAGTGGTCGAGTGCCTGGTTGATGTGGCCGGCTTCCCGATACATCTCACCGAGGTTGGTGAGGATGTCGCATTGCAGGGCCGGGTCCGTGGATTGGCGCGCGGTGTCCAGTGCCTGCTGGCTCAGGGCGAAAGCCTCGTCGTGCCGGCCGAGCTCGAACATCTGGATGCTGAGATGATCCTCGGCGACCGCACGTCTGCCGATTTCGCCGAGCTCGTCGTAGAGGGCTGCGGCGTGTTCGAAGGCGGGAATCGCCTTGGAGGACTGACGGGCGTGCCAATGTGCTCGGCCGACCTGTACCCAGGCGTCGGCCTGGCCGTATCTGTCGTCGCACTCGATCCAGATGTCCAAGGCGCGGCGTGCGTAAGACAAGGCCAAGTCGAGTTCTCCGGTGCGAATTCGTGCGGCCGCGAGATCGGTGAGGAGCCGTGCCGCAGTGGCGTCGTCGGGGTGGGCCGTCGGGTCGGCGCGAGCTCCCATGGCCAGCTCAAGGACGTCGATAGCCTTGGCCGAGTCCCCGCGGCGGTCGAGGTACTCGGCCAGGACCAGCGGGAGCAAGGGGGCCCGGGCGTGCCAGCCGCGCGCGTGCGCCAAGACGTTGATCGCGTGGAGGTTCGGCCATTCGGAGGCTAGCCAGCTGCGGGCCTGGCCTGGGTTCTCGAAAGTTGGGGCTGCCCTGGCGTGGGCGGACGCTTCGGTGCCGCGGCGGCGTTGGGGATGCACGGCTTGGTCTGCAAGCAGTGCGGTCGTCAGATAGAAATCGAGCATGCGGGCCAGGGCACTTTCGGTTTCTTGGGGAGTGTGTCGCTGAGCAAGCTCGGTGAGAGCGTATTCGCGCATCAGGTCGTGCATTCGAAAACGGTGCGGACCTGTCTCCTCGATCAAGTGTTGTTCCAGCAGGGCTTCCAGGGCGGAGTCGGCCGTTGCCGGATCGGTGTCGATCAACGCGGCGACAGAGTTTGTTGTGGTGTCAGGGCCGGGATGGGCCGCCAGCAGGCACAGCGCGGTGCGCAGGTGATCGGTCAGAGCGTGGAAGGAGAGGGCGAACGCGGCGTATATGCGGGAGTTGATTTGGTCGGAGGCGGATCGGGCATGTGCGGCGATCAAGCGGTCGTTCAGGTCTGCTAGCGTCCAGGTTGGGCGGGTGCGGAGATACGCGGCAGCCACGGCCATGGCCAACGGTAGCCCACCGCAGCGGCGTGCGAACTGCTCCTGGTTTTCGCGCAGGTCTGGTAGATCCCGGCCGACGATGACGGATAGCAGCTCGCCGGCGGCGTCGTCGGATAGCGGCTGCAACGTGTGCTGTCGTAGCCCTGGCAGGCCGGAGAGGCGTCGACGGGAGGTGAGCAGGACGACGCTGCCGGGCGCGGCTGGCAGCAGGGCCTCGATCTGCTCGCTGTCGGCGACGTCGTCCAGGAGCAGTAGGAGCCGTCTGTCGCTGGTGCGTCGCCGCCACAGCGCGGCCAGTGCGTTCGTACTATTTGCGCGCTCCATCTGCCGGGAGGGAGTTGCTATGTCGTCGAGGAGTTGGACCAGTGCGTCGCGAGCGGTGATGGGTGGCTGGGAGGGGTGATGGGTCCGCAGGTTGATTTGCAGGAATCCATCGGGGCAGCGGGAACGCAGCATATGAGCGGCGCGAACGGCAAAAGCAGTTTTGCCGATGCCCGGCATGCCATCCAAGGCATATAGCGCCGGGCCCGATCTGGTGCGCAGGTCGTCGCTGATAAGGGCCTGCAGTTTTGCCAATTCTGCGTTACGCCCGGCCAGGTGGGGAGGATCAGGGTCTAGCGTGTTGGGTATCCAGGCGGTGCCTGCAGGTCCGGATGGCTTCGAGTGTGGGTTGCCGCGCAGAATCTGCTGGTGCGTTGCGCGAAGTTCTTGACGGGGCTCTATGCCTAGTTTTTGCAGTTGTATTCGGGTGGTGTGGAATGCCGCCAGCGCTTCTTCCGTTCTGCCGGCCGTGTCCAGCGCGGACATCAGCAGCGCTACAGCCTTTTGGTCGGTGTGGGCATCGCTGGTCAGCTCAGTAAGCTCGCCGATGAGGTCTTCGCTCGGATTGTCCGCCTGTAGTTCGAGCTCGATGCGGGTCAAGGCGGCGTTGCGTCGGTGTGCAAGCAGTACGCGACGTGTCTTCTCGGCCCACTGACCTTCGATTCCTGCTAGCGGTTCGCCGCGCCACAGCTCCTCGGCACGTCTCAGGAGTGACCGCGCCAGGAGCGGGTCGGTCGAGCGGATACTGGAGCTGCGGTGGAAGAGCTTTAGAAAATGCTTGGCGTCGATGGCTTCGGCTGGCAGGTCTAGCAGGTATCCGCCTGCCGGGGTGCTGACGATCAGGTCGTCACCGCAGGCTTCGCGAAGACGCCGCCGCAGACGGGAGACGTAGACGTGGAGTCCCTGCCGGGCGGTCCGTGGAAGTTCGTGATCCCACAGCCGCTCGGCCAGGCTCTGCGCCGAGACAGCGTTTCCGGCGTCCATGGCGAGGATCGCAAGCAGATTCTTCTCTTTGATGCTTCCGGTTGGCCACGGTCTTTCCTCGTGCCACACCTGGACAGTACCGAGCAACGTGAGCCGCACCTGGGTTCCCCCTCACCGGCTGCGTGTACGCTCTCTGCCTTCCATGTGTACACCGGAGATCGATCCGATTCCAGGGCCTATTGGCGATATATCAGCGAATCGCACAAGACTGGCCAAATTTGGGAGGAAGATCCGTGAAGGTAGGGAACCTGCCGATCTGTAGGCCAAAAAGTTTGCCTGACGTCGGCCGTATCCGAGTCAGCAGTCACTGATTGACAAGCCCCCACCACTATCCAGCGCGGGACTTGCACATTGTCGCCGCGCGGCGGCGAGCGGGATGGCCTCCGAGAAGGTCTACCCTTCCACTGTGGCGAGAATCCGGCGTCGGGGTCGCATGGGTGCGAGGCGAACTCTGCAGTCTAGGGCCATTGCCCAGCGTATGAGGCCGAGTGTTCGGGGCGGTGTTCGCAGGCTCTCCCAGTGCACCAAGGAGACTCGGCTGAATCCGCCCCGGTTGGCGACCTCAAGTTGGGGCAGCATGGGGTACGCGTTGCGGACATCGCGCAGTACCATCGTCAGCCTTCTGAGCTCATAGGTTTCCCAAGTTTCGCCGTGTTCCCGGGGCACCGAACAAGGAACCTGCACGCCGATCCTGTCGACGATGACGAGTCTCAGCATTAGTATGCGGGCCCAACCGATGAGGTTTCGCACAGTCGGGGAATCTTGCCCAGTCTCCCAGTCGACTACCGAGGTTTTTGCGACGCCCAGCATCGAGGCCAGTTTGCGTTGTGGGAGATCCCCGAGGTCCTTGCGGGCCACTGTCAACGTGCGCGTGAGAAGTTCGAGTTCCTGTTGCACGGCCTCGTTGGTGAGCGGCGTCATGACCACCTCTGGGCTTGCGCCGCGGACGTCTGTTGACGGCCGGCGACGTTTCAGTCGGCGGTACAGGGTTGTATGCATGCATTCGGGCACACATAGTCAGGCGTCCTGCCGCCGCCTTGCGGCTCTGTTCCCACTATCTCCACCTGTAAAACCGAATTGACGGCTCCGGGCCTGCAAGGTCGGCCCGCGGCCGTGACCTGTCCGGCCCAGGCCAGCCCGTGTCGGGGCTCAGGCTCATCGGCTAGGCAGCGAACCTGCTAGCACGATTTTCGATCATGGGGACCAAGTCTCATCACAGCATCGGCGGCATGCCCGATTTTGGAAAAACGTGGTCGCTCTTAGTGAACAGTCGCTACCCTGATGCAGGTAGTACTGGCCCGGTTACCGATCAGTCATGAGTATGGTCATGCGGTCGGACTTGCGTTGTAGAGGAGGATTCGCGTCAATGGCGATAGCGCGTCTGCTACTGGTCGCACCCGTCGCGGTGATAGTGGGGATGGCCCTGCCCGGTCCCGCGCGTGCCACCAGCATCGGACCCGTACACCTCGGGAACCGCCCCGTGGTGTCCGATAATTGGGTGGACAACGCATCGGCCCCGCGCGAGGTGGCAGTTGGCGCCTGTACGCTGCTGGCCGCTGCAGCCGGTACCCCGCACGCCGGTCACAGCATCGGTAACGGCGTAGCGCAGCAGGGCGTCTCACACAGCCCGTCCGAGCTGCTGAATGCGGCCGTTGCGGAGACCATCGACGCCCTGCGTGTCATAGCTGATTTGTCAGGTCCGCGCGCAGATTTTCGGAGCGTAGATCGCTGAATCCACCAAGCAGCTGCACGCCGTCGTGACGTGCAGCGCGTGCATCCTGAGTCTGGCCGACGCGGTCTAACGCGTCGGCCAAATATGACAAGGTCCGTGCACAGAGCCATGAATGGTTTAGATGGCGGTACGCGGCCGCGGCCAGTTGAAAAGCCTCCACCGCTTCGGCAGCACGGTTTTTGGCCAGCATGGCCTGGCCCAGCCCGGTGCGGGCCTGCGCTTCCCGAGAAGGTTCTCGAAGTGCGCGTCCCAGAGCTAAGGCATGCCCAAACGTCTCGAGGGCCTGGTCGTACAGCTGACCTGCGTACTCCAGAGCCCCTTGTTCCAGGAGCACTGCTTGGTGAAGTAACGGCAGATCAACATCGTCAGCGATCTGCCGAGCTGCCGCGAGCTCAATCGCGGACTGCGATAGTCGGCCGCTTTCACGGAGAACACGGGCTCGGAGAAGCGGGGGAGTGGCCAGCAGGCGGCGATCGGCCCCTGCGCGACGGTACGCCGTCTCGACCTGATCAGCAAGATTCATGGCGAGGCTCAGACGTCCACCTTCGAAGGCAGCGTGGGCCAGACCGCTCAACGCGGCGGTCGCGCCGAGTTCGTCGCCAACAGCCCGGCCGGCGTCGAGCGCCTGGCCGAACGCGGCGTCGGCCCGAGCGAGGTCGTGGCGGGCCAACGAAATCAAGCCCAGGCTCGTAGCCGAGCGAACCGTCCCGGCGCGGTCGCCGATCCTCTCCCAGACTTCCAGCGCTGCCGTGTGATGGGCAATCGCTTCATCAGCACGGCCCGCCGCGGCGCAGGCATCAGCCAAGGTAGCCGACACAGCAGCGCGTGCCCTCTCGTGATCCAGCGCCTCAGCTGCTTTTGCGCCGAGCCTGGCCATCTCGAACCAGTCGTCCAGCGGCAGATGCACCGCGTGCATGCCGTGCAGGACCTCCGCGAAGCGCCAAGCCAGGTCCCACATGCCCGCTGCCGATACTGCCTGCGCAACAGCCATCAGGTTCTGCTGCTCGGCTCGATACCACCTAGTCGCCTCGTCAGAGTCGGTGAATTCGAAAGAGCCGGCGGACAGGAACTGTGGGGGTAGGGGCGGCGCTGCCAGACTGGGCAGCGCAGTGCGCACCGCGGCTTGAGCGGTTGCCAGGTACCACCAGGCACATCGCTGAAGCGCGGCGGCCCATTCCTCCGGCTCTTCATCCTGACGAACCTGCCCAGCGGCATAGGCCCGCAACAGGTCGTGGAACTGATACCGGCCAGGACCGGTCTGCTCCAGCAGATGCGCCCCAGCCAACAAGTCGAGAAACCCACGCACCCGATCAGGCTCGACACCCGACAGAGCTGCAGCCGCCCCAATCCCGAACTCCGCAGAGGGATGAATCCCTATCATCCGGAACACCCGCGCCGCCGGTGGAGGTAGCGCCCGGTATGACCAAGCGAACACCGCGCTGACTGTATCGGACTTGCTGGCATCCTCCGTCGACAAGGCAGCCCATAGCGACGACTCACCCCGAAGATCTCCGAGGAGTTCGCGCAAAGGCATCAGCGGCCGGGCCGCAGCTCGCTCAGCCGCGATCCGCAACGCCAACGGAAGGCGCGCACACAGCCTCACCAACTCGCTGACATCCGCAGCCGAATCCGCTTCCCGGTTCCCAGACACCGCATGCTCCACCAACGCCACAGCATCCGGCACTGGCAGCAACCCCAGCGTCAGCCGACGAGCCCCGTCCCGGGCCGACAGCCCCGACAACCGCCCCCTGCTGGTCACCAGCACTACGCACCCGGCATCACCAGGAAGCAGCGGGCGCACCTGGCCCACCGTCGCCGCGTTGTCAGCCAGCACCAGCACATGCCGCCCAGCCAACAGCGATCGATAGAGTTCGGCCCGTTCCTCCAGGCCCTGGGGCATCTCGCCAGGCGGCACGCCCAGCGCGCGCAGGAAGCGTTCCAGGGCCACCTGAGGCGCCACCGCTGGCCCAGAGTCATAGCCCCGTAGGTTGACAAATAGTTGCCCATCAGGAAACTGTTCGACCGTGCGGTGCGCGAAACGCAAGGCTAATGCGCTCTTACCCACACCCGCTGTACCGGCGATCACCATCAAGCGGACGCCATGGCAGGCGTCGCCAGCCGACACGAGTTCCTCGAGCTTCCTCAACTCGTCTACGCGCCCGACGAACCCGTGCACGTCGGCAGGGAGCTGACGAGGCGGAGCAGGCTTCGTCGGTTCCGGGACGTGGAAGTGAACACCCCCGTGAACGTCCCGAGCCTGCACGACATCCCGCGCCGAACCGGAAAGGGATGACGACACCGCTCCCGGCGGCGAGAGATCCTGCTTGCGTGGTTCCGCGACCACGGTGCCCCCAGCCCAGGTGAAGCCATTACCATCCTTTACAGCACTCTAGTCATAATCGGGACGAACGACAGCAGGCGCCAGCCCGTTCTGGGACAGCGGTTGGTGGGCGCGCGGATGCGTGGCGTAGTGCCACGCTAGCGGCTGGCTGTGAGCGCGTCGGTCTGCCGAGCAGTGGAGCGCGATCGTGGATGACACTTGGATAGCGGTCAACCCCTGACGGGATCCAAAGCGCGTGGGCAATAGCCGCGATTGCTAACACACTGCCAGCTGCGGCGTGTGACTGAGGCTTAGCCCAGCTGCGAACAGCCGAAGGGGGACGTCAGGTGCGGCGGTGGCGTGGGACGCTGAGAACGGACGTCGTTGTGCCGGGCGTCTTGGTCATCATGACGAGCCTGGAGCCGAAGGTGTTCGGCGTCGAGATCAGTGAGCGGCATTCTTGGGTTCGTTGCCTTCCTTGGGGTCGACGCACTGATCGAGCGGACCGGCAGGCTGCAGCGCATCGAGAGGACGCTCAATGAACTGTCGCCGTACATCGCCGGATCCATACCAGCGGAACGGGTGTTGCGCACACGTGCCGCGTTTGAGTGGATGGATCTGCTCGTCGCACACGCCCGGCGGAGCGTTTTGACCGCGTTCTTCGCCCTCGGCGCTGTGGCGCAGGCCGGGCCGGACTCGTGGGCACGGCTCGGCATCACGGGGATCACGCAGCGCAAGCACATCGAGGAGACAGTCCTGCTCCTCGACGCTGCCGCCGACTGGTGCTGGCGGCGCGCGGCACCGCACGACGCCTGAGCGATGCGGACAGCCCCGGGCGCGAGCTGTCCGCGCTGGAGATCAGACGAGGATGTCGCAGGCCCCGACGCCGCTTAAGCGAGGCGACGAACTGCTCAGGGGTCAGGCCGACGGTGTCGCCGTGCGGCGTGAAGCCGGTGATGAGCACCGGGCCGTGGTACGGCTGGAAGACGAACCCGAAAGATCGGGCCAGCGCGGTCGCGACGGGGTTGACGCCGCTGTTGTCGAGGCATTCCTCGTCGATCCACATGTCCGGACGACTGTGAGACTGACGACGTCCACCAGCGCACAACTCAAGTGCTTCCGGGTCCTGGCCACTGTGTCGGCGAGGTTGAGCTGAACTTCGGTGACGTCGTCGGACGTGATCAGAGGGCGGACGTCGGAGTGGTGGTCCCTTGTCCCTCCAACGGCGTCGGGTCCGTATCACGACGGCTGTGGTCAGGGCTGGTCAGCGCAGAGTGTCTCCGCGCGTCGACATCTTCGGGTACGGATATTTCACTTGCACCACCAGATTTGCCTTGCCCTGCTCATGCGCGTAGAGCAGCAGTGTGTCGAAGAAGTCGCGCCCGTCGAGTGTCCTCCCAATCTCGATGCACCCATGGCTGAAACCCTTGTGCGAGTTGTGCAGGAAGAATCCGTCGCGCCCATAGGTCGGGCCGAGAGGTTCCAGCCGCACCCGCATCGTCCCCCAGTTCGTATCGACAGGACCGTTACCCCCGATCCGTAAGAACTGGATCCCCCGTTCATGGTTGTCGATGGCCTGCTGTCCGCGCTTGTTGGCTGCCTCGACGCTGTTCTGAGCCGCATCGAGGCGGGCCACGAACACGTACTTGGTCTCCGGCAGCGGTCCGGCGGGCCCGTCCTCCTTCTGCCCCTCCTTCTGCCGGTCTGCGACCTGCAATCCTTGTGTACCGGATGTCGCGGCGAACATCAGTGGGCCTGCGGCAGCCAGCGACTTCGGCAGCGAGCGATGCCAGACCAGGAACGTTCCCCGATAGACCATGTCCACGTCGGTCTCCTGTGGCGGGCGCACTCGGATGCTCAGGGCGCCGAATTGCCGGCTGGAGTCCTTTCGTCCGAACTCCACCGCGCGCAGTTCGGTGGCCCCGGCCTTCCGTCCGGTGACCAAGAAGCGCCGCTGCTTGACGCTCGGGGACACGAACGCATCCAGTTCCTCCACCAGGGCGATCGCCGGATCCCACAGCATCAGCGGCGCAAGGACGCCCTCCTCGTCAGGGGCCCCCTTCCACAACACCGTGCAGGACCGTTCGCCGATCATGAGCGGGATCTCGGTCAGTGGCTGGGACTGGGCGTCCTCGAAGCAGAACGCAGGCATGGCGGTCAGCTGATCTGCGTGAGGTTGGAGGTCATCTTGATGTCGGTGCCGGACGTCGGCGTGTACTCGTGCCACTCGGCGATCAGGGTGCCCTTCTCGCCGGGCTGGATGACCGGGATCGGGGTTGTCGTTCCGTCGTGGTCGTGAAGGAGACCCGCCAGGGTCAGGTGAGTGGCGTCCGGGACCGCGATTAACCGCTGGGCTTCCTGGTGGTTGGGGTCGCCAGCGAGGTCGATGACGACGTCGCGGCCGACCACGAAGCCGCGGGTGTCGGCGACCTCGATGGTCACCGGCTGTGTGCTGGGCGACAGGGCCGTGGCACAGGTGGTGACAGTGGCGTCCTCGGTACGTGGCGAGTTCTGGGCGAGGTTGGCCGGGGGGATGCCCGGGTAGTTCCGGTCGTCGTAGGCGGCGATCTCCTGGGCGATCGTCAGGTAGGGGTGGTTGTCGTTGACGACGGCGCCGTCGAAGCCGCCCTCGACGTAGCGCACCCAGGCCTCCTCCCAGCCTTTGCGTACCGTGAGCACCACGCGGGCGCTGCCGGCACGCAGGAACGCCTGCCGGTTGGGGTCCGGGTGGCGGATCTGGCGGATGAACTCCCACGATTCCGGGACATCCCAGAAGTAGGAATATAGGTAGGTGACGACGTTCTCCCATTCGATGGCTTGGTTGATGAACTTCACCACGTCCTCGTGCTGCATGACAGTCGACCATTGGGCATGATCCATGCCCAGCGCGTTGCCGTCGGACTCGATTCCGTGTTTCAGGTCGGCGCCGACTTGCGCGAAGGCGGCAGCCACGTCGCCAGGCATGAAGGCGAAGTCGGTGCCCAGCAGGAAGCGCAGCACCGTCTTCATCACCTCGTCGCTCTCCTCCCGCCGCAGTGTCAGGGTGTCGACCGCGGTGAGCATGGCCTCCAGTTCGGCGACCCGGGCGGCGATGTCCTGCTGTTGGGCGTAGTACTGGGTCTGGGCCGCGTCGTAGATGGCGTTCCAGGTCTGGGTCCGCCAGGTCTCGATCGCCTCCGGCGACGGCTTGGTGGCGACAAGGACCTGGAGTTGAGCGGAGTTGGCCTGCTGGAAGTAGAAGCCGATCTGCTGCTGCCCAACAGCCCCTTGCAAGAACGGCGCGTTGGTGCCTGCGTCGATCAGAACGGCCGGCCGGAAGTAGGTGTTCTGCTGGTTGCCGACGCTGAGGGTCGTCCCGACGATGGTCATGTCGAAGCTCAGGGTTGCCGGGCCGGTGACCATCCCGGAGAAGGCAAGCGTGTCGACGGCCTGACCGGTCGGCACGTTGACAGTGAGTTGGAAATCGTGGACATGGTCCCGGCCCTCGTCGAGCCCGGTCACGGTCTGGCTGACCGCGAACGGCAGTTGCTGCCGTGGCGGGTCGTCGACCTTCGCCCCGTAGCGTTCGGCCAGGATCTTGTAGTGAGGTTCCGGGGCGAACGGGGCGCCCGGCTGAGGGTCGGCGGCCACGACCTCATCGACGATCTCGCTGTGTGGGACCTTGAACTCGAACGGCCCCAGCTGCCTCTTGAGGTCGTCGAGCTCTTGGTATGCCCGGCGCAGCGCTGCGCCGGGTTCGGGGACGACGATGTCGTAGGTCAGGCGGAGCCCGTACCGGTACAGCCGTACCTGCCACTTGCGCAGCAGGCTGAAGTAGTCAATCCGGATCGGATCCGCTCCGGGATTGCTCAGTGTCCTGGTGGTGGTCTCCGACGTGCCGGCCACAGTAGTTGTGGAGATGGTCACTTTGTGCTCGGTCCGGGACCGCGACGACGCCTTCTGCGTCATGGCCTGGGCATGCTTGCGGCTGTCGGTGGCCGACGCCGACTGCGAGCTCTGGTCGCTGAAGCCTGCGGTGACCGAACCTGACACCACCGCGATGCCGCCGCTGACCGTCCCGGTGATATTGAACTGATTCGCGTGCTGGCTCTGGGAGGTGACGGCCTGCGCCAACTCGGTGTTGTCAGTCACTCCGGTCTCGCTAACGTTCTCCAGCGAGTCGGTGACGATCGAGGTGAATTCCTTGGTCCGCACCGACCATTCCTTCTCGGTGACGGACGTCTGCTCGCCGGGGGCCAGTGGGATGGTCGCGATCAGTTCGCCGTGTTCGATCCCAGCCGGGGCCATCTCCAGGCGTTCCAGGTTGAGCATGCCGATCGGGTTCGCGTGCGCAGCCAGCCACACCCCGGCGTTGACCGCCCGGTTGAGCAGCGCCGCAGCATTGCCGGCCGCCGGTGAGGACACAGGCATCGGCGAGGTGAGGGCCTCGGTACGGACCCGGACGAGCGCCCGGCCGACGGCCGTCAGCGCCGCCATCGGCATACCGGCGAAGGCTGCGGGCCGGGGCGCCAGGCCCGGGACGGGTAGCTGCTCGAACTGTCGAAGCAGGCCCATGACCGGATGGTCTGCCAGTTCTGGGCCGCGTGCTGTGCTGTCGGCTGACGCGGCCACCTTGGCCCGGAACCGCTCCTGGATCCGGTCGATGTCTCCGGGCTGCAACCCGAGCTGGCGCACGTAGGCGAGTTTCACCACTGCGGATTCGGTGGACACTCCGTCCTGCGTGCCGGTGACGGCTGGAGTCAGCGGCACGTGCGTTGCTTTCAGCACGTGCCGGGCGGCGTGCTCAAGGACTGGTGCCTGCCCCGCCTCGCCCGAGCTCGGTGTCGTCGTTCGCTTCGATACGGCGTTCTCGGTCACGGTGTCTACCTGCCCGATTACAGCACGAGGTCTTGATGGCGTGACCCTAGCGAACGTCGTCCGGCGCGCGGTAGCCCGAGTTGGTACCGAGATGTGAGTGTGACACCGAGGTGGCTCTTCTAGGAACTGGCGGCGTCGCGTGAACGAGTGTCGCGAATCCTCGGGTTGAGCGGGTCTGATCGTCACTTGCTGTGGTCGCCGGGGGCGTAGGTCTTCCAGGTTCCTCCGGCTTCGGTGTGCTCGGAGGTGTAGCTGAGCATGCGGGCGACGACCGGTGCCGGGGTCTGCAGTACGAGTTGCCGCAGGGCGGCTGTCCGGCCGGTGCGGATGGGGATGTCGGTGGCAGCGAGCCTCTGGCGGATCGCTTCGCTGCTCAGGGGCTGTCCGGCGCGTCGACCGGGGAACAGCAGTCTGCTGTTCGGGTTGGTGGCGGTCATCAGGTTCGGCCGCTCGTCCAGGAAGCGTCGGATTACCTCGGCGAGCGGTTCGGGAACCGGGGATACGGGGTCGCCAAGCCGGATTGTCATCTCGGGTTCGTCGTTGACGATGTCGTCGAGCGCCAGCCAGCGGATGCGGCTGGTCGGCTGGGCATAAGAGCAGGACGAGAGGGCCCAGGACCCGGTCCAGCAGCGCTATGTCGTCGTTCAGGAGGTATCGGATTAGGGCGAGCCGACGATGCTTGCTGATCGGTGTCGGGTTGCCCGTGACCATGTTCGGGATCTTCAAGCGAGGCATGCGTCTCTGCTCGATGCACCAGTGCAGGAACGCCTGTGTGAGGCGGCGGCCGACGGGTCCGTCGGCGAACCAGGCGTCGATGTCGGACTGGCGGCAGTGGTCGAGGTCCCGTCCGCGGGCGTCGAGGAAGGCCAGGAAGGTCGCGCACTGGGTGAGACGGTAGCGGGCCTGGGTGCATCGGCCTTGGCCGACCGGTCCGTTCTCGGCTCGCTCACGCAGGCGGCGCAGGACATACCAGGTGGCGAAGCGTTCCAAGAGCCGACGGTGTTCGAGATCGTCGATCGCGGCGAGCCACTAAGCCAGCGCTGCAGGAGCATCAGGTGCCGGTCGACCGGCGGGAGGACGTCGGCCTCTATGAGCAGGTCGCGAAGGAAGGCGACGGAGCGCCACGGGGTGAGCTGGTTGAGGCCGTCGTGGGTGAGCGGGACCTCGCCGCGGGCCCAGGGCCTGCAGCATGGCGACAACGTGCGGCTTCGTTGCCCAATAGATCCCGACGCGGGGTCTGTTCATCTGCCGGATGGCCTCGAACAGCGGGACGAGCTCGGCGCGGACGGTGCCGGTGCCGTCGTCCAGCAGCGGGGTCAGCGTGTCGGCCAGGACGCAGTTCCCGCAGATCCCGGCCAGGTAGCGCTTCCCTTCGCGGCCGCAGCGCCGGCAGATGTAGTCGCCAACGTCCTCGGCGCAGTCGCAGCACAACCGCCCGCCATCGTCGGCCGGGCCGGGCGTGAGCCGGTCGACGCCGCAGCCGGCGCAGGCCCCGTAGGTCTCCAGCGCCCGCGAGTAGCAGCCCTCGCAGGTATAGAGGTGCTGCATCCGCTTGGCGCCGACGCGGATCGGTCTGTCGCAACGGGTGCAGACCAGCTCGTTCGGCATGATGCGCCGGTTCACTGCTCGGGGGTGATCCTGGCTCGGACCGGCCGGAGTTCGGCGAGGTTGATTGGGGCGGGCGAGTGCGCGGGCCGTGTGAACCGTGGTCGGTGAACAGTTCGGAGGTCCGCTCACGACAGGGACAGAGCCCGCAAGGTCGGCGGTCCGATTGGCATAGCAGAATGCAGAGCCGGAGGGGTTCGCGGCCCGACTAGCTCCTTGGGTAGGTCAAGCCAGGTGTTTGTGGTCACTCCCTGGACCACACCCTGGACCATCAATCAGGGTGGGCAGCAGGACCCCGATTCTGTGGGTCGAAAATCCGCTGGACTCGAGCTACAAGCCTTGATCCACGGCTGAGCTAATACGTGAAATTCCTCATCGCAGTCGGATGGAACTTGCAGCCGGCTTAAGGCCGCGGAGCTGATGGGTCCAGTCGCGTTATTCGGCGATCTAGGTATGTTGATGCAGGTCAGGGCGATGCTTCGGGGGACGAGTCCCGAGCAAGGGCCTGGACCTCCTGGACCATCTCCTTGGACCACCTGGACCATCGAGATCACACGGATTTCTGCCGCCGGATTCGTAGCGATTTTGGTCCAGGGGCGGTCCAGGGGGAGTTCCTGGCAGTCGCCGTCAGCGGGTGGTACAGGTTGGCATCAGGTCCGAGCCGGTGGTCCGCAAGCTGCGCGAGGTCAACGAGATCCACAAGGAATCGGTGCGCCAGGCCATCGCGGTCGGCGTGAAGATCGCCATGGGCGCCGATGTCGGCCCGGCTCCGCAGGGTTCCAACCTGACGGAACTCGCCCTCATGGTCGACGCCGGCCTGACCCCGGCCCGGTCACTCGTGACCGCGACCGCCAGCGCCGCTGAACTGCTTGGTCTCGGTGGGGAAGTCGGCCGGATCGACGATGGCGACCGCACGGACCTCGTTCTGGTGGATGGCGATGTCACCGACATCGACGACCTGGCCAGGCTCGTCAGCGAGGTCTGGAAGGACGGACGGAAAGTCGACCTCGCCTGACGTGGGGCTCGGCGACTTCGCTTCAGCTCGGCGGCTTGGCGCCGAGCCCGGACGCTGACCGCCATGCTGTCTCACCTGGGTAACAATTTTGGAAACCGTCGGTTCCTCTATTGACCGGCAGCCGATTGATGGCAAGCATCGGATGTCGTCGGTTCCATCCTCCTGGTCCAGGAAAACTGATCGCTTCGAGTAGGGCAGTAGGCATATGAGGTATGCACTCGACCCGGAAATCGTCACTGCGCCCCGGCGGTGCCGCGCGAGCGGCTACCGGGATCTGGCCACAGCGCGCGCCGGCTTCAAGCAGCTGGTCGCCGCGACGGCGGCGGGTCTGGACACATTCGGGGTGACAACCTGCGACGAACTGGTGCCGTGCCGCGGGGAGCGCCCGGCGTCCGAGTACGGGCGTTTACCCGGATCGGGTGAAGGCGCGGGTACCGCTTTTCGACGTCGACGATGGCGGGTTCACGCTCGGCGATCTCGACACCAGCTATGCCGCGAGTGCCGCGCTGGCCCGCGAACTCGGCGTCGTCATCGTGTCGGTCGGCTACCGCCTCGCGCCCGAGGTGCCGTGCCTGGCCGCCCCGGCATGCGCGACGGTACTGCCCCGCCTGCCGCCGGCCTACATCACCGCATGAAATTCGATCCGATGCGCGACAAGGAGATCGCCAACGCCAAGGCCCTGCTCGCGGCCGGGTTTAAGTGGAGCTGGATGTCCTCCCGGGGACGTCCTACGGCTCCGGGACGTTCCGCCACGTCAAGGTCGTCCAGCGCGCCACGAAAACGCGCAATCCCTCAGACAAGAACCAATCAACCGCCCGACCAGAAAGTCTAATTATGAGCACCAACGCCGAGGCACTGCCCGAGCTAGACAAAATCGTGACCGAAGAGCGTCTGCTCGGGACAGAACGGAGATGGCGGCGATTCGGCGAACCTATCCCCGCCGGGAAGTCGATGAAGGACGACGGGACTCCCGACTACGGGATCTTCGCTCCGGGCAGCATCATCTGGGAAGTACTGCTTCATCCCGCGACCATCGTCTTCGAGACCGTCGCGCAGGCGACCCTGCAGATGCTGTACAAGCCGATCGCTGCGGGCATCCGCGACGAGGACCCGATCTCTCGCAAGGCCCGCGCGGGCACCTACACCATCTTCGACGCCTTCGACCGCGCTCAGCGCAACTCCGGGATGCACGCGCCCATGTGGCTTGGTGACACGGCCACGGCGACGCGGATGGCCGGCCACCTTCACAACATCCATCAGCACGTCAAAGGCGACATCATCGATGTCGGCAGCCCGGAGCTCGGTGGCTATGCCGCGAGTGAGCCGCGCGACGCGATGTGGGCGGCCATCACGGAGCTGCACGCGATCCTGTGGATGTACGAGCGTTTCGCCTATCACGGCGACGACGGCCCCCGACCGCTGACCGACGCGCAGCGCGACCAGTACGTTCGCGAGATGGCCCCGTACCTTCGCCTGGTGGGCGCCCGTGAAGATGAGATCCCGAAGTCGATGGCTGAACTTGATGCGCTCTACGACACGTACTGGGACCTCTTCGGCCGCAGCGACACGATCAATGTCTTTCCAAAGACCGGAGAGGACATGCACGAGACCACAGCCAAGTGCATCGAGCGAAACTGGCACCCAACACAGCACCTCGCTGCCGACGTGCTGATGGAGGTGTTCCAGCAATTCTCGACCCAGATCCTCGCGACCTTCCCGAAGTGCCTCCAGATCAAGGCAGGCCTCGACGAGTCGCAGCGCGCGGCCGCAGCCCAGGCGCTCGAGGACTCCCGGGACCTGATCCGCGAGTCGCAGCAGCCCGAGAACGATCGCCGCATGATGCGGATGATGTGGGGGCCGGACGGCGTAACCCTCATCGACAGTGCGCGGGAACTTCACCGGCAGGTTCTCCGGGAGCGGGGTTCAGATGAAGCGAGTTGAATTCGCGTAAGGCCGCAAGTCGTACTGTTTCTGGTGGTGGTCATGTGGTTGCCACGGTGGTCATGTTCGAGGCTTTGGCGCCAGTAGACCCGAGGTCGCCGTTCGCGACCGGGACTGGTTGCTGATCGGGTGTGAGTCGTGGCGGCCGTCGTCCACCGCCACGGACGTGATGTTGTCTTCATGAACCGGATCCATCGTCGAGCGACGCGGCAAAAGCTGCGGCGGCGGCCGGGGCGGGTTATCGGGGTCGATTCGCCTGGCAGCCCTGAGACCGCCGCTTCCAGCGAGGTATGACCCCGACGCTCATAACTCGCGTTCATGAGAACGGCCGAACCGGCTGCAGGAGTTTCGGCCGCCTGCGGCGGGTGGGCTGGATGACGCCGAGCGGGCCGAGTTGGCGGCGTTGCGCCGCCGGGTGCGGGTGCTGGAGGAGGAGAAGGAGATCCTGCGCAAGGCCACCCGGTTTTTTGCACGCGAGACGAATCGCTGAGCGGCCGCTACCGATTCGTCTCTACCTACTCTTCGCCGGAGTCATCGCCAGCTTGTGCCGGGTTGCGGGCGTCGAGCGCGGCGGCTTCTACGCCTGGCGGGCCGCCGAGCCCGCCCGGGCGGCGAAGGCGTCCGCCGACGCGACGCTGACCGGCCGGATCGGTGAGGATCCACCTGGACTCCAGGTGCACCTACGGCGCCGAGGGGTCGCGCCGGACCTGGCTGAGGGCGCCGACGGCGCCGAGCCGGAGCGGACCAACCACAAGAAGGTCGCCCGGCTCATGTGCGATGCGGGCATGCATAGGCGGCGCGAGCGCCGCCGCAGGTCCAAAACCAGGCAGGACATGACCGCGGCGGCAGCTCCCGGCCTGCTCGGACGTGACTTCGGTGCCGAGGCCCCGGGGCGTCAAGGGGTGTGGCGACATCACCTGCGTACCCGCGGTCGAGACAGGGCTCATCTACATGGTTATGGTGATCGACCTGTTCAGCGGCTGCCTGATCGGATGGTCGATCGCCGACCACCACCGCGCCGACTCGTGAAGGACGCGCTTTCCGCCGCCGTCGCGGCCCGCGGCGGGCCCGGTGCCGTCCGCGGCGTCATCTTCCACCGCGACTGGGGCAGCGAATACATCTCGACGCCGGTCGCCGGCTGGTGTCGCGAGCAGGGAATACGCAGGAGCATGGGCCGAGTGGGTTCGTGCTTTGACAACGCTGCCGCGGAAAGCTTCTTCGCCAGTGTTCGGCGCCGGGGAGATGCGTTCGGTGCGGGACTTCGTGGAGCGCGCCTTCGACCACTGTGGTCTGGACTGGCGTGATCATGTGGTGCAGGAGCCGGTGTTCGAGCGGCCGGCGGAGGTCGACCTGTCGTGCTCCGATCCGAAGCGGGCGCTGGAAGATCTGCGATGGCGACCCGGCGTCGTCTTCGAGCAGCTGGTGGAGGTCATGGTCGAGGCGGACCTCGCCTTCAGCGCCGAGCTATCGGGCGATCCGACGGCTAACGGTTGGTGACTCAGAGCCCTGAACCTGGAGTAGCGCCCCACGACGTCGATGCCACCGTGCCCCGAGCAGGCGGCCTCGGCGTGCTCGGAGTGTCGGAACCTGGCGCTTCACCATTGCCTGGTCGCCCTAGGAGTCGCCCGTCGTTGCTGACCGATTGGTGTGTTCAGGGCTGCCGGACCGGGGTTCGTTCGTTGTGTGGCGCCGATGCCGTGGGTTGGAGGAGGTAGGGGTGCAGGATCGGTCCGAGGCTGGCGACGATGAGGAGCATGGCGATGCCGATGATGAGCTCGGCATGTGGTGTCGTTCGAGCGAGCAGCCAGGTTCCGAGGATTGCCGCGCCGAGTAGGGCGATTTTCGCCGCGGCGAGGCGGAGGATCGATAGCTGTTCTGCGGGTTTCTTTGCGCCGTTGGTGGTGTGACGTTTGCGCGCGAGATGGATCAGAGGCGGCGCGATCAGTACGACGATGGCCAGTCGTAGGGCGTGGGTCCAGAGCGATCCGGTGTGTAGAGACCAGATGGCGCCGATGGCGGTCCCGGCAGTCAGGTAGCGGAGGCGGATCCGTGTGGTGACGGCGGTGGTGTGCGTTGTCCCCTCGGGCTGTGATTCTGGTGACATGGTGGTTCTCCGTTGTTGGACCGGGTAGTCGGTAGGTTGGTTAGTCCGTGTGGAGGGCGAGTTTGATCTGGTCGGATTCGGGTGGTGTTTGATTTCCGGCGGCGATGCGGACTTGATGGAGGGTTCCGGTCCAGGGGAATGGCGAGTCGTAGTCCTCGCTGACCGGGAGCCCGCGGGCGTAGCCGAGGGAGAGCGCGGTTCCGCCGTGCTGCCAGGTGAACGGCAGTGAGTGCGCTCCGCGGTCGGTTGCGACCACGATGTCGTCGATGACGGCGTCGATCTGCACTCCGTCGTTGCGGGGCCGCAGCACGCAGCCGACGGTGTGCTGGCCCGGGTTGAGAGGTTCTTGGGCGCTCACGCGGATGGCGCCGCCGGGTGTGGCAAGCGCGATGACGAGCGTGCCGTCGAGGACGTATGCGGCGAGCCCGCTGGTCCAGTCGCCGACTTCGAACAGTACGCCGCGGGCCGTAGCGTCGGGAACGTCGATCTTGGCGAGGATTTTTCCGCCACCGAACAAGCTGGGCAATGCTTCATCGGGTACCGGGCCGCCTGCCGGGTAGTAGACGGTGTCAGCTTTGGGTGCGTAGGCGGGCGGCACGATCACGCTCACGCGTTGGATCAGCGAGTCGGCCAGGGGTAGTACGTCGTATCGGCCGGCTTCGGCGAACCATTGCTGCTCGAGGTGGCGGACCACATCGGGGTGTTGGTCGGCGACGTCGTGGGCCTCGGAGAAGTCGTCGTCGAGCTGGAACAGCGACCAGCGGTCGGTGGCGAAGTCGCGGCTGCCCTTCATCAGCAGTTCCTCGTCGGCTATGCCGGCGGAGACGTGGTCGGTGGTCGCCTTCCAGCCGTCAGCGATGATCGAGCGCGAGCCGAGCATCTCGAAGTATTGGCTGGAGCGGGGGTCAGGGGCCTGAGGGTCGGTGAAGGTGGGCAGCATGGTGGCGCCATGTACCGTGTCGTGTTCACCAGTGGGTTCGGGCAGCGGAATGCCGCAGGCGTCGAGGATGGTGGGCAGCACGTCGATCGCGTGGGTGAGTTGGCTGCGTACGCCACCGGTCTCGCCGACGCCCTGCGGCCAGTGCACGATCATCGGGACGCGGGTGCCGCCGAGCCACGTGTAGCGCTTCCAGAGCCGGAAAGGCGTGTTGCCCGCCCAGGCCCAGCCCCAGGCGTAGTGCGGATAGCCGGACACCCCGCCCCAGTCCTCGAGACGCTCGAGGTTCTCGGAGATCTCGTCGCGGATACGGTGGGTGAACCGGTGCTCGTTGCTGGTGCCGGAGACCCCACCCTCGGCGCTGGCTCCGTTGTCAGACATCACGAAGATCAGCGTGTTCTCGAGCACGCCCAGGGTGTCGAGTGCGGAGGCAACGCGGCCGATCTGTGCATCGGTATGACTCAAGAAGCCTGCATACACCTCGTGCATTCGCGCGTAGACGCGTCGTTCGTCCCTGCTGAGCTCGTCCCACGCCGGAACCCAGGACGGGCGCTCGGTCAGCGTGGCTCCACTAGGTACGACGCCGTCAGCCACTTGGCGGGCGAACGCCTGCTCGCGCCAGCGATCCCAGCCTTTGTCGAACTTGCCCTGGTAGGAGTCCGCCCAGGAGCGCTCGACGTGGTGCGGGGCATGCATCGCGCCGGTGGCGAAGTAGAGGAAGAACGGCTTACCCGGTGCTGACTCCTGCTGGTTGGTCACCATACGGATGGCCTGGTCGGCGAGGTCTTCGGTGAGGTGGTAGCCCTGCTCGGGGCTGGCGGGCTGGTCGATGTAGGCGTTGTCCTGGACGAGGTGCGGTGCCCAGTGGTTCGTCTCGCCCTGCAGGAAGCCGTAGTACCGCTCGAAGCCCATACCCAACGGCCAGCGGTCGAAGGGCCCGGCACTGGTGCGTTCGCCGCGCGGAACCAGGTGCCACTTGCCAACCGCCATCGTGTTCCATCCGGCCTCGCGCAGCAGGCGCGGCAGGGAGGGGGCGGAACTAGGGATCCGCGCCGTATAGCCGGGGATCGAGGTCGGCAGGTCGGCGAGGAAGCCCATGCCGACCGCGTGGTGGTTGCGTCCGGTCAGCAGGGCCGCGCGCGTCGGCGAGCACAGCGCAGTGACGTGGTGGCGTGTGTAGCGAAGGCCGCCAGCGGCGAGGCGGTCGACGGCGGGAGTGGCGATATCGGATCCGTAGCTGCCGAACTGGGCGAACCCCAGATCGTCGAGCAGGATCACGACGACATTGGGCGCGTTCTGCGGCGCGCGGCGGTCGGTGTTCATAAAGCAAAATTAATGGAACCTCATTATTTTGGCAAACGGGCAGGTGGAGTACGCTGTTGGGCATGTCTACGGAGCGGGACAGTCGCGTCACGGCGGGCCGGGCCGGGCCCCGACGCGCGACGAACGGGTACGCGGCCGGGCAGGCCACGCGGGTTCGATTGATCGAGTCGGCCGAGGCGCTGTTCGCCGAGCGGGGAGTCGCCGGGGTGAGCCTCAACGAGGTGCGCACCGCAGCCGGGCAGAGCAACGCGGCAGCCGTCAACTACCACTTCGGTTCCAAGGAGAACCTCATCAAGGCGATCCTGGAGCACCGGCTCACCCGCATCGAGTCGGACCGGGCCGAGATGCTGCGCGCCCTAGACTCCGAGGGCCGCACCGGCGACGTACGCGGTCTGCTCGAGGCGCTGATTGAGCCCCAGGCCCACAGCATCGAGCGGAACGAGCGCTACGTCGGTTTCATCTCCCAACTCGTCATCGGCGAATCAGGGTGGTTCAGCGAGTACACGCTCCTGATGACCGACCCCGGCCTGATACCCGGAGGCCTGCGAATCGACCGCCTGCTGCACGCCCGGCTCGGCCACCTCCCCGAACCGGTCGCCGACCGCAGGCTGATGTTCGTATACGCGGGCGCGCTCCAAGCCCTCGCCCGCCACCAGCTGCACCGCGATTCCGGCGAGGCCCCACCCACACCCTTGTTCGTCTCAGAACTGATCGACATGCTCAGTGCGACGCTCACCGCCCCCGTCTCAGAGCAGACGCGAGACCAGCTAGCCGCTCAGTCTTCGTCCGTCTCGGCCCCGACGTCGTAGCGATCCGGGGCGCCGAGGCGAGAGTCGCGTCATTTGTCGCGCACCACCGCTGACGAACGACCGATTCTGTCAGGGCCCGTGCAACGTAGCGTCGAGGGGAAGCAGTGACGCGACTCGAAGGAGAAAACGATGCGCACACCCCCACGGCGGATCCGTGACAAAATCGAGGCCGGTGAGGCCGTCTACGGCGCGACGATTCAGCTGCCCAGCCCGGAGTCGGTGGAGATCGCCGGATACGCGGGCCTCGACTTCGCCTGGATCGACGCCGAGCACGGCACGATGGACCTCGCCGACATCAACCACCTCATCCGTGCCGCGGACGCGGTCGGCATCGACTCGGTGGTCCGCGTTCCCGATCACACGCCCTCCTTCATCCAGCGGGTGCTAGACGCCGGTGCGACCGGGATCATGGTGCCGCACATCCGCACCGTCGAGCAGGCGCGCGCGGTCTTCGCCGCTGCGCACTACGCACCGCACGGCACTCGTGGCGCCTGCCCCTCCACCCGCTCCGTCGGCGGTATCACGGAGGACTGGATCGCCGACGCTCGCCGCGCCGACGCCGACGTTCTGGTATTCGGGCTCATCGAGGACGAGGAGGGCGTGCGCAACGTCGAGGCGATCGCAGCCGACGCCGGCCTGTTCGGCCTACTCGCTGGCCCCTTCGATCTCTCGATGGAGCTGGGCTTGATGGGCGCGGTGGATGATGACCGTGTCGCCGGCATGCAGCAGCGCATCGCTGCTGCGGCCAAGGCCGCGGGCATTGAATACGTGGCGATCCCCGCCTGGGAGCCCTGCGACCTGCCGACGATGCTGGCCGACGGGGTCCGCTTGTTCAATATCACCGGGGACCGGGGCGTCCTCTACACCGAGTTCGTAAAGGCGCGTCTGGGGTTCGCCGAGGCCGTGCTCTCCGCCCGCAGCGAGGTGTCCGCATGACCATCGCCGAGCGCCCGGACACTGACCCGCAGACCGTCATCGGCTACTTCGACACGCTGAGCAACTGGGGCCGCTGGGGCGCGGACGACCGCCTCGGCACGCTCAACCTGATCACCGAGGACAAGCGCCGCGAGGCCGGCGCCGAGATCCGCGAGGGCAAGGTCGTCTCGCTTTCCCGCGACATCGACCCGGAGAAGGCAGACCCTCTGTACACCGGGATCGCCGTCGTCCAGCGGTTCATGTCGATCGGCGAGGTCTCCCATCACCTCGGCGAGGGCACCTCGCGTTTCGACGCGGTCACCGAGTACGTCGGCATCGCCGCGCACGGCTCCAACACCCACCTCGACGGCCTCGCGCACTACGTCTGGGACGGCATGATCTACAACGGCCACGAGGCGGCGAAGACCGTCACCTCGATCGGCGGCTCGCAAGCGCTTTCCGTACGAGACGCCGAGCACGGTCTGATCAGCCGCGGCGTCCTGCTGGACATCCCCGCGCTCCGCGACGTGCCCTGGCTCGAGCCCGGCCATGCGATCACGGCCGAAGAACTGGAGGAGGCCGAGCGGCGGCAGAGTGTCACGGTGGGCCCCGGAGACATCCTCCTGGTACACACCGGCCACGTGGCCCGCACGCTCGCGCACGGGGTGATTCGGGGCTCGTCCGGGCCCGCCATGCAGGCGGGACTGCACGCCTCCTGCCTGCCCTGGCTGCGGGAACGCGACATCGCCGCGCTCGGCAGCGACGCCATCCAGGACGTCCAGCCGTCCGGGTTCGACGACCTCTCACTGCTACGTCCGATCCACGCAGTGGGGCTCGTCGCACTCGGCCTCTGGCTCATCGACAATGTCGAGCTGCGCGAACTGGTGACCGAGTGCAGGGCTCGGGATCGCTGGGACTTCTTCTTCGCGATGCTGCCCTGGCGTCTCGTGGGTGTGACCTCGAGCGCGACCAACCCGGTCGCAATCTTCTAAAGGAGCCTGCGGCAGGGGATTTTTCGGTACGGTCGGCACCGTCCCGGGTGTGAGAACCCCTGCCGCCCCTCACTCTCGCCCGGTGATCCCAGACTCCACCGCCCACAGCGCGAGCTGCACGCGGGACTGCAGATCCAGCTTGGCGAGCACGTGGCTCACATGCGTCCGGGCAGTGCGCTCGCTGATGAAGAGCGACGAGGCGATGTCCATGTTCGACTTCCCCTGAGCCACCAGCCGCACCACGTCTCGTTCGCGCGGTGTCAGCGACGGCGAGACGCGTGCCGCTGTATTGCCGGTTACCTGCGCCGCGATGGACGGGTCGATATACAGCTCCCGATGGTGGGCGGCCCGGACCGCATCAAGGATGCGGGCTGGATTCGAGGCTTTCACGACGTATCCGTCGACCCCGAGGCTGAGCGCCTGGTGCACCAGGGCTGTATCGCCGTGCGCGCTCAGCACGACGACGCGGAGCGTGGGCGAGGCCTGCTTCAGTCGGTCTACCAACTCCAGGCCGTGCATGCCGGGCATCACGAGGTCCAACAGGAGCACGTCGGCCACCAACCCCTCGCTCAGCGCGCCGAGGGCCTCGCGGCCGGTGGCGGCCTCGCCGGCGATCTCGACATCAGCTGCGGTCTCCAGGAAACCGCGCAGGCCGCTGCGTACGATGCCGTGGTCGTCGACGAGGAACACCCTGATAGCTCGCTCCATCGATCTTCCTCCACGGTGTGTCGGTGCTGCCGCAGAATAGCCACTATGACCTCTTCGCCGGAAATCCCCGACGGCGCCGCCAGCGGCGTGTCGGCGCATCGGGTCGCTCCGGACGGACGCGACTGGACGGCCGAGGCGTACCGGGTGCGGCCCCAGCTCACGGAGGCCGCGGAACTCGCCGACTTCGCCAGGCGCGTCGAGGCGGCCGTGGCGCGCGCGGACGGAATCGAGGAGACCGTCGAGCTGCTCAACCGCGCTCTGGAACAGGCGGGCGGCCTCGAGATCTCGACGATTGTGCTGATGGGACCTGGCGGTGTCCCGATCTTCGCGGGCGGCCACAGCACCGACCACACACAGCTGCTGGCCATGGAACGGACCCGTAGGAACGGCGCCCCCATGGTCATCTGGCAGGCGTACGAGGAGAACCAGGTCGTCGTGGACGCGACCTGGTTCCGGCGGATCCACACCGACGACCGCTACGCGCCGCTGCGTTCGTTGGTGGGCTCGCGCGCCACGGGCGCCTATCTCGCGCTGCCGCTGCGCGACTCCGAGGGTATGCCGTTCGGCGCGGTCGGCGCGCTGGTGACCGAGCCGACCGATGTCACTCCGGACGCCGTACGCCGCTGGATGCTGCTCGCCGACCAGGTGGCCCTCGGGCTGCTGTACTCGGAACTGATCCGGCGGGCCCGTGCTCGGGGCGGCGAGTCCGAGCGGCTTCGAACCGGCGAGGCGCTCCACCGCACGCTCGCCCAGACCTCGTTCGCGCTGGCCCTCGAGCTCGCCAAGGCCGAAGCGCGGTTGCCCGCCGGCGATGGTGATGTTCTTTGCCCGCTCGGCGCACTCGTTCGGCAGCTCGACGTGGAGATCCGCGCCTTTCTCAGCGACAGTGCTCATGCCGCACCGCGCCCGGGTTTCGCCGAACAGCTCGCCGCCTTGCAAGCCGCCGCCGCGCGCAGGTCCGGAGCCGAGATCGCGCTCACCCAGTCGGTGGAATGGGACGAGCTTGCCCCGGACGTTCTCGACGACGTGGAACGGATCCTCTCCGAGGCGCTGCGCAATGTCGTGAAGCATTCGGGGGCAACGAAAGCTGAGGTCACAGCCATGATCGAGCCGGAATCCGGAGATCTGTTGCTGACCGTGACCGACAACGGCGCCGGACCCGGCCCTGAGGGCAAGACGGACGGGAAAGGACACGGACTCGACCTTGTTCGCCGTGTCGTCGCCGAGCGCGACGGGCAGCTGCGGCTCAGCGAACGTCCCGGAGGCGGAACCGAGGTCCTGGTCCGCCTGCGTCCCGCGTACACCTCGGAGTGGACGGTCGCCCGACGCTCACTCGACAACCCCCACGACACTAATGACCGATCGGGCTGAATCCGCCGAGGCGCTCGCCGATGCGGACACCGCGCCCTCGCCGCTCGCGGAGAAAGTTTTAGGAAACCAGCGGTTCCCCTATTGACGAGTGTTCACCGGGGTGGGAAGAATGGGGCGTATCCGATGTAGCTCCCGACCGGGGAGCAACTCCCCTCGCAGGTCACGGCCGCATGTGTGGCCTGTTCGGCATGCCCGGGAACGCGTCGGCCATCCCTGGAGGAACGGAGATGCGTATGCCGCGCGCGTTGGAGCTGTTCGATGATGCTCTCGCCGACGAACTCGCCGAGTTCTACAAGGATCTGCATCGGGATCCGGAGTTGTCTTTTCAGGAGAACCGCACTGCCTCGCGAGTCGTTACCGCAGTGGAAGCGCTCGGGTGCGAAGTGACGGCAGGCGTCGGAAAAACCGGGGTCGTGGCGGTTCTGCGCAACGGTAAGGGGCCGGTCATCATGCTGCGCGCCGACATGGATGCCCTGCCAGTGCGCGAGGAGACGGGTCTGCCTTACGCCAGCAACGCATTCGGCGTGGATCCGGCCGCAGGCGAGGTCCCGGTGGCGCACGCCTGCGGCCATGACATGCACGTCACCTGCCTGCTCGGCGCCCTGACCCTGTTGTCGCGGACCCGCGAATCGTGGGCGGGCACCGTTCTGGCCGTCTTCCAGCCCGCCGAGGAGCTAGCCGGCGGCGCCGCGGCCATGGTCGCGGACGGACTGTTCGAGCGCTTCCCGGTGCCTTTGGTGGTGCTGGCTCAGCACGTCTCTCCGCTTCCGGCGCGGGTCATCGGTCACCGGAGCGGCGCGTTCATGGCTGCCTCCGACTCGGTGGCGGTGACCCTGCACGGCCGTGGCGGCCACGCCTCCGCGCCCGAGTTGACTATCGACCCAGTGTTGATGGCCGCGGCCGCGGTCGTGCGGTTGCAGAGCATCGTGGCACGCGAGGTCTCCATGCAGGACGAAGCTGTGGTCACTGTCGGACGGATGCAGGCGGGGCTGAAGGACAACGTCATCCCCGACACCGCAGAGTTGGGAATCAACATTCGCACATATGACCCACGGATCCGCGAGCGGGTACGTGCGGCCGTGGAGCGCGTGATCCGCGCCGAGGCGGCGGCTGCCGGCGCGGAGAAGGAGCCTGACTTCGAATGGGCGCACGCTGCGCCGGTGCTGGTCAACGATCCGGAGGCGATGGCGGTCACGATCGGGGCTCTCACCGCGAACTTCGGCGCAGAGCGCATCATGCAGTTGCCTCCCGTTCCGGCGAGCGAAGACGCCGGCGTGTTCGGTCAGGCTCTCGGTGTGCCGACCGCGTACTGGATGTGGGGAGGCGGCGATCCGGACGAGTTCGCACGAGTGCTGGCGGAGGGGCGCATGCCCGTCGCCAACCACCACCCCGGCTACGCACCGGTGCTCGAGCCCGCCCTGCGCGCCGGCGTCGAGGCCATGACGGTCGTCGCCTTGGCATGGCTCGACGAGGCGTGAGCATATGCTGACCGATGCGGCTGCTGCCGAAAACTGTCCCAAGCCGATCGATATGAGGATCCGCGCGCATGACCGACGAGCCGCCCCGTGCCCGCCGCGGCCGCCGCCCCGATCTCGAAGCACGTCGCCGCTGTCTTCAGATCGCGGCTGAAATGCTGCAGGAGAGCGGCTACGCGGGTCTGACGATGAGCGAGCTCGCGCGTCGGGCCGGGGTGTCGAAGAAGTCGTTGTACGCATGGTGGGCTGACAAGGCGGCCGTGGTCACCGAGGCGCTGGCGGCCTCGGCGGAGACGCCACCACTTCCGGATCTGGGCGATACCGAAGCAGAGTTGCGGGCCCTGTTTGCGACTCTCCTGCGCCTGGCGAATTCCGCCGAAATCCCGCTGAGCCTGTCCGCTCAGCAGGCCGGCCCGGACCGCACGGCGCTGACTCGCGGCTACATCGAGCGCCTACTCACCCGGCGCCGTGAGTACTCACGGTCGCTCATCCACCGCGGCATCGACCGGGGCGATCTACCCGAAGACACCGACATCGACGCACTTCTCGACCTGTGGAACGGCCTGGCCGTCTATCGCCACCTCCGCTCGGTGGCGGTGCCCGATCAACTGATCGATCAGCTCGTCGCCTTGGCGCTGAACGGCAGTGTCCCCCGCCTGACCTGACAGCAGGCGTGACACGGCTGCGGACCGTTGAGCTTCGCGATGCCAGACGGGCACGCTCAAAACCCCGGCTGCTTTCCCCTCCTCCAGTTCCGGCCTGGTTCCCTCGTGTCTCAACTCGAGAGGATTACCCTGCAATGCCCATGCCTACGCGAGAGCAGATCGCCCGTCAGATCCGCCGCTACTATTCACTGACTGATCAGGGCGAAATCCCCACGGTCATCGCGCTGTTCGCTCCCGGCGCCACGTACTGCCGACCCGGCTACCCACCTCTAGTGGGTCGTGACAGACTCGCAGTCTTCTACCACAGCCAACGAGTCATCGACTACGGAATTCATACTGTCAGTCAACTCGTTATAGACGGCCACACCGCCGCGGTGGAGGGCGAGTTCGAAGGCACACTCAGAGATGGCATGGCCGTGGCTTTACGTTTCGCCGACTTCTTTGAGGTCAACGAAGATCTTCTCTTTGAAGTACGTAATACCTACTTCTTCACACCACTCGTCTGACATGAGCGCCCGGGGTGGAAGCAAGGCTTGTTGAACTTGTCTTGGTTCGTTGAGCCGGCGCAGTGAGGGTCACCGGGCGGCGATAGGTGTCAGGCCGATCCACTGGCGGCGTGTCACGCCGTCGCGCTGGCTGTCGGCTCCGTGGCGGGCGAAAGCGTCGTTGACGTGGACTTCTCCGGCCGTTATCCGGCCTGCGGCGATCAGACCGCGGATCTGGTCTGTGCTGAACACGGAGGACATCATCATGGGATGGGCGTTGGCCATAGCGATGGCTTCGTCGTCGTCGGCCGCGGCGGTGATCGTGATCACCGGCCCGAAGACCTCCTCGGTGTAGACCGGCATGTCCGGCGTGACCCCGGTCAGGACGGTCGGCTGGTAGAACAGCCCGTCGAAGCCGCCGCCGATGACCACATGTGCACCGCGCTGGATCGCGTCTTGGACCAGGGCGTGGATCCGGTCGCGCTGTGTGGTGCTGACGATCGGGCCGAGGTCGACGTCGCCGCCCATCGGATCGCCGACGCGCAACGTGGCTACGACGGTTGTCAGTGCGTGCAGGTAGTCCTCGACGGCGTCGGCTACGACTATGTGGCGGCTGGCGCTAATGCAGGTTTGGCCTTGGAAGGCCAACGATCCGTGCAGTGCGCACCGCGCGGCAATGAGGGGATCGGCGTCGCGGAGGAGCACGAAGGCGTTGTTACCGCCCAGTTCTAGGCGCACTTCCCGGCCACCGCGGGCTGCCGATGCCGCGATCGCACGGCCGACCGTATGGCCGCCGGTGAAGTCCAGCAGATCCAGGCCGGAGTGCTCGGCCAGCGCGTGCCCGGCGTCAGCGCCGGTACCGGTGACGACGTTCAGCACGCCGTTGGGTGCGTGTGCGGCGGCCGCCGCCTCGGCCAGCACGTGTCCGCCGATCAGCGGGGTAAGTTCCGAGGGCTTGAGCACGATCGAGTTCCCGAATGCCAGGGCCGGGGCGATGATGCGCAGTGCCAGGTTCATCGGGTAGTTCCACGGGGTGATTACTCCGATGACCCCGATCGGCACGGCCCGGGATAGTGACAGCTTGTTGTGCTTGTAGGGGGCCAGGACGTCGCCGTGTGCTTCGCATGCCTGGACTGCGGATATCCGCAGTTGCCGTATCCCGGTCGTGACCTCGTCCTCGGCCTTGCTCCGCACCCCGCCGGTCTCTCGCATGCTCTGTTCGACGAGTGCTTCGAAGCGTGATTCCAGGTGGCCGGCCATCGCGTGCAGCACGTCGCTGCGGTGCGGGGCGGCCAGTGCCGCCCACGGGATCTGGGCGGCGCGGGCGGCGACGACTGCGCGGTCGACGTCCCGTGCCCCGCCGAGGCCGTATCGTCCGATGATGGCGCCGGTTGCCTTTTCGGTCACCGTAGCCGTCTGGCCGCAGGCGGCGCGTTCGAAGACGCCGTCGATGTAGATCGTGTTCACGTGTGGTCCTCGATGACAGTGAAATTCGGTGGGGTAAGGCTTCCGATTGGGCGGGACACCGGCCGGGGCCGCCTCGAGGGCGGCCCCGGCGCGTTCCTGCGGCGTTGCGTGCCTCAGGTGGGGAGGTGCCAGGTTTGGTTGGTGTTGCTGTGGCAGTCCCAGATTTGGAGTTGGGTGCCATCGGTGGTGTTGCCGGCGGGGTCGTCGAGGCAGCGTCCGGAGGAGCTGGAGATGAGTTCGGTGCCGTTGGCGGTCCACTGCTGGTTGGTTTGGCCGTTGCAGTCCCAGAGTTGGATGAGGGTGCCGTTGGCGGTGGCGTTGGGGCCGCCGGTGATGTCCAGGCATTTGCCGAGGGCTCTGATGGTGCCGTCGGTCTGGACGGTCCAGGACTGGGCGTTGGTGCCGTTGCAGGTGTACAGCTGCACCGGGGTGCCGTTGGCCGAGTTTGCCGCGCGCACGTCCACGCACTTGCCTGCAGGACCGGTGATCGCACCCGTCGGTGAACCACCACCGCCACCACCGGAGCCCGGGGTGATGGTGAACTGGCCCTGGTTGAGCACCCGGGAGGAGTTGAACGTCGCCTGCAGTCGCGCAGGCGAGTTGGCGGAGGTGAGGTAGTCCGACCAGATCATGAACCAGGTCCACAGCGGTTGCGAGGCCAGCTGGTCCGGTGAGGGCACCGTCCCGACCTCGGCCAGCGAGATCGGCTTGCCGGCCGCGATGTTCACGATCGCCTGGTACCAGTCCGAGGTCGGGTACCCGTTGACCCAAGGGTCCAGGCTGACGACGTCGACGTAGTTGCTGCCGGGGTAGTAGCTGGCCGCTGAGCCGGATCCGCCGGACACGTCCTTGATGTTCCAGACCCAGATGATGTTGGTCAGGCCTTTGGACAGCAGGTAATCGTGGGTGATCTGGTAGAGCCGGGCGCTGCCGGTGGGGCCGGGTCGCCCGCCCCACCAGGCCCAGCCCTCGTTCATCTCGTGCAGCGGCCGGAACAGCACCGGGATCCCGGCGTCCTTGAGCTGCTGCACGTAGGGAACGGCGGTGTCGAGTTTGGCCTTGTAGTCGTTGTTCAAGGTGGTGCCGTTGGTGATGAGCTGGCTCCACTCCGAGTCCGACAGTGATGCCCCGTTGATGCCGCCGTTGAAGTCGCAGGTGGCGACATCCGGGCGGCACATGTGCCAGGTGAGGTTCACGAGGGAGCCGTTGGCCCACTCGGTCTTCGCCTGGTCGATCATGGTCTGGCGGTTGGCGATGTCGGTGGCGGTGAACCCGAGTTCGCCACCCCACAAGCCGGGCCATGCACCGGTGATGGAGTGTGCCTGGGCGGTGTACTGCGAGGGCTGAGCCAGCGGTTCCTTGTTGTGGACGCCGCTGACGGTGTGGTTCCCGCTGATTTGGTGCAGGAAGCTGAGAACGTCGGCAGGGGTCGCGGCGCCGGTGGCCGAGGCCTGCGACGTGATGGCGCCGACCATGCTGATGGCCGCGATCGGTGCCAGGAGCCTGATGACTGCCCGGCGGAGCGGTTTTGGTCTCACGGGTGCTTCTCCTTGGGTGGGGTGGATGGGACGTCCGCTCGCCGGCCGAACGGCCCGGGCGGCTTCGCGGTCGGCGAAGACGCCTGCGTGCACGGTGCGGGCGGGGTGCGGGCGCTGTGCTCGGGCTCGGGTTCAGGGCCCGAAGACCATGGCTAACCGCTGTGGCGCGGGCCGCGCGCTTGGCGCGGACGAGGCCGGTCGCGAGGCGGCCGCATGGATGGCGTGCCTGGAAGCCGCCGGCGGCGTCATCCGGACTCCCCGGGCAGGTCTGGGCGGCCGGAGGGTTGGGTATGGG